>JAVBRB010000008.1:0-131369 GCA_031548515.1 Rikenellaceae bacterium | reverse complement strand
GATATCGCACCGCAGAGATTCGATTATGTCTTGCCGTCAGATGCCGATCCAAACAAACCTGTCAGGTTTACTTTCTATAGGAACAGAGTGCCGACACTCTCTTTGGGTTGAAATGCCAAAGAGCCACAAGAGGAAGCCGAGATGCATCTGCCGAATATTATCGAGTTTGAAGATGATGGATCGGAAGTCAATCTGATGGAATGACACAACGCCAGCGATTCAATTCTTTTCACATACGATTCGATAGACGGCACACCAAAGGAGTTTAGATTCTCTTTGGCAGGATTGAGCGAACGATACCTCGACAAGTTTATCAAATAATCCCTACTTCGTAGGGCGGTCTGTAGTTTCATTACACCATATATGTAAAGCCTATGCGTGGCCGAGGGAAAAAATTTTGGGCGCGATGCGGACGCAAACAGGCGCGAATGCTGACAAATTAGACAGCAAACAGCAATTAGGACAGACATTGAAAAAGGGCCTTAAAAAAGACCTTTTGAAAATGTTTGCCTTTTTTTATTATAAACGCACTATAATCATAAAATACAATTAATCAATTTATTAACCAATGCTGGATTAAACGAAACCCGCAAGATGTTTAAACCAATGTTTAAACCGAGCGTGTTTTAGCTTTCAAAACAAAGTCCGAAAGCATAGAACAAACACTCGTAACTCCCTGATATTTATATTTGTCCCCGCAATCTAAGGCACCATAGCTTAATTGAATAGAGCATCTGACTACGGATCAGAAGGTTCCAGGTTTGAGTCCTGGTGGTGTCACCAAGCCGTAAAAATGAAGCCTGCATTAGCAGGCTTTTTTTATTGCCGGAAAACATTGGACATACTTTCATAAGGGATTGGCGGCAATAAAAAAGCAGGATGCCATCTTGCCGTTCTACTTGGGTTTACTTATCTTTGCCTGCACGGCGGAGTTTGCCGTCAGATCATAAACGACTTAAAAACCACACATATATGAAGAAAATAATATTATTGACCTTTTTCATGGCGGCGCTTTGCGCACAGGTGTCTTCACAGGTATTGGGACCGATGTCTATGCCCGCTCAGAACCAGAATACGGTTATGACCGGCAGTTTGCAGATAAACTATCCGGGTCGCGAGGAGATATATGTGGAAATCAATGGATTCCAATGTTTCAGCGAGTATGTTGCGGGCAGCCTGTTGCTCTCTAACCTGGTGCCTGGCGAATATATGCTGCGTATAACCACCCGCCAGGGCCGGTATGGCGGAGCGGAATACTATAATGGCCGTATTGCGGTGCGCCAATCGCAAAAGGTTGTGGTCGCCGTAGGCGGTCGCGGGATATCTTCGGTTTCATATGTTGCCGACCATAACAGCGTAGCGCTGAACCTTAATACCGGTGGCTTTCCGGTTGGAGGGCGAGACAACTATGGCCGCAATCCTTATGGTGAATCCGGCCGCGACCAGCTAATGAGCGACGGTGAATTCGCCAGGTTTATCGCCGATATTAAAAATGCCAGGTTCGATGACGACAAGCTGAAGATCGTAGGCATTGCGGCCGTGTACAATGTGTTCACAACCACGCAGGTGGCTTCGATGCTGAATTGTTTCTCGTTCGACGACAACAAGCTCAAATGCGCTGAAATGCTCCGCGGGCGTATTACGGATATGCGTAACGTTCATGTCCTGTCAAGTTGTTTTACATTCAGGAGTTCAAGGGACAGGCTCTATGAAATTTTCAGATAACTGTTGTACTGCACTTTAGTTGCAAAATTATAATAACTCGACCCATAACTTATTTATTTCATTATGAAGAAAATCCTGTCCATGCTGTTGCTTCCGGTTGCCGTAATGGCCCTAACCTCAGCCTATTCCCAGAAGAAACAGAAACCTTTGCTGAAACCTGCGGATCAAAGAACTCTTAGAACCACCTATGATTCCATTTCCTATGCTTTGGGCATGGATGTCGGTTATCACATGGCGAACATGAATAAAAGCCTGGCTTATAAACTATCTCAGGAAGTTGCGGCTGCGGCGCTTGTCGATGTGATGAGCGGGCGCGAAGTGTGGACGCAGGAGGAGTCCATGGCATTCCTGATGGAGTACTTTAAGGTCCGCAGGCCGGCCGAACTTAAAAAAGCGTCGGAGGAGGTGCTTCGTGATTACAGTCGGAAAAATCGAGACTTTCATGTTACCGACAGCGGATTGCTGTATAAAATCGAGGAACCGGGCGATATGAGTGTGAAGGCAGTGGACGGCAATGAAAGAGTGGTGGTGAATTATGTCGGCACGCTTTCCGACGGAACGGAGTTCGACGGCAATGACGATGTCACATTACCTCTTGACGGCGTTATTTCCGGTTGGTCGGAGGGTGTCAGGCTGATCGGTAAAGGCGGAAAGATAAAGCTGGTTATTCCGCCTGACCTGGGGTATGGCGACAGAGAAACCGGTCCTATTCCGCCATATGCGGTGCTTGTGTTCGATATCGAGTTGCTGGATGTACTTCCGCCGTCGGAACAGGACGACGATGAGGACTACTACGGAGACGACGAGGAAGAATATTACGATGATGAATCTGGAGAGTATTATTGATCTGGATCCCGCCGTTTCCCTGCTTCGATGCTGATGGAGTTGTAGACAAGATACCCTGCACAAACTGTGCAGGGTATCTTGTTTTTGTTACTTCCTGACCGTTACTCCGGGCCAGTTGTCGGTACGGAACGGTTCGGCGGGAAGCCCTTCGGTGTTGAAAAGGTTGGCCTGCGGATCGTCGCTCCAAGCGTAGCGCACGGCCACAGGCTCATCGACATGGTCGCTGAATACTACCACTTTGTTGCCGTCTTCGATCCAGGCCATGGCCCAGTGGAATACGCGGTCGGGGCCTGCAACTGCGAAGCCTTCGACGTAGCCGTATTTGTTGTGCACTGCCAGCTGCGATCCGTATGTGTCGAGGGTCAACACGACTTTGTTGCCGTCGGTCACGAAAGAGGCATATGTGGGTCCTGACCAGACGATGTCATTGCGGCCGTAATCCTTCGCCAGGGCATTCAGCGCAAGGCGGTGTCCGACATCTTGTTTGTTTCTCGGGTGGATGTCCGCGGGGTCGCCTATATCGATCGTCACGGCCTGTCCGGTCTGCGACAGCGCGAGGGTCATGCTCTGTGCCTCGCGCAGTTCCGCCCATGCGCTTTCACGCGGGACGGGCGCTTCGGCCATGAAGTTGGCAAGTTGCACCCAGTAGAACGGGAACTCATACCCCCACTTGCCTCGCCAGTCGTCGATCATGGCCGGGAACAGCGTGCGGTAGGCATATGCGTCATTTGCGTTGTTTTCTCCCTGGTACCATACAGCGCCTTTTATCCTGAAGCCAACCATCGGGTTTATCATGGCGTTGTAGAGCAACGAGTAATACATATTCGGATTGCGCTGGATAATTCCGTACGCTGTCGTCGTGACGGAAGGTTTATAAGACCATTTTCCCGTGAGAGGGTATACCGTCCTGCCCGCGCCTATCCACATGTTTTCGGGACTTGCGCACAAGCCTCCTCCTCCGCCGGTGTCGGTCACTCTTACGGTGATTGTGTTCACGCCGCCGTGCAGGATGCCTTTCCCGACAGTATATTTCCGCTGGATGTCGCATCCTACGGTACGGCCTACCTCTACGCCGTTGACCCATGTGATGTCATTGTCGTCTATCAGCCCCAGCGAGAGCATGGAAACCTCATCTCCGGCATTGTCGGGAAGTGTGAATTCGCGGCGGAACCAGACGTGGCCGTCGTCCTTTGCCAACGGCGTCGAACCCCATTCCTGCGGGATATCCATCACCTGCCACGCCGATGGGTCGTCCGGATTTTCATACCATTTTGCCGCCAGCGCGGGATCGTTCACAAAGTCGGCGTCGAATTTTTTCTTCATTTCGATCCCTTCGGGACTCGACATCTGTTTGAGTAGTTCGGATGTCTGCCCGTAATTGCGGCGCACTGAGGAGTCCAAGGCTTCGTATGAATCGGCGCTCGTCCATGTTTCCACATCGGTGCCTCCCCATGACGAATTTATTATCCCGATCGGGACCTGCAACTCGTTCCACAGGTCGCGTGCGAAAAAGTAGCCGACAGCAGTGAAATCACCCGCCGTTGCTGGCGAACAGACCGCCCACGATCCCGAAAAGCTGTCGAGCGGTACGGGAGACATGTTTTTTTCCACGGTGAAGCAGCGTATGAAAGGGTAGTTGGCTGCGGCGATTTCCTGTGCGGCGTTGGCCGAGCTTTTCACCGGCCATTCCATGTTGGACTGGCCGCTGCAGAGCCACACTTCGCCGATGAGCACGTTAGTGAATGTCATTTTGCTGCTGCGTCCTTCGATGCTCATCGCATAGGGTCCTCCGGCCTGCATTGGCTTCAGCGCTGCAGACCATTTCCCGTTTTTGTCGGCTTTGACGCTGGTTCTCTGGCCATTGAAAGCGATGGTCACTTTCTCGTTTTTGTCTGCCATACCCCACACTTTGACGGGAACATCGCGTTGGAGCACCATGCCGTCGCCGAATATAGGTGCCGGTTTTACATCGGCTGAAGCCGTGGCTGAAACCCCTGCGAGGAGCATAGCCGACAGTATAAAGATCCTGGTTTTCATAATATTTAAGTATATTAAAATTATAGTCCTTTGGCTGTTATGAGCGGATCTGGATGTCCGAGGCCCAGTCCGCATTGCTCCGACGCCGCGCGGCATCCGCCAAGGCAGTCTTTCCACATTCCGCAGTCCGCGCAATACTCAGGTACCGTCGTGCCCCAGCTTTTTGCATACGCCGACTTCAATATGTCTTCAAGAGGCTCCGCGAATATATTTCCCGCGACCACGGGCGAATGGTTGCAGAGGCGGATACTGCCATCCATGTCGAGCGTAAGCGGCCGTCGTGCCATGTCGGGAGAGCAGTTGCCGAAACCTATGTGCGGATAGTCGTGCGGGTCGAGAATGCACCTCGGGGTGCAGACGTTGGATGTTACCCGCAGGCCCAGTTCCGGCGCTTTGCATTCTATCCCGGCGAAAGCGTTCCGCAACTGGCTGTGCGTGGCCGAAACCGCCGCGGGATTGGCCGTGTACCTTCCCCCGATGTTGTACCGGTTCACCATAACCCGCTTCACACCCAGGGAAGCGATGAAATCGAGCGTCCGGGCGACGCTTTCTATATTGAAACGCGTGAGTACAATCACCACGACCGGGTCTGCGCCTATTTCACATAACGAGTTGACCGATGCGACAGATTTCCGCCAGCTTCCGTGTACGCCCGCCATCATGTCGTGGACTGCCTCGTCGGACGAATGGACGGGAAGCTCGAACAGCGACACGCCCACTTTCAGCAGGTCGTTGTACTGCGCCGGAGTTCCGGACGTGCCGTTGGTTATGAGCGTCACCCCCTTACCCTCCATGCGGCAGAAAAGCGCCACCTCCATGAAGCGCTCGGCGAGGAATGGTTCGCCTCCGGTAAGCGTCACGTTGGGCACGTCGGCCTGGCGGAAAAACTCGCGAAGGGTTCGTATGGATTTTTTATATGAACCCTGTCCGGGCGCGATACCTGCTCCGGGGCTTTTCCAGATATTGTAGCAGTAGACGCAGTCGAGATTGCATCCGGAAGTGATCTCGAAAGCTATATTCGAAAGCCGCGGCCTCATCGGGTGGTGCTGTCGGCTGGCGATTCCCTGAATTCCACATCCGCATCCTCCAGAAATTGCGGATCGCCGGCGTCGTACCTGGCCTTTTCGCCCTCTTCCGTTTCGGGACACGGCTCTTCCGGCGCGACCGGATCGTAGCAAGTGGGGGGAGCAACCTGGTCATAACAACCAGTGTGAGGTCTGCAGTTGGTGAGCGAGACGGCCGTACAACCTAATATAATGGCGGCAAGGGTCACTTTCCACCTTACAAAGACGGATGCGCCTCCCGTGATGTCGCTGAGCCGCGAAACGATGCGGTAAACGAACCTGTAAAAAGTCTGTTTCATGACGATGCCGCAGTTAGAGGTTGTATTTACAAAGATAAATAATCCGGCGGATATGCAATAATCCCCTGCCATACTTTTTTACCTCTTTTTTAACCGTCGGGCTTATTTCGAGGAGTTAAGGCGGAAAGTGGCTTTGACGAATGCCAGCGCGCTGATTTTCGACAGTTCGACTTCAGTGTCGGCGAACAGGGGGTTTTCTCCGGCCAGTATAGCCATGCCTTTCTTTTCGGATTTTCGGATGTAACGCACGGCAATGTACTCACCCGCTGAGGTCTCGACCGAAACAAGGTACATCTCGCCCCAAAATATCTCGGACGTATCGGCCAGTTGGCTGTACAGCACCAGGTCGCCGCTCCGCAGTATGGGGTGCATGGCATCGCCCACGACGCGCAGCGCTCCGTCGCATCTGGGAATGTGCGGAATGCTGATATAGCCCGATGCTTTGGGACGCCTCGCGCGCCTGAACAGATGAGCCAGTCCCTGCACCTTGTCCATGTCGTACAGCGGAATGCTTTCGGGGAACAGCGCGGGCGCCTCCTGCATCCTGACTGCGTGCTCGGTCGCAGGCATCAGCATAGGGACGTCTTCCCCGTCAAGCCACAGGGAATTGAAGTTAAATTTTTTAACCAAAATTTTCTTATTCCGTTCAGATAGAGCGGATTTGCCACGCTCGATCATCGATATGTTCTCTTTGCTGCAGTCGAAAACATCGGCCAACTCCTCTTGCTTGAGGTCTAAGTATTTGCGTGCCTGCTTTAAACGTGACTCCATGATATTCTAAAACGGTTTATTAATATAAAGTTTGGTCAAAAGTTAAACAAAGTTAAATAATTTAACTTATGTTTGCTGTGTAAAGTTAAATAATTTATTTTTTTGATGCCGTATAGCCTGCGGATATTATAGTTCAAAAATGTAGAATACCCGGTGGCAGGCATGATATTAGTTTTACGACCGATTTTACAAACCGACTAATTCCCAATCAAAATGATCGAGATCACGAGCGAAATCTACCACGCCGTAGCAGCCCGCCTGAAGGAAGAGATCGGCTGTGCGGATTACTTCAACGGCATGGTCGAGTTCGAAACAGAAGAGTTTTATTCCAATCTCACGCTTACAGCCATCGTTTACCGCCGGACCGAAACGCTGCCCGAAGGAGTAAGGCGCCCGATAGCCGATATCATTCCTGTGTGGTGGGAATTTTCCACCGTGCAGGAGTGCGGCGAGATGCTCAACGATTTCTCATTCTCGGAACTCAAGCAATACATAACAGAATATCAATAACAACCCGCGATGTCAGGACGATACGGTATGGTGCGGACAAAACCGCCTGTCTTACAGGGAGGACGCTCCCGTCCGGCCTGCCGACCGTCGATCAAAGCCGGGGATTCCGAGGATTCCGTCCCGCCGGAGGACGCTTCTGTTCAGGGATCCTGCGACCCCGGCCCGACATCACACCAACGGACAATGAATACAGTTTTTTCATTGTCCATTATCAAATGTCAATTTTTATGCCTCAAAATCATACTGCGCCCGTGTTCGGGGATTTTGCGCGGGAAGTCTTTCCGTTCCTCGATGTGAGGCCGTTTCACGAGAATTATTACCGCCTGATACAGGCTTTTGCCGACGGACGTGTCCGCCGCCTGATGATAACCGTTCCGCCACAGCACGGAAAATCGCTCGGAGCGTCGGTGTTGCTGCCTGCATACATTCTGGGACTCGACCCCGACCGCCGTATAGCCATTGCCTCGTACAGCGCTTCGCTGGCTTCGCGCTTCAACCGTCGCGCGCAGCGCGTTATCGAGTCGGACGAATATGGCGCTCTGTTCCCCGAAACCACGATCAAGAAGAACGGCTCGTCGAAAACCGCCGCCGCATCCAGCTACATACGCACTTCCGACCACGTTGAGGTAATAGGCCGCGAAGGAGAGCTTTTCTCGGTAGGCCGCGACGGCCCGCTCACAGGAAACCGCGTCGATACATTCATTCTGGATGATCTGTACAAAGACGCCATGGAGGCCAATTCGCCCGTCGTGCGCGACAACTGCTGGGAGTGGTACACCTCAGTTGTCCGCACGCGTATGCATAACGACTCTTCGGAGTTGATAGTCTTCACCCGTTGGCACGAGGAAGACCTGATCGGGATGATCTCCGCGCGCGAAGAGATAGTGCCGTTGGAGTCATGGGCGCAGTTGGACGGCCATCCGGCCGACAGTTGGCTGCACCTGAACCTCGAAGCGCTCAAGGATTCGCCACCCACCGAAATAGATCCGCGGGCCGACGGAGAACCGCTGTGGCCCGAACGCCACAGCCGCAAGCTGCTGCTGAAAAAGCAGAATCTCGATCCAGTGCAGTTCGAATGCATGTACCAAGGCCGTCCGTCGGCTCCGCAGGGACTGCTCTACGGCGACGGCTTCCGAATTTACGACCTGCTTCCGCGCGACGTCATAAAACGCGCAAACTACACTGACACGGCCGATATGGGCGATGATTACCTATGCTCGGTTTGTTACTCTGTGGGGCTGGATGAAATCATATATATTACAGACGTGGTCTATTCAGCCGAGCGTATGGAAGTGACCGAGGGTTTGGTCGGCGATATGTTGTCGCGCAACGACACCCGCCTTGCAAATGTCGAAAGCAACAACGGCGGACGCGGGTTCGCACGTGCCGTGCAATGCTTTGTCCCGGAAACGAAAGTCGAATGGTTCCACCAATCTGAGAACAAGGAAGCGCGCATTCTGTCGAATTCGGCCACTGTGCTGCACAAGCTGCGCATGCCCCGAGACTGGGCCAGGCTGTGGCCTCAATTCCACCGCCATGTCACGACCTACCGCCGCCTGTTCCGGGCCAACCGATGGCACGACGCACCCGACGTGCTGACCGGGATCGTTGAAAAAGAGATGGCTGCTTTGCCCTCGAAAAAAATAAAAGCGCTGACCTTTAAAGGATAAACCGGCTATGCCGGTTTATTATACGCGTTACAGGATCGTGCATGTGTGAAGATAAAAAAACGGACCCCGCACCGGGGTCCGTTTTTTGTTTATGATATTTCGCCGTTTATTTGTCGAGCGAGTTCACAAGACGCTGATTGGCTTCACGCACACGCGCCTCTTCGACCTTGACCTGCTTACGGTCGTAGGTCATAAGGCCGTTGACCTCCATCTCGACGTCGGTGGTCTGTGTGTATACCCCCGCTGAGAATCCCTGCGGAACCAGATCGAGGAGCATCCCGGCATACTCGACGTATTTGTCGGTCACTTCCTTGGCGCTGTTGAACTGCACGTAACCCCAGTTGCGGTCGGGCGCCCACAGGTGCGGCTGCATAGCGTAGCCTATGCCCCCGTATTCGCCCAGCACGTTCACCAAGGTTTCATCATAAAGGTACATGGCCGGTTGCGGATAGTTATGCAGGTCGAGAATGTCGCCGCACGAAGGGAAGAAGTTGCCTCCGCTGGCCGGATTGACCAATCTCGACGGGTCGTGCTTCTGTGTCCATTCTGCGATGTCGCGCGTCTTGAACTGGCCCCACGCCTCGTTGAACGGAACCCACACGCCGATGCATGGATATGAATAGAAAGCGTCCATGATCTCGCGCCACTCTTTACGGTAGTTGGCTTCGGACTCGGCCGAACGGACGTCCTCGTTGCCCTCGAACCAAGTCCTGTTCTGCCAGCCCGGACCTTCGCCTCCGCTGGGCATGTCCTGCCATACGATCATACCGAGGCGGTCGCAGTGCCAGTACCAGCGGGCCGGTTCGACCTTTACGTGCTTGCGTATCATGTTGAAACCAAAATCTTTGGTTTTCCGTATGTCGTATGCGAGAGCTTCGTCCGTCGGCGCGGTATAGAGTCCGTCGGGCCACCATCCCTGGTCGAGCGGACCCATCTGGAAGAGATCTTTGTTGTTGAGCTGCATGCGCCAGATGCCGTCGGGTCCTTGGGCGCGCGAGAATTTGCGCATCCCGGCATAGCTCTTCACCTCGTCCTTTCCGGCCGTCACTTTCAGGTCGTAGAGGAACGGAGAATCGGGAGTCCACAGCTTCATGTCGGCGGGCATCGCGACGGCTATTTCGGTACCGCCCTTCCCTGTGGCTTCGGCCACCGGCGCCGCGCCGTCGTAAACCTTGACGGTGACTTCGGCATCGCCTCCTGCGAGGGACGGATTCACGTACAGTATCTTATTGTCGATGTCGGGGGTGATGCGCAGGCCCGCGATATGCGTCTGCTGCACTGGCTCGAGCCACACCGTCTGCCAGATGCCGCTTACCGGGGTGTACCAGATTCCTTCCGGATTGTTAACCTGCTTGCCGCGCGGCTGCTTGCCGTCGGTGGTCGGGTCCCAAACCCTTACCGTGACGGTGTTTTCGCGGCCTTTCAACTGGTCGGTTATGTCGAACGAGAACGGTGTGTAGCCGCCCGTGTGGCTGCCTACCTCTACGCCGTTGACAAATACATGCGCTTCCCAGTCGACCGCGCCGAAATTAAGCATAACGCGGCGGCCTTTCCACGAGGAGGGCATTTTGAAAGTGCGGGTGTAGGTCATTTCACGATCCTTGCCGACGCGGATGCCGACGCCTGAAAGTGCCGACTCGACAGCGAATGGAACGAGGATATGGCCTGAATAAATGCTGTTTTCACCGGTTTCGCGGTCTGCGACATCCAGTTGCCAGAACCCGTTGAGGTTCATCCAGTCGGCACGTTCCATCTGCGGGCGCGGATATTCGGGATGCACGTTTTGCGGGTCGAGGTTCTCGCCCCAGGTAGTCATGATCTTGTCGCCTGCCGGTTTCCATTCAACCTTAGGCTCGGGTGTGGCACACGATACGGCAAACGCGGCCGCGCACAGCGTAATCAAAACAGTCTTTCTCATTCAAAAAAGGATTAAAAGGTGTTGGTCAATAAATTGGAGGCATGGCAAAGATATAAAAATCAGTGAAAAATGAAAAACACTCGCTAATTTTAATTGTTTTGCTTCGCAAAATAATCATCGGCCGAGCGCCGACCGTCGGCCTTAGGCCGACGGAAGTATCTTGCGAGGTAGATAACTAAAAGGGTAGATTCCCCTCCGCTTGCGGAGATATTATAAATTTCTGTTTTGGATACCCCGTTGCTTGCGGCGGGGTAGTTCATTTTTTTAGAATGGGTAGCCGATGGCGAGATGCAGGCCCAAGCCGTCCTTGAAGCGCGGGATATTGTAATATCCGCTTTTGCCGGTGTCGTAGGGCAGGTGGATACCCACCCCGAGGTCGAGACGGATTACAAGGAAAGAGAGGTCGTAGCGAAGGCCCGCACCCGTGCCCGTCGCGACCTGGTCGAAAAAATTGCCGCTGCCCAGCTTGCCGCCGGGACGGTCGGGATCGTCCTCCAACAGCCAGATGTTGCCCGCGTCGAAGAAAACCGCGCCGTTGAGTCCACCGAAAATATTAAAACGGAACTCGGCGTTTAGTTCCAGTTTGAAATCGCCCGTCTGGTCGAAGTAGCCGTATTGGTCGGTAACGTCGGGAACATAGCCGCCCGGCCCGATCGAGCGGATGGTGTAGGCACGGATACTGTTGGCGCCGCCGATGTAGAATTGTTCCGTGTATGGCAGCACCTCGGAATTTCCATAGGCATAGCCCGCGCCGGAGAAGAGCCTCGCGGCAAAACTATTTGAACGACCCACCTGTTTATACCATGTCAGCGTGGTGGTCGCCTTGGCGAACTGCGAGAAAGGCTGGCCCAGGATCTTCATGTCGCCTGTTTCAACCCCGAACAGGCTGTAGACTCCCGCCCACACATTGCCCGCGCTCATCAGCGTAAGTTGCCACACGAAACGGTCGAGGCGGTCCTTTCTGAGTTTTTTGTCAAAAGTATAAGTATATGATCCGGACGGTATGAACTGGTTCTGGAAGCTGAGGGCGATCGCCGGATTTTCGGCCATCGTGTTGTCGAAATCTTCGGTTGTGCTCAGCAGGTTGTTGAAAACCATCTTGAACGGCGTGAGGCTGTGCGTGACGGTGCGTGATGTGCGGAAATCGTAGGTGTTCGAGAAGTTGAACGTCAGCATTTTGAAGAATTTGGGGCGGTTCAGCAGGTCGACGCCCAACTGGTAGCTAGTCCGGCCGCCGTAGCTCATGGCGCGTTCGACGAAGTTCGGCGCGATCATGCGCGGGAAGGTCAGCGAAGCCGTCAGCCCTATCTCGTAGGAGTTCACGGCTGTGGAATTGGCCGACGAACTGGTGTTTCCGGTCTGCCATGCGTAGGAGCCGTTGAGCTTGAGTGCCAGCACCTCTCCGCCGCCGAAAATGTTCTTGTGCTTGACTCCGAATATCGCCGCCGGACCGATGAAACTGCTCGATTCGTAAGCCAGGTCGATTTCGATCCCGGCCTCCATCGGGGTATCCATGGCTGCCGAAATGGTCATATCCAGAGGGTCTCCCGGACGCAGCGAGTCGAGCGGCGTGACCTCGAGGTTGACATAGCGGAAAACACCCAGCCGCGTCATGTTGTTCAGCGTGCGGTTTATAGCCGGAAGAGCTGCCGGATCGCCTGTGTTGAGGCCGCGGAGGGCCTTTTCGATAACCTTCGGACGGAGTCTCAGCGGCTTCTGGTACCACACTTTCTTTCCTCCGATTTCCGTCGAATCGGCCTCCTTGTTCCCTGTAGTGCTGAACAGCAGCAGTTTCACATTACCAATATCGTAGGGCTGCAGAGCGGCTTCGGGAATGCCCGGGGCCAGGTTCATGCGCAGGTCCACACCATGGTCGGCGCGGGTGGTGTCGGCCTGGTATTCGAGGTATTGAGGGCGGAAATAATAATAGCTTTTGTCGCGCAGGTTATTGGTGATCCTCACGCGTTCGCGCGTCAGGGTGTCGATGTTGTACTGTTGGCCAGGCTTCAAGTTCGACGAAGCCCGCATCCCTGCGATCTCGCGCGTTGCATCGCCGGTGACGGCCGGGAAACGCACCGTCTCGAGATGCCACGGGTCGGCCACGCTCACCCGGTAGCTCATGCGCGCTTTCTTTGGATTCTTCTTCGGGATTATTTCGTATGACGCCCCCGAACCGAAATAGCCGAGATTATCCAGCATATCTTCGACCATCTGCACACGCAGGCCGGGCTGTACGTCGGTTTCTATGAGCACCGGTTCTTTTGCGAAACTACGATAGAGCCACGCCTTGAAGCCGGTTTTGCGCTCGGTGTAGAACGAGTTCCAGGCCCACAATCCTATCGGCAACGGACTGCGCACATATGGACTGAACAGAGGGTTGTTGGGTTTCACGGAAAGCGGGTCCTTGACGGCGGATTTCACATCGCCGGACACTTTGGAACCGTCGGATGCCACAATATCCATCTTCTTCACGCCAGTATAGAGGGTCTGGTCGTCAGAGAGCCTTTTGGTAGTCGAACACGACAACAGAACAGCTGCCGCAAGCGCTGCAAAAACAAGATATTTAAATATTTTTTTCAATTTTTTACAATATCCTTGTCAAATTTGTCATTCCGAACCGAAGGGAGGAGTCTACATTATATATTACTATTCGGAAGATTTCTCGTCGCCGGACTTATACCTTTGCTATTTTATGAGCCTTTCTATTCCGGCTCGCTCGGAATGACATTATTATTTTTTGTCTTTTCCTGTTCCCTCAGTTCTTTGCGCTCCTCGCGCTTCTGTATGCGCTTTTGTTTCTTCTCCCCGTCCCTGGTGAGGCGGAACAGGTCGCCCAGGCGATTCAGTTTCTTACGTACCACGAATCCCACCCCGGTTTCGGTCACCTCGCCCTCGAGGATGCTTTCCTGCGTATTATACTGGTAGACCTTCAGGAACATGTTGTCGCGCTTGGTGAGGCGGTATTCCAGCGTGACGTCGTCGACGAAGTTGTCTTTCATATCCTGAGCCGAACTGTTATCGCTGACGCTTCCGCCTATGGTGATCTTCACCCGGTCGCTGAACAGGCTTTTCGAGACGCTGTACGAGTAGTTGGTATAGGTATTCCCCGTCACGTCTTCCTCGGAATCTATGCCCATCGAGAAGTCCACTCCTTTGAGGGTATTCCTCGCCCACTGGTTTATTTCTTTGGAAATAAATTGGTTGAGCTGATTGCGCGCGTCCAGCCCGGCATCGCCCTGCGAACTGTATGCCAACCCCGTGTACTGGTTGTAGACCAGCAGCGACAGGGCTTGCTGCATGCGCTGTTCGGCACTCATTGTCGAGAGTTCGTTCTGTATCTCCAGGTCGCCCGGGGCGGCCACGTCGAACGTTATGCCGATGCCTTTCAGGGAGCCGGAGATCGCTATGGATATGTCGAAACTGACTTCTTTGGATGAACCCCCTTCGCTCTCAAGCGTGGTTTTTTGGGTCAGCGTTGCCGTAACATTGAACGCAGGGTCGGCCGGATCGCCTGCCCATTCGACATAGCTCCCGTCCTTTACAGCGAAAATCTTCTGCGAAATCACAGGCAGTTTGTAGTAGACCTTGCCGCCAGAGAGGGTGTAGCGTCCCGACAGGCGCATGTCGCCCTGGCTGTTCATAGAGTAGGAGAGTTCGCCGCCGCCTTCAAGTTCCACTCGGTTCTCGCTCATCTCGTCAAGGCTGAGCGTAGCTTTCAGCCCGTCGCGGATGTTCACACCTACGAGCATGTCCATTCCCCCGCTGCGGAAACGGGAAACGGTGTCGGTTGCCACGGCATTGTAGAGAGAGTCGGCGAATACAGTGAATCTGACTATGTCCTGCTTTTCGTCGCGCACGTTCTTGGACTGGTCGCGCAGGATATAAACGATGTCGGTGGATTGCAGCAGGTCGACATTACCCCTTATTGTAAGTCCGTCGAAAGGCCCTTTCGCAGTCACACCCATGTCGAGAGCGGCCTTCCCGTAGACCTGCGACCCTCCGAGGTGGGTCGAATTGACAGCCTGGAAATCGCGCGCGGATATTTTCATATCGGCTTTCATATCCGAAAAATCGGATATATCGATGCCGCCGTCGATGGCGAGTTTCTGATTATTTGGAGCGACGATGCCAAAATTGTTGAACGAAAGCATGCCGTTCCGGATCGTGAGGCGGTCACCGGATATGCCGTAAGCGGTGCCTATCATCCCGATTTCGGCCTTTCCTCCGGTAAAGCCCAGGTCACCCGAGATTTCGGGTTTGGCAGGCGTCCCCTTTATGGTAATATTTCCGTCAAGGGTTCCCGAAAGTTCAGCGGTTTCTGGTGGCAGGAACGCACCTGCCACTGACAGCGGAACATATGGCAGGATAACCGCGAAGTTCATCTCATCTTTTGTATAGTGCCCCTTGGCGGTGAGGGCTGTGCGTTTCTCCAGATCGATCCCCGCATCGAGCACCATACGTCCCGTTCCGTCTGACTGGAAGTCCACATTGGCATCGATATCGGCCACCCTTTGGCTGTCGTACGTGAAATTCCCCACTCCGAGGGTTCCCTTGGCGGCTATGACCTTGTCCCGGAACCCGAATGTAAGGTCGGACGAGACGATCCCGCCTATTGGAGGCGCGGTCGGAACCAGGTCCGTCAAATGGCCGATGTCGATGCCGCCCATTTCGATACGCAGCGCTCCCTCGGGAATATCCTGCATCGAAGCCGAAGTGAGGTTCAGATGCTTGCCTGTTCCAGACCCATGCAGGCGCAGGTCTGCCGCGAAGCGTCCGTCGAACGCGTATTCTATGTAGTTGCCTTCATCCACCCTCCACGATTCATAGCCGAAGATAGGATTCTGCGGGGTCATCGTGGCGTTCACCGAATTTTCCAGTAACCTCAGGTCGAACCCGAAACGGAAACCGACGCTGTCGGCCGAGTTGCGCTGGATAATATTGAGGCTCGCCTCGTTACCGCCGACACTGCCATAAACCCGTGTCAACGCGATATCCCCGATGCTGCCGGGACGGTTTGCAAGACGCAGCGAATAGGACAGCCGATCGTCATGCCTCTGCACCTGCACGTCGAGCGTATCGAGCGTCAGGCCGCCCGTGCGGAACCCGTAGACTTCGGCCCCTATGCGGAAGCGGTTCCCGGCGGTGGTGGAGACGTCGGCCGAAAGGTTAGTGAAATCCATGTCCTGCAGCCGTGCCATCTCGCGCAGGAAATTGCCGCGACCGGCCCTGACGGTCAGGTTTATGTTGGGAATGGCCTTCTGGAGACTGTCGGCGTTGAGGTTGCGGGCGTCGATCTGCCGTGTCAGTTCCGTCCCGACCGAACTGAAACCTGCCATCAGCGAATCGAGAGGAAGCGGCGACGAAAAATCCACCGCCAAATCGCCCGAACGGATGACCGCACGGGTAAGCGTGTCGGCTGCTGCTTTTACGGTAGTGAGGTTGATGCGCTGCGAGACTTCCCCGATGCGGATCACCGTGGAGTCGATCGCGGCATCGAGTGCAAAGAGCAGTTTCGTCGAATCGAACTGCGCCGAACCGCTTATGTCGAGTCTGGTGGTAACGGCCAGCGTGCTTTCCGAAAATCCCATGCGGTGGAGATCGGCGCGCCAGACATCTCCCTTTATGCCAGCCGTATAGTGGTCGCGTTCGAGAGTGCCGCCTATGTCCAGGTCGAGCGAAAGAGCCTCGTTGGAAGAGGTCAATTGCCCCTCGAGCTTCCCTTCGGCAAGAGATGCCGACAGCGCCATGTCGCGGTAGGCGAAACCGTTGTAATCCAGGTGTTCTATTCCGATATCGGCACCGGCGTTCATCCCTCCGAAGGGATCGAAACCATGTCCTTTCGCCGTGAGCGCGAGAGTTGCGATGCCGAGCGAATCATGCGGCAGGAAACTGTGCAATGGGAAATCCGTAAAGCGCATTTCGGCGCCGAATTCTTTGCTCCGCATGGCGAGGCGGCCTTTCAGGTCGAGCCGCCCGCTGTCGGCCGTAAGCGTGAAGCGGGGAATATCGTATTCGTCCGGCGAGAACGAGACGTCGCCCTGCAAAGTCATCGTGTGTGGGAAACCTATCCGGCGCCGGAGAGCCGTGTCTGCGATGAAGCCCCTGGCAAATTCCATATCGCGCAGTTTGCCGTCGAAAGAAACATGACCGCCGAGGTTTTCCGGAGCATTGATTGAACGAACCGTGCCGTGCGCGTTGAAATCGATGTGTCCCGGCATCGCGGCCGCCAGTTTGTTTATCGAGATGTTTGCGAGCGTACCGTTGAAATCGCCTTCAAGGGAGAGCGACTGCCCGGCCAAAGCGCGCTTTACGGACGCATCGAGCGGTACGAGCAGGAACACGTCGCCCGTCCCGACGCTGGCCGAAACGGTCAGCGAAACGGGCGTAGAGGCCGCCATCTGCATTATCCCCGCACCGACCTCGGCATCCGCTTTTACCGTGGAATTTGCCGTCGCCAGATCGAGGTCTTTTAAGGATATGCTTTTTTCGGTCATCGAGAAACCGGCCTTTCCGCGTGTGATGCGCAGTCCCGAGCGTTCGGAAAGCTCAAGTTTGCGCAGATTCGCCGAAATATCGCTACCGCGGTAACGAACATCTTCGGCCAGAAGTCCGATGCTGTCGGCGCGGATGTGTTCGAAGTCGAGTCCGGGAGCGGGTGTGCCGTACATTGAACCATAGGCTGCCTTGTTGCGCCTCAGTTCGACGCTGCCCACATTCACCGTCCACGGTAAAGTGTCGGCTGCCGGGTCCTGTTCGGGCGGCTCCGGTTTTTCGGATGTCTCGACCGTTCGGCCCGTGAAGTAGCCGTAATCGCCGCCGGTAAGCCTGATGCGTTTCACCGCGATGTCCCGCGTCCCGAGGTCCATAGCCGCCCGGCGGATCATTCCATGCGGAAGGTCCACGGCGATCTCCGACTCATTGGGAGAGGTCGTCATGGCGAATTTCAGGCCGGAGATATCGAAACGGCGCAGGCGGAATTTCCACGCCGCCGATGCCGCCGTATCGACCGCCGCAGTGTCGGGAATGGGCGTACCTTCGCCGAGTTCGAGGCGTACGTCGGCCCCTTTGAGCGCTGCGCGCGATATTCGGACGGAATTATCTTTCAGATGAAGCCCTGCGCCGCGGACGGCAAAAGCATCGAGATGCGCCCGCAGCAGCATCGCCGAAACAGTGTCGCGGTATGTGACAGAAGCCTTTTCGAGCGAAATGCCCGTCGCGCGGACGTCTCCCGAGACCAGCGGAAGCAACGCGATATTGGCTTTCAGGCGGTCGAAAGCCACGAGAGTATCACCTGCAGGAGTGACCAAAGTCGCCCCCTGCACAGAAACACCCAGAGGAAAACGCAGTCTGAAACGTTCGACCGACAACTGCATTCCGGTACTTTCCGACACGATCCTTTCGACCTTCCCGACAGCGAATTTCTGTACCGGAGGCAGATAGACCAGCACGCACACGAGCATAAGCAGGCCGAAGATACCCGCGAGTATCCACAGGAAAACCTTTAATATCTTCTTGAAAACTCTCAGAGGCCGGTAATATTTTAAACCCCAAATGTACAAAATTAATACCGCGATAGAGGTATTGCCGGTCTGTTACGTTACTTTTTGATGGATAAAAAGAAAATAAAAGAATTGTATTTGCGGTAAATAATGCGGAGCCGCGACGGTTATCCGCCGACGTATGAAAAATTGCCAACTCGGAGTATGCTATGACATTGTATGTGCCATGGCAACTTCGGGCGCGGGGCAATTTTCCAGTTCTAAGGCTCGCGAGGCCGACCGAAAGGGGATTGTTACCGCGTCCTTTTTTGTGGGGCGCAGAAAAAACATTTCAACCCCCAAACGCCTTGCAAAATGAAAACAAAAAGACCCCGTTTCGAAGGATTCTGGTATGTCACGGCGCAGGAATTTCGCGTTGCCGGTGAGTGGCGGCGGGAGTGCGGCTTCGAACCCGACGGGTGGGTGATCGCATTCCGGCCATCGCGCGAGACTTTCGCCGCTTTAATGGAGGACGACCGGGCCGTACGATTGCCCGAACCGGGACAGGTACCCAACGGCAGATACGGCGAGATTTTCCGACCGATGGACGGACGAACGGCCGGAGATTGGACTTTCGATGCCATGACCGGGATAATCTCGATACTCTACGATAAGTCCGGCGCTGTCGGCAAATGCGTGTTCCGCGAAACCGGCAAGGGGACCTGCCTCTTTTTCTACGACGACATGCAGCATATCCCGCCAGACATGCGCGAAATCATCGGATACCACGCACATATGCGCTATGAACTCGTTCGCTCGTAAAACCGGAGCGGACTATTTTTGCAACAAACCAAAATCCGCCGCGGCCGTTGCCGTCTATTTCTTCATCATGCCGGGGTCGACTCCGAACTGCTCGGCGTCGTGGTGCTTGCCATGAGGCTCGACGTGGACCATTATGTCGTAGACGTTGCCGAGCGACTCGCGGATGCCGTCCTCTACACGTTCTGCGATGTCGTGAGCTTCGGCCAGCGTGATGCCGCCGTCGGCCTCGATGTCGAGATCGATCATATACATCCCCCCTATCAGGCGGGAACGAACCCGGTGGGGATTGCTTGCCCCCTCAACCCGCCCCACGGCGTCGAATATCTTCTGGTACACCGTTTCGTCCTTCACGCCATCCATCAGCTCTACGTTTGAGTCAATGAATATCTCGATCGAGGTTTTTATGATGAATCCGCTGATTATAAGACTGGTGACGAGGTCCAGCACCGGAAGTTCCAGGACGTAGGTGAAAAACAATCCCGCCAATACGCCCACCGAGATCAGCACATCGTTGCGCATGTTCTTGGCATTGGCCACGATAAGCTGGCTTCCGGTACGTTTGCCCACGCGGAACTGATACCACGCGAGGGCAAGTTTGCCGGCGATGGAAAACCCGGTCACCCACAGGGCAAGGGTTCCGGGAAGCGCCCTTTCCTCTCCCGAGAAAATGGCCGTCACCGAAGTCATGAGCATCTGCACCCCGGCATAAAATACGACCAGCGAAAGCACTTTTGTGGCTATGCCCTCGGCTTTTTCAAAACCGAACGGGTATTTGCGGCTGGGGGGGCGGCACACTATGCGCGCCGTGAAGAGCATCACTATCGAAATAACCACGTCGGTCGCCGAGTCGATGCCGTCGCCCAGTACCGCCATACTCCCCGCAACGAGACCCACCGTTATTTTTGCCGCCGAAAGGACGGCGTTGCCCACTGTACTTACCCACGAGGTGCATATAAGCGTGCGGTCTTTCTGTGCTTTTTGTACCTTCTGTTCTGTCATGACCGCACAAAGATACCATTCAATTACTAATTACGAATTAAAAATTACGGGGAATAATTATATTTGTGGTTATGAAAAATTTTGCGGCGATAGATTTCGAAACGGCCAACGGACAGATGTCCAGCGTGTGCAGTGTCGGGATAGTGGTGGTGCGCGACGGGCTGGTTGCCGACACCATGTACCGCCTGATACGCCCGCGGCCCAATTTCTACAGCCGCTTCAACACCGCCATACACGGCTTGTCGTGTTACGATACCGACGAAGAGTCCGATTTTCCGCTCGTGTGGGACCGCATCGAACCGCTCATCGAGGGACTGCCGTTCATAGCCCACAACAGCCCGTTCGACGAAGGATGCCTGCGGGCCGCACACCGCATCTACGGGATGCAGTATCCGGATTATGAATTTTACTGCACATGCCGGGCCTCGCGCCGTGCTTTCGGGAAGTCGCTCCCGAACCATAAGCTCGGAACAGTGGCCGCACACGTGGGTTTCGACCTCACCAACCACCACAACGCCCTTGCCGATGCCGAAGCCTGCGCCCATATCGCACTGAAACTTTTTTCCGGAAACGCCGGATAACCATGAAACCACAGACCCGTTGAGAACGATCTTTTTACTATCCGTATCTTTATTGCTGGCCGCAATCACCGTTGCACCTCATGAATCCCGGTCGACCGTAATGACCGACGAAGAGCTTATGACACTCGTCCAGGAGCGTACTTTCAGGTATTTCTGGGATTACGCGCATCCGGTTTCCGGACTTGCCCGCGAAAGGTCTGGATCGGGAAACGTCATCACGTCGGGTGGTTCCGGATTCGGGCTTATGGCTTTTCCAATAGCGGTCGAGCGTGGTTTTGTCACACGCGACGAAGCTCTTGCCCGGGCTGAAAAGGCAGTCGTATTCCTGACGGAAAAAGCCGAACGCTTCCACGGGGCCTATTCCCACTGGCTGGATGGAGAAACGGGTAAGGCAATAGCTTTCAGCCATAAGGACGACGGCGCCGACCTTGTCGAGACGGCATTCCTGATCCAGGGGCTTCTTGTGTTGCAAACCTACTTTGACGGCGGCAACGAACGCGAACGGACACTGCGCGGCGCGATACAGGAGATATGGGACGGCGTCGAATGGGACTGGTTCAGGAGCGGCGGCCAAAACGTGCTTTACTGGCACTGGTCTCCACGGTACGGTTGGGATATGAACATGAAAATCGAAGGCTGGAACGAATGCCTTATAGCATATGTGCTGGCCGCATCTTCCCCATCCCATTCCATCCCGGCCGAAGTCTACGACGAAGGTTGGGCACGTGGCGGAAAGATGAAGAATGGCAAAGAGTTCTACGGCATAACCCTGCCGCTGGGCGGGGACTATGGAGGCCCGCTGTTCTTCTCCCATTATTCATTCCTGGGACTCGACCCGCGTAACCTGTCCGACCGGTATGCCGATTACTGGCAGCAGAACACGGCCCATGCCGCGATAAACTACCGTTACTGCATCGCCAACCCTAAAAATCAGACGGGTTACGGCCCGCAGTGCTGGGGATTGACCGCAAGCGATATACCGAACGGATATACGGCATCGTCGCCAACTAACGACCGCGGGGTGATCGCTCCCACCGCCGCAATATCTTCGATGCCTTACACTCCGTTAGAATCTATGGCGGCATTAAGATATTTTTACTATGGGCTAGGGGGGCGTCTGCTCGGCGAATATGGCTTCAGGGACTCTTTCTGTCCCGGGCAGGATTGGTTTGCACCGTCTTATCTGGCCATAGACCAGGGGCCGATAATCGTAATGCTGGAGAACCACCGGACAGGTCTCATCTGGGATTTGTTCATGAATCGTCAGGATATACGGTCCGGACTGGCAAAGTTGGGTTTCACCTACGCCGAATAAAAAACACTTTTCATTTTCGATTGCCGATTTTCAATTGTCGATTGCTATCGGTATCTTTGTATTTCAAAGATACCGATAGCATCCATGGCACTGTTCGATATATTCAAAAAGAAACCTGCCGTTTCACCCGCCGAGGCTGAAATACAGCAGGACGAGATCCGGAAAGAAAAAGAAGATCTGAATGCGGGACTTGAAAAGACCAAGCAGGGACTTTTCTCTAAATTGGCGCGCACCGTGGCCGGACGTTCGACCGTCGACGAGGATATGCTCGACGAACTCGAGGAAATCCTCATCACATCGGATGTCGGCGTGGAAACCACTGTCAGGATCATCCGCCGCATCGAGGAGCGCGTCGCCCGCGACAAATACATGAACTCTTCGGAACTGCAGGGTATCCTGCGCGACGAGATCGCCGCACTGCTCGAAGAGGGCGAGGGCGATAAGGATAATTTCGGCATCACGCTGCGCGAAGGCGAACCATATGTACTGATGGTCGTTGGGGTGAACGGCGTCGGCAAAACGACTACTATCGGCAAGCTTGCCGCACAGCTCGTGCGTGCCGGAAAGAAAGTCTACATCGGCGCCGCCGACACTTTCCGTGCTGCAGCCATCGACCAGCTTCAGGTGTGGGCCGACCGCGCAGGAGCGACGATGATAAAGCAGCAGATGGGTTCCGATCCCGCTTCAGTAGCTTTCGACACTCTGAAATCGGCCGTCGCGAACAATGCCGACGTTGTGATTATCGACACTGCCGGACGCCTTCACAACAAAGTGGGGCTGATGAACGAACTCGGCAAGATACGCAGCGTGATGGCTAAGGTGATCCCCGCAGCACCGCATGAAGTGATGCTGGTGTTGGACGGCAGCACGGGCCAGAATGCCTTCGAGCAGGCTGCCCAGTTCACAGCCGCAACCAAAGTCAATTCACTGGCCATCACCAAGCTCGACGGCACGGCGAAAGGGGGCGTGGTGATCGGCATCAGCGACCGTTTCAAAGTCCCGGTGCGTTATATCGGTATCGGCGAGGGGATCGACCACCTGCAAATCTTCGACCGCCGGCAATTCGTCGACGCACTATTTGGAGAATAAGACAATCAGAAAACAGCAAGTTATGTACTTGATAGACAAGCATCAGAACCGAATACAAAAACTTGAGAAAAAGACATTCGGAGGACTGGGATTTAAAGAGAGAAGCCATTTGCAGGAATGGCTGGCGCACCAACCCAATGCCTTAGGTGAGGAACTATTGATAATTCAGAAAGAGTTCAGCGGATTCAGCGACACGAATGAGCGCCTCGATCTTCTGGCTTTGGACGAAGGAGGCAATATCGTCGTAATAGAAAATAAACTCGACGATACCGGCAAGGATGTAACATGGCAGGTACTTAAATATGCCTCTTACTGCTCAACGCTGAACAAGGAGCAAATACGCAATATTTATCAGGAATATCTTGATAAATTCAGTCCAGGCGAGAAAGCAGAGGATAATCTGTCAGAATTTTTCCAGAAAGAATACGACGATATTTCTCTGAACAAACGCCAGTCGCAGCGTATAATAATAGTAGCTGCAAATTTCAGGAAAGAGATAACCTCGAATGTCCTCTGGTTGCTGGATTATAAATTACGGATACAGTGTTTCAAAGCCACTCCGTTTGCATTGGGCGATCAGTTGTTCCTGACAATGGAACAGATAATTCCAACAAAAGATACCGAAGATTATGTCATTAGCATGGCTGACAAACTGCACGAGGAAATCTCCACTCAAGAGGGACTAAAAGACAGGCACAAACTAAGACTTGAATTTTGGAATCGGATGCTCCCGATGCTTAAAGGCACAACTCCCATTTTCCAGAACATCAGCCCCACAAAAGACCATTGGCTCAACTCAGGCAAAACGGGTATTGGAGGAGCAAGATATAGCCTGATTATGACAAAAGATTATGCTGGCGTTCAACTTGAATTCGGCAGGGGAAATCAAGATGAGAATAAAAAAATGTTCGATGAACTTATTAAGTATAAAGGGCCGATAGAAAGCGAGTTCGGACATCCGCTGGAATGGGACAGAATGAATGACAAGATCAGCAGCAAAGTTTATTACAAACTCGATGGTGTAAGCATTTATAACTACAAAGATTGGGACAAAGCGTTGAATTTTATCAAAACGAATATAATCAATCTGGAGAAAGCAGTGCGTGAACCTTTGAAAGAGGTGAAAAAGTGCCTTAATTCGGATGACGATGACGAATAACCTGTGAAAAATATTCTCATATCCGTTTTAGCCCTGCTGCTGTGCGTTCCGGCGTTTGCGCAGGTGGCAACGGCCACGGCGGGAGATGATTTCGGCGTGCCGGGATTCGGCACGGTTGTCAGTGATCCGGCGGAGTACCGCAAAATAATCGACAAATTCGCCCTGGGACAGGAGCGGCTTACCCGCCGCGAATGCGTCATCGCGTATTACGGATATCCATTTCAGGTTTACTACTCTACCCAACCGACGGACCATGAGTTGAAAATGCAGGAATATATCCTCAAAGGCGATCTCGAAAGGGCGTATGATTTCGGGAATATGGTGCTTAGCCGCAATCCTGTAAATCTGACCGCCTTGTACTGGACCCTGGCTGCCGCCACCGAAACCAAAAAATCATGGGAGGCGCGGAATTCGCTCAAAACCAGATATAATAATGTCACGGTCGCCATAGCCGGAAGCGGAGACGGCTTGTCGCCCGAGACCGCATTCAAGATAGTGCAGGACGGAGATATGTACACATACTGCATGGTGGAACTCGAAGTGGAAATAGAGGAGAGATTCCTGGTCGACGGCCGGTACGACATGCTGAAAGTCAAGCCTTCGGCGGCATTTCCATGCGACACCGTCTTTTTTTACAGCTATTTGCCCCTTAATTCCGACAACTAAAACAACGACCTCATGAAACATCTGTTCTTCAGCCTTTTTCTGCTGTTATTTTGTTTGCAGGCACAGGCTCAGCAACCTGACATGCCAGAGATACAGCCAAACCCCATGGCAGACAGTCTTGCAACAGCCGCCCTTTCCGACGAAGAGGATGATGAGTCTGTATTTAACGATCCTGTCTGGGATGAAGCTATTGCGGACGGAGGTATTAGTTTCAAGGTCTTCGGACGCTACGCCCGCGACAACGAACATTACCGTGACCTGGCTGAGCGTTTCGAACGTGCCGACACGACGCTTATATGGTCAGATTTTCTTATTCTCTACTACGGCTACGCCTACCGAGATGAATACACCGGAGGCTACGGAGGTACCCGTTCCGTTTGGAATGCGCTGATCAAGGAGAAACGACATGCCGACGCTTACGATGCGGTTACCTCGTCGCTGAAAAACGCTCCTGCCACGCCTTATTATCTGGCCGATGCACTCAATCTTGCATATCAACTGGAACGGCCTGCTGAAGAAATTCACAATCTCGAATGGCGTATGTATGTATTGCTGGATTGTATATATGCATTGGGCGACGGCACCAGGGAACATCCGTGGCCGATAATTAACGTCAGTGACGAATATACATTAATGTATAATTATCTCGGTGTCCAGCAAGTCAAGGGACAAACTTTGATCAACACCGACGATGGTATTACGTGCGACCGCATGGAGATAGAACCGGTTGACAACGATTATTTTACCGGTTCGGAGGTGTGGTTCGACGTCGATTTCCCTTTTCCCATGATGGTATCGCCACAACATTGGGCCAATAAACTGACAGGGAAAGAGAATGTCAAACGGAATGAGGAAGTGAAAAAGGAGAAAAAGAGGAGAGGTGAGGAAAATTAACATAGTGACGCTCGGTTGTTCGAAGAACACGGTCGATTCTGAGCATCTGGCCGCGCGGTTTGCCGCGACCGGATACGGCCTCGTGTTCGACAGTAACTCGACCGACGCCAAAATCATAGTCATCAACACCTGCGGCTTCATAGGCGATGCGAAGGAAGAGTCGATAGACACCATCCTGGGTTTCGCGCAGGCCCGCGAACGCGGCGAGATCGACCGCCTCTACGTCATCGGCTGCCTGAGCGAACGGTACGCCGACGCACTGCGCAGCGAAATTCCCGAGGTGGACCGGTACTTCGGGGTTCGAGATTTCAGCGGCATTCTGGCCGAACTCTCCGCACCGCAGGGGCCGGAACTTTCGACTGAACGCATACTCTCGACTCCTTCCCACTATGCATACCTGAAAATCTCTGAAGGGTGCGATCGCCGGTGTGGTTTCTGCGCAATTCCGCTCATCCGCGGCAATCACGTTTCCGTACCTATGGAAGAGCTGGTGGATGAGGCCCGCAAACTTGCTGCACAGGGCGTAAAAGAACTGATCGTCATCGCGCAGGACATTACATATTACGGAATCGATCTCTACGGCGAACGGAAGCTTGCTGAACTTCTGCGCCGCCTGGCCAGGATCGATGGCATCGAATGGATCCGCCTGCACTATGCTTATCCGGCCGGTTTCCCACAGGACGTTATCGAGGCGATGCGCGACGAACCCAAGATATGCAAATACATCGACATGCCGCTGCAACATATCTCCGACAGCCAACTCCGGTCGATGAAACGAGGTCTGGGCAGCGGGGGTACACGCGAACTGATAGTGAAATTGCGGGCCGAGATTCCCGACCTGACTATCCGCACCACCCTTCTGGTGGGTTATCCGGGTGAAACGGAGCGTGATTTCGAAGAACTCCTGGATTTCGTGCGTGAAGCACGGTTCGAAAGGTTGGGCGTTTTCCCCTACTCCGAGGAAGAAGGCACGTATTCGGCCGAAAAACTTGCGGACGACATACCCGAGGATGTGAAGCGGGAAAGGGCCGACCGCCTGATGGAAGTGCAGGCGGAAATCTCGGCTGAGAACAACCAGAAACGGATCGGAAAGATCGAAAGAGTAATAGTCGACCATCGCGAAGGGGATTTTTGGGTATGCCGTTCGCAGTACGATTCGCCGGAAGTCGATACGGAAATACTTGTCGCCGCCGATGCGGAACTTACGCCCGGCGATTTCCGCAAGGTCAGGATCACCGGAGCCTCGGATTATGACCTTACGGGTGAAGTAGCGGAATAATTTTTTGGATTAACGCTACCTTTTTTTTATCTTTGTTGAGTGAACTGTTTTAAGTTAACGCAGAACTATGTCGAGGAGCGCAATTTTAGACAGCATAGAGAAGAAGGTCGCGCGTCTGATCGCCGAGAACCGCCGCCTGCGCGACGAGCGGGAAAGGCTTTCGGCATCACGCAACAAACTGCGCGATGAAAACCGTTTGCTGACGGAAAAGATCGCCGAACTGGAACGGCGCCTGACCGTGAAAGGGCTTGTCGATGGTTTTTCGGGTGAAACAGCTGACAGCAAAAGCACCAAAACGGCTCGTGCGAGCGTCAACCGCCTTATGCGGGAGGTGGACCGCTGCATCGCATTGGTGAACAAGGGCGGATTGTAATATCTGCCCGACTCACCGACCGGAGCAGGCTGGTCGCCGTAAGGCGGCGCCGTTAAAGCGAAGTGAGATAACCGACAAGGGCTGATTGTAAAATCGCCGACTTACCGACGGAAGCCCGTGTGTCAGTACTTTATCGTTGGCGCGAGAACGGCCGACGAAGGTGTAAGGAAATTTAAATTATAAATGGCAAAACTGTCGATAACACTCAAGATAGCCGGAGCGACATATCCGTTTCCCAATATCGAGAGTTCGGAAGAGGAGATATACCGACGCGCCGAACGTGAAGTCAACAGGCTGTTTGCCGACAACACGCATCCGTCGTTGTTGCCCAAAGACCAGTTGGCGCTGGCGGCACTCGCGCTGGCTATGGAAAATATCCGGCTCAACACCAGTCGCAGCCTCGGCGAAGAGGTGGACAGACTGGCCGAAATCGACCGCCAACTCGAAGAATATTTGTATTCGGCGGGGAAATAAACGTACCGCAAGGAACGTTTATTATATGTAAGACAAAGACTAAGAAAGCCGCTCTATTGGGAAAGGCGTATGTTCTTAAAAATATTGTAACGGAATATTACCCGCATAGATTCCTTAAGCTTTGCGAAACTCAACACTTATTACATTGGAGTTTACGCGAACTGTCAAAAACAGGCCTTAACCTGCGCGAGCAGGTGTACCCCGGAGGTACCGTTGGACGTTTGCGGCGGATTCGGAGGCTCCAGACATGACGTTTCGGAGATTCGTCAAACAAGAAAAGGAATCGGCGGGTTTTTTGTATGGACGCTTCATGCACCCATGCAAAAAATAATTACGAATTTCAAATTACGGATCATGCATAGCCTTACGGATGCATCGGATCATTTAACAACAAAAATCCTCGTAATTCTTAGTTCGTAATTAAAAAAGATATGGCCGGAGGGACGGGCCGGAAGCAGTCCCACTATTATAAATTTTTTTAATTCTACTCTAAACACATGAGCATACTTGCAATAGTCGGAATAGCGGTCGCTGCAGCGGCGGTATCCGGCGGACTCGCAGCCTTTCTGACGGGAGGCTCGAAAAAGAAGCGCGAAGCCATCATAAAGGAAGCCGAGGCCGAAGCGGAAATGATAAAAAAAGAGAAAATTCTGCAGGCAAAGGAAAAATTCATCCAATTGAAAAGCGAACATGATCGCCAAGTTAACGAACGCAACCAAAAAGTCGCCCAAAGCGAACAGCGCGCTAAACAGATCGAAGGCAACCTCGTCCAGCAGCAGCAGAACCTCGAAAACAAGCAGCGCGAAGCAGAAAAACTGAAAGAGCAGCTCTCGGGCCAGATGTCATCGCTGGACAAAAAGAAAGAGGAACTGGCGGGAATCATAAAGGAGCAGAACGCGCGCCTAGAACAGATAGGCGGAATGAGCGCTGAAGAGGCCAAGAACATTCTCGTGGAGAACATGAAATCGGAGGCTCAGGCGGATGCATCTGCCTTCATAAGCGAGACTATCGAGGAGGCCAAGATGACGGCCAATAAAGAGGCCAAAAAGATAGTGGTGCAGACAATCCAGAGAGTCGCCACCGAAACTGCGATAGAAAACTCCGTGACTGTGTTCAACATCGAGAGCGATGAGATAAAGGGGCGTATCATCGGCCGTGAAGGTCGTAATATCCGTGCCCTGGAAGCCGCCACCGGAGTCGAGATCATCGTGGACGACACCCCTGAAGCCATCATCCTTTCGGGATTCGACCCCGTCCGCCGCGAGATCGCGCGTCTTGCGTTGCACCAGCTAGTTACCGACGGCCGTATCCACCCGGCACGCATCGAGGAGATAGTGACCAAAGTCGAAAAGCAGATCGAAGAAGAGATCGTCGAAGTGGGCAAGCGCACAACAATAGACATGGGTATTCATAACCTGCACCCGGAACTTATCCGCCTGATAGGCAAGATGAAATACCGTTCGTCCTACGGCCAGAACCTGCTTCAGCACGCCCGCGAGACCGCCAACCTGTGCGGCACGATGGCTGCAGAACTGGGCCTCAACGCTAAAACTGCGCGCCGTGCCGGGCTTCTGCACGACATCGGCAAGGTGCCCGACGACCAGCCCGAACTGCCCCACGCAATCATAGGCATGCAACTGGCCGAGAAATATAAGGAACGTCCCGAAATCGTGAACGCCATCGGTGCCCATCACGACGAAATGGAGATGACTTCGCTCATCGCCCCCATTGTTCAAGTTTGCGATGCCATTTCGGGGGCACGTCCGGGAGCACGCCGCGAAGTGGTCGAGTCGTACATCAAGCGCCTCAAGGAGATGGAAGATATAGCAATGGCTTACGACGGGGTGATGAAGACCTACGCCATACAGGCCGGACGCGAATTGCGCGTGATAGTGGGTGCCGACAAGCTCAATGACGCCGAGTCAGACCAACTGTCGCACGACATCGCCAAGAAGATCCAGGAGGAAATGACTTATCCGGGACAGGTGAAGATCACGGTGATAAGAGAGACGAGGGCCGTGAGTTACGCCAAGTAGCGAACAAACGGTATTCACCGACCGGAGAGAGTCTTCGATGGGCGGAATGCCGCCTGCGGATGGCGCCGTTAAAGTGAAGGGAGTAACACTCTACACCTTGGTTACAAACAACAAAGGCGCCACGAAACAGGGCGCCTTTTGTTATTTGATCCGGGTATTACTTCTCCCACCAAAGTTTGGGATATGTAGGTGTGCCGTTGTTCCACGAGCCGATGGATTTCCAGTATTTGCCGCTGCCCGAGCCGTCGCCCGTGCCCCATTCGGCGCTCTGGCCGGTCGCGGTGCCGATGGCAGACCAGGCCGAGCCGGAGAATTCCTGTACGTCGCCCGTATTGCCCGAGCCGATGCCGTTTACGGCGCCCTGTGTGCTTTTTGTCCAGTAACAAGCGGTTATGGGACCGCTTCCGCCCTGGTTGTATGCGCATAGGCCTCCGGTGGCGTAGCTTCCTCCGGAGATGATCCCGGTGCTGTAACATGCGGTTATGGCGTCGCCGTAAAAATGGCCGCAGATACCGCCGGCCACCCATCCGCCGGTTAAGTTTCCGGTGTTGTAGCACGCCACAATGCTGGCTTGGTTGTTACCGCAAATTCCACCGGCATAAGGTTCGTCCGACAGGCATGTTATATCCGCCCGGTTGTAACAGGCGGTAATGGTACACGAATTCGAATTCGTCAAATGACCGCAGATGCCTCCGACATACAGGGCATCGCCTGAAGCCTGTATCGATCCCGATGCGATTCCCAGGTTCTCAATTTGACCCGTGACGTAACCGAACAGCCCGATGTATTCGTCTTCAGAATCGATCTTCAGATTGCTTACCGTGTGGCCGTTGCCGTCGAAAATAGCTCCAAAAGTGTAGAAATAGTAAGGATCGGCATAGGGGTCGCCAAACTTGATTCCACTGCCGATCGGTGTCCACTCATGGTTGTTCAGGTCGATGTCGGAGGTCAGGGTGATGGTGTAATCTTCGAAATTGCCGGCTTCTACCCCGTCCGTGCCATTGCATGCCGATGCTAGCCATGCCAGTTCGGCCGGCGAGGCGACGCTGATCGTTTTGGCATCGTCATCACGATCGGCGGGTTCGGTGCGGGAGGTGCCGTCCCACGGCGCAGCCGTAACAGCGACATGGCATGAGGCCGTCTTGCCGCCATCCTCGGTGGTTGCCGTGATAACTGCGCCGCCCGGGGCTACCGCAGTAACCAAACCGGTCTGATCAACCGTAGCGACTGTTTTGTTGTCGCTATTCCACTTCACGGCTTTGTTAGTGGCATTCTCTGGTGCTACCGTGGCTATCAGGGTTTCGGCATCGCCGGCCGAGAGTTCCAGAGCCGGTTTGTCCAGGGTCATGCCCGTCACGGAAACTGTGGATCCCGTTTTATCTTCTTTTGTACAGGATGATACTGCCAGCGTAAAAGCCGCCAGCATAAAAAGAGATAAAGCTGTTGTTTTCATAAATAATGGATTAAATTAATATTTAGTTTTGATTGATTCGGATATACAAAGATTCGTATGATTACACGGCGCAGTGTAACAATGCCGGAAAAATCTGTCTCAGATCAGGAAATAGAGAAAAATTCGGGGCAAGCGTGATTTTTATGTCGGAAACAGTAACTTTGGAATGACAAAAATGGTGGCCATGAAAGTGATAATAACGGGCGCGACAGGAATGGTAGGCGAGGGTGTGACGCTCGTCTGCCTCGACAGGCCCGAAATCGACAGGATACTGGTGATCGGACGGCGGCCGTGTGGCATCGACCACCCCAAACTCGAAGAGATCGTGGTTCCCGACGTGGGCGACATTGCAGCCCAGGAGGAGCGCGTACGGGGTTATGACGCCTGCTTCTTCTGCCTGGGAATGTCTTCGCTGGGGGCTGGACGCGATGAATACTACGATACGACATACACCCTGACGCTGGGTTTTGCCGGAACGCTCGCCAAAGTAAACCCCGGGATGACATTCTGCTATGTCGCCGGTGCCGGAACCGATGAAACCGAAAGGAGCATGATGTGGTGGGCGCGTATCAAGGGAAAAGTAGAGAACGACCTTGCGCGGCTGCCGCTGGTGGCCTATGGCATGCGGCCTGGGTTCATAAAACCATACCCAGGTCAGAAACGCATCATCAGGATATACAAGTACGTCGACTGGTTTTTCCGCACGGGACGCGCGCTGGCTCCCGGAAGCTACTGCACGGTGGAAGAATTGGCATTGTCGATGATATACCTAGCCTGTACCGGTTCGGAAAAGCGCGTCATCAGCGGAAAGGACATTATCGCCATGGCCGCTGAAGAGCGTTAATTTTCTATTATTCTAGAATAACGAAAGGCACCTTGATTTATAGGCGCCTTTTTCATTGCTGAGAAGCCGGAAGCGGATTACTTCTTCACCGAATCCCTTGCGAGGATATCGCGAATCTCGGTAAGCAGGGTTTCCTCTTTGGTCGGCGCGGCAGGAACTGGAGCTTCTTCTGTCTTGCGTTTCAACATGTTTATAGCCTTGACAAGCATGAACACGCAAAACGCCAGGATAAGAAAGTCGATACATGTCTGGATAAACGAACCGTACTTCAACATCACAGGCTCCGCGCCTTCTGCCACCTTGGCTGGATTAAGAGTCAGGGATAGGTTTGAAAAATCGGTATTACCCAGAAACATACCGATCGGCGGCATGATGATGTCGTTCACAACGGAAGATATTATCTTCTGGAACGCCCCTCCGATAATCACACCCACGGCCATATCCATGACATTGCCTTTCAGTGCGAAACTTTTGAACTCCTGTAAAAATTTTAATTTCATAATCGATCGGTTTATAAAAATTGGACTTATTTGTTGTCTGATCCTGTGCCGGTTTGCGGGAGTCGAAGTTACAAAAAAATATGCAGGAACGCGAAACAGAGGATAGAAATTTGGTGAAGTGCCGGCAAATGGCGAATTTTTGGACGTAATGATTTTGTAAATACATTGAATTGGTTTACTTTTGTCCTCGTTCCGTTTTGCGACGGATAGGATTGGAGGGATGGGTGAGTGGCTGAAACCACCAGTTTGCTAAACTGACGTACGGGATTACTGTACCGGGGGTTCGAATCCCCCTCCCTCCGCAATCAATGCCGAGAATCACTGATTCTCGGCATCGTACACGAAAATGTAACTAAAGCGCCCGTTTTTGGGTGCTTTTTTGTTTTCATGCATCCCCGGAAGAAGCCAGACCTGGAAAGGGTCGGACTTTAACCTGCAATTAAGTGTGGACACATATTAAATGATACAGAATGTTCTTATCGGTATTACTGAAAAAATGAAGATAAGGGTTTGCAGGGAAGATCGTAGAGAAAGAAAAAGCAACCATCCGTTAATTAGATGATTGCTCTTAATGTTGGTCGGGGTGAAAGGATTCGAACCTTCGACCTCCAACTCCCGAAGCTGGCGCGCTAACCGGACTGTGCTACACCCCGAAAAAATAGCGTTGTAACCTATTCGTCCCCCCATCTTTCCTCTCTCCGCAATCTGGGATTTTTCGGATACAACGGCGCAAAGATACAAAATTGACTTTAATTCACAAATCCGGCTGCCGGATTTTTTAACAGATATCCATTTTAGGTAGCGGGCAGACTCCTATTCGCAGTTTTTAGGTATTTCCGGGCTTTCTTTCCCGCCTTATTTTTGTATGTTTTTAAAAGTATTTTGAAATGACAGCAATATTTTATGGCAGCAGCACCGGCAACACCCAGTCGCTCGCCAAAGAGATAGCCGCAAAACTCGGCATATCTCCCCAGGATATTTATGATGTTTCCAACACGGCGGCGGATAAGACGGCCGCCTACGACATCCTTTTGCTCGGCACCTCGACATGGGGCTATGGTGATCTGCAGGACGATTGGTACAACTTCCTGCCGGAACTCGGGAAACAGAACCTCGCAGGTAAAAAAGTCGCGTTCTTCGGAACGGGTGACGCCGATTCCTATCCCGATACATTCTGCGATGCCATGGGCATCATCAAAGAGGGACTTGCAGGAACCGACTGCGTGTTCATTGGCGAATATCAGGCCGATGGTTACTCTGTGTCGGGTACTAAGGCTTTCGACGGCGGCAATGTGATCGGGCTTGCGGTGGACGATAACCAGCCGGATATGACGGCTTCACGCCTCGACGTATGGGCCGCCCTTGTGAAATAGGATAAGAAATGTGCGGCGAAGACTACAACCGTTTCGGCGAGTTGCGTATGATAATGCACCAGATATACGAATTCAAAAAAGGGATTCGCAACCTTGTGCTGTGCACCGTTACTCCGCAATGCGCCGAGATTATAAAGGCCCGGCTCGAAAGACAGGGCATCGGATTCCTGACGCAGGCAGTGGGCGGGAGCAAAGTGAACCTCTTTTTCGGCAACAGCAGTTGCCTCGATGCCGCCGCTTGTTTTGTGGACAAGCCCCTGAACCTGCTTACGCCTGAAGAGGATTATATGCTGGGCACGATGTTGGGTTACGACATCCGGATGCAGTGCGAGCGTTTTTGCCGGCGACGCGCGATGGTTTAGGGGATTTAAATTTTTTTTATCGGTCGTTTAAAGTCTGCAAAGGTCCCGTATTTCGGGGCCTTTGGTACTTTTGCGGTGATAGTTCTCCGGGATTTATTATATCTTTGTTGACATCAAACCTAAAACTTCCAAACTATGAAAAAGATTCTGCTACTTTCATTCTCTGTTCTTATTGCCGCGGGCAGCCTTGCACAGCCTCAGCGGAGACCAGTCGATAATACCCTCTCCGATAGGGAAAAAGCCGAAGGGTGGGTCCTTCTGTTCAATGGTGAGAATTTTGACGGATGGCGCCAGTACAACGGCAAGGCGATGCCGCAGCAGTGGAGCGTCGATGAGAGCAGCCGGGCCATGAAACTCAATACGAACCAGGAAAGGCCAGGCTCTGGGCAGGGCGCTGATATTATCTTTGCCGCCAAACAATTTGACAATTTCGAACTGTCGATAGACTGGATGGTGGAAAAAAGAGGCAATTCGGGTATTTTCTACTATGTGATAGAGCAGGAGGGGCAGGCCGTTTACGCCTCGGCTCCTGAAATACAAGTTCTGGACAACACCTATGCAAGCGATAACGCGCTGACCAATCACCTTGCCGGTTCGCTTTACGATATGCTTCCGGCGCTTCCGATCAATGCCGCCGAGCACGGCAACTGGAATAATGTTGTTATCAGGGTTGACAATGGTACTGTTACGCATATCCAGAACGGAGTGAAAGTGTGTGAGTACACCCTTTGGACCCCGGAATGGTACCGCATGGTCGAACGAAGCAAGTTCAAGGATTGGCCCGGATTTAAGAACGGTCCTGCAAAGACCGGCTATATCGGCCTTCAGGATCATGGCTTCGGCGTATGGTACCGCAACATCAAGATTCGGGAATTGAAATAGCACACCTGCGGTCTTGCAGGACGTGATAAATAGAAGTCCCGCGTACTTGATGTATAGCGGGATTTTTCACATTCTGGATTTTGCAGGATGAAAAATCGCGTGAAGATTTTGGTGTTGGATAAAAAAGATTTATATTTGCAACTCGATTCCGAGGCCCAGGTGGCGGAATTGGTAGACGCGCTCGTTTCAGGGGCGAGTGCCGGTAACGGCGTGAAGGTTCGAGTCCTTTCCTGGGCACATTTAAAAACGCTTGATAATCTGATGTCCAGATATCGAGCGTTTTTATTTTGGCTTTACAGTCGGTTAATAGTCTGCGATTAGTCTGCAAATAAATATTTAGAGTTGCATGGGCCATGTATTAGCTGCAATGAACTACCCCGCCTCAAGCAACGTGGTATCAAAAACAGGAATTTATAATATCGCCGCAAACGGCGGTAAATCGACCCTTTTAGTTCTATCCCTCGCAAGATGCCACCACCGGCCTGTGGCCGACGGTCGGCGCTCGGCCGATGATTATTTTGCTTCCAAAACAATTTAAATTTGGTAATGACTCCAGAAAGAACTATTCTGGAAAGAAAATGAGCGCTATATCAGCGCTCATTTCTCATTCAGCCATGGTTACCATATTTTAATTTCCTGGCTTGTCGGATTAAGTTGTGACTAATTCGTCTTATTTGAACAGGTTATCGAGTTGCGCAAACCTTGTCTGGGTAAGCGAACGGATTCTTTCGATCTCGAGTTGGTAGGTAGCAGCCGGGAGCGGGGCATCGCTGATAGTCTGTTTATAATATGTCCAGACAGAAAAATTCGCCTCAATCGCCTTGGCCATTTCAACCGGTTTTTCGTCGAGTTCCTTCATAACCACGTTGTAAAGCTCCTGCTTCTTTGCATTCCATCGAGTTTTCACGTTTGCTCTGAAGGTCGCATCTTTTTCCCACAGTCGCTGGAACCATTGGGCATAGAAGAATCCTTCGTAGATAATAAGCTTCCCGTTGCCTGAATATGCGTCCTTACGTCTTTCGTTACCCCAACCTTTGTCCACGTCCCATACCGGACCGAAGAATATCTTATTGTTACCGCGTCTTTTGTAGATCTGGGTACTGGTAAAACCGTCGTAATCTCCCGTGAATTCCTTTATGATCATAAAGTCTATCATGGTCTTTTCGTCGAAATATTTTCGCCAGCCATTGACAGGATCCGCGTAGTTGTTTCCAAAAAGAACGGCTTCCGCACTGTTGAGATGGTTCTTTATATATGTAAGCTGGCTCGAGTTGTAATCGTCGTCTTTCGGATAATACATGTGCATGGACATTCCTGCATTGGTTCCAAAACGCGGAGAGTCTCCGTGTACATCCGACTCCAGCAGATATCCTCCGGTGTTCGTGTCTGTATCTGTATCGGTAGCGGTAAGTTTCTCGACGTTCATGCGTCCCTCGCCCCGTTCCTTGTGGTCGCTCATCTGGTATATCCCGTGGTAATCGTCGCCGAAATATACGTTAACATGCTGAGAGCATGGAGTCCACATGATTGCATTGGGATCATGGTAGCCTTCATTGGAGTTGAACAGGATACGAGACATCTCGAATGCCATATGATTCCTCAACAGGGACTTGTCCATATCCTGCGCAAGTATCACCCAGTCTTTCTCTTCGGCGTGATTGAGTCCTATCGGGCTTATATCGGCGGGAAATTTTATCCTGTACGGCTTTTTCTCCGCGCCCCATGTCGAGTTGCCGCGTCCGCGTATCTGCACGTATGCATCAGCGGCGCTCCACCATCCCGAGGTTGTGGAAGGGCTATACATATCCAGAGTTGAGTTCTGATAGTAGTCTTTGCCTATCGACGACACTGAGGCTGAGAAACGCAGCACGGGTAGTTCCTTATTGATCTGCGGGCAGTTCAGGCTGATTTTGTAGGTCTTTGTGTCGCCATTCTCGGCCACTACTACCAGATCGAAGTCTTCTGCGAATGATATTTTGGTAACAGACGATTCCACCTCCAGACCATTCACGAGCACTTTTTCGCCGTTGGTCGTGAAAACGGGGATCATCATATCCGGCTCATCGCGCTTGATCCACTTAAGATACTTGGCCTTTGCGGTTTTCGACACCTGGTCCAGAGAGAAGGATATATTGCTGTACAACTTGTTGGCCGAACCGTTGATGGTGAAAGACAACAGATCGCATGTTTCGCTTTTTTCATCATCCGGACCACTGATCTTTTTCTGAGATACTACGATTTCGACATTCTTGCATCCCGGGGCCGACAGAACGATAGTGACGTTCCTTGCCTCATTGCCATTCTCTTCTATAGTTATTACTATGTTGTTAGAGTCGGTATCGGTCAGGACATTCACCTTGCACCAGTCCGCCTTGGGCTGTGCTGAGATATTCCCATTGGAAGAAGCCGTTGCATATAAGACGCCTCCTTCGGCAGCTATACTGTATGTGTTTCTCTGAACTGTCAGGTAAGGTTTCTCCACCGGACCTGGCGGGTAGTCGATGCCTCCGCACGAGTATATAAAAAGTCCGAGCATCATAGCACAGAGCAACGTGGACAGGATGCGTATATTTTTCATATGACGATTATAATATATATATATATTGAGTTTATTTGAAAAAATTGGTTAATGGTTTTCGATTATATAACGGTTACAGTCTGTTTGTTATTTTGCGTCGCCGCTGAACGAATATGGAAAAGCCGACTCGCCGGTGCCACGGTTGGCATTGGGTTCGGCCGACATGTCGAATTCGATCTTCGCTCCTGCAGTAAGATCCGAATAGCGCAGGTAGTTGTATTCCCACTGTTTTCCGTTGAGTTCCACGGCGGATACGTAGCGGTTGCCTTTGCTGTTGCGCGGGGCGGAGATGACCGCCTGCTTGCCATTCTCAAAGGTTATTGTGGCTTTTTTGAACAGCGGCGAACCGAGTGCATACTCGCCCGAGCCGGGGCATACGGGATAGAATCCCAGGGCAGAGAACACGTACCATGCCGATGTCTGTCCGTTGTCCTCGTCGCCGCAGTAGGCGTCGGGGCCTGGAGTATAGAGCTTGTCCATAACTTCGCGCGCCCAGTATTGCGTTTTCCACGGCTCGCCCGCCCAGTCGTACATATATATCATATGTTGGATGGGCTGGTTGCCATGGGCGTAGTTGCCCATATTCATTATTATCATCTCCGTGATCTCGTGGATCTGTCCTCCGTAATAGCTGTCATCGAAGATAGGCGGTACCACAAAGACCGAATCGAGCATGGCCGTAAGTTCACGCGGCCCACCCATGAGGTCTGTAAGTCCTTTCGGATCATGGAACACGCTCCATGTGTAGTGCCATGAGTTGCCTTCGGTGAAGGCGTCGCCCCACTTGTACGGGCTGAACGGCGTCTGGAAAGTTCCGTCCTCGTTGCGTCCGCGCATCAGTTTTGTTTCCGGATCGAATACGTTACGGTAGTTCATCGCGCGCGAAGCCCACTTGTCGAGTTCTTCCTGCGGGCGTTCCAGCAGTTTGGCTATCTGCAGTATGCACCAGTCGTCGTAGGCATATTCGAGCGTGCGTGCGGCATTCTCGTTGATGCCCACGTTGTACGGCACATATCCGAGCGTATTGTAGTATTCATGTCCGTATCGCCCGGTCGATCTCGCGCGCGGGTATACGTTTTCCGTCCCGTAGACAAGCGCGTCGTACAGCACCTGCAGGTTTTCCCTGTCTATCAATCCCTTGACGGCGGCGTCGGCTACCACCGAAGCGGAGTTGTTGCCGATCATGCAACCTCTATGTCCGGGACTGGCCCATTCCGGCAGGAAACCGCTTTCGAGGGCGGTATTCGCCAATCCCTTCTGGATTTCGGCATTGACCGAAGGATAAACCAGGTTGAGCAACGGGAAGAGGCTGCGGAACGTATCCCAGAAACCGGTGTCCGTGTACATGTATCCTGGCAGTACCTGGCCGTTGTACGGGCTGTAATGAACAGTTTCGCCGCTCTCGGTCACCTCGTAGAGTTTACGCGGGAACAGCAGGCTGCGGTAGAGGCACGAGTAGAATGTGCGGTATTGTTCGTCTGTACCGCCTTCGACTTTTATACGGCCCAGAACATCATCCCATGCCAGCTGCGCTTTCTCTTTTACGACTTCGAAATCATCATTGCCCAATTCTTTGAGATTGGTGTAGGCCTGTTCGAGGCTGATGAACGACGACGCGATACGAGCGTTAACCTGCTGTCCGCGCTTTGTGTCGAAACCTACGACAGCTCCTGCATGGAAGCCTGAATATTCGGTGGAATCGGCAACGATCTCACCCTCGTCTTTCCACACTTCCGCGCTTGCGAAAGGCGTGTCGAATTCGACGACGAACCAGTTGCGGAAATTTTCGGGTACGCCGCCGCTGTTGCGAGTGGTGTAACCCACGACAGTGTTCTTTTCAGGGATCAATTTCACGAAAGAACCCCGGTCGAAAGCATCTATCACGACTGCATTTTCATTGCTTTCCGAAAAAGTGAAGCGGAAAATCGCGGCACGTTCTGTCGGAGTGAGTTCGGCCGTAACATCGTGGTCGCCCAGATATACGCTGTAATAGTAGGGTTTTGCGGTTTCCGACTTGTGCGAAAACCAGCTTTGGCGCGCATTCTGGTCGATTTTATCGCGTCCTTTGACGGGCATTATCGAGAATTGTCCGTAGTCGTTGATCCACGGGCTGGGCTGGTGCGTCTGCTTCAGTCCGCGTATTTTGTTATGGGCATAGTTGTATGTCCATCCGTTACCCATCTGGGCGGTTTGCGGCGTCCAGAAATTCATTCCCCATGGTACGGCGGTCGCCGGATAGGTATTGCCTGTCGAAAGTTCGAATGTGGAGAGCGTTCCCACGAGCGTACTTACATAATCCGAAGGGCGTGTTTTAACGGTGGTTTCGCCGCAGTTACCGCAACATGCGGCCATTAATGACAAAAATGCCCCGAGGGCAAGACATACAGATAGCTTCTTCATAAGTTTCATGTTAAAAAACGGGCCTGCCGGTTCCACAGTAATTAACCCCTATTACTTACCTAACCCCTATTGAATAGAATTCGGCAGGTCCGTTTGTCGTAGTTTACCAGATTTTAATTATAGTTCCCGGAAAAGCGTATTCTGCCATACGAACCATTCGCGGGAACGTCGTTTGAGTTGTCTTTATTTTTTAATACCACAATGTTTCAGCTGTACCCATCGTGAGGATCAGTTCGCCTCCTGCCGCAATGTCTTTAAAATCCACATATCCTTTTGCATATGGTTTACCGTTGAGTGTAACCGACTGGATATATTTGTTTTCGGGCGAGTTGTTCGGCGCTTTCACGGTGAAGGTCTTTCCGTTTCCGACGTTTATCACGGCTTCATCGACAACCGGCGAACCGAACCAGTAGCGTCCCCCGGCCGGCTCAGCCTGGTAAAATCCGAGAGCCGACAGGATGTACCACGACGACATCTGTCCCACGTCTTCATTACCCGAGAGTCCGTTATAGTCGTCGAAATAAAGTTCCGTAAGCACCTGGCGTACGAGCTTGGCTGTTTTCCACGGCTGCCCTGTCATCGTGTAGAGGTACAGAATATGGTGGCTGGGTTCGTTGCCGTGGGCATACTGTCCAATAAGTCCGCTGATATCGGGAGAGGCGTCTGCACCCATGTCGCCTTCCACGGTGAAAAGCTGGTCGAGTTTTGCGTGGAACGCCTCCATGCTGCCGAACTGCGCCGCCAGACCATCCACATCGTGCGGAACGAGCCATGTGTATTGCCATCCGTTTCCTTCAGTGTAGTCGTCGAAACGGTGCGACGAGTGGAACGGATTGAAAGGTTCGCGCCAGGTTCCGTCAGACATTTTTCCGCGCAGGAACTGTGTTCCGGGGTCGAAATAGAACTTGTACGCCTTGCTGCGGTTATTGAAATATTCGAAGTCTTCGGTTTTGCCCATCTGTTGCGCGACCTGAGCCAACGCCCAGTCGGCCAAAGCGTATTCGAGGCATGTGGCCACGGCTTCGTTGTACTTATCGGAAGGTATGTATCCGTATTCCTTATAGTGATTAAGTCCGCGTTCGTCGAGCATCGCCGAGGTTTTCATAGCCTCGTATGCAAGTTCCTTGTCGAACCCGCCATAGCCCTTCAGGATGGCATCCGCAACAACAGGAATACCCGGATTGCCGACCATACAGTTGGTTTCGCAGCCCATCAGGTGCCACACGGGAAGTTTGCCCTGCTGTTTGTAGATATGCAGCATGGTGTTGACGATGTCTGGCATTTTTTCGGGGTGGATGATGGTCATCAGCGGATGTGCGGCGCGGTATGTGTCCCACAACGAGAAGGTGGTATAGTCGGTGAAGCCTTCGTTCTTGTAGTATTTGCCGTCGGCGCCGCGGTAGTCGCCGTTAACGTCGCAGAATACCGACGGGGCAACCATAGAGTGGTAAAGCCCGGTGTAGAATATGCGTTTGACGCTTTCGTCCGTCGTGGATATTTTTATCTTGGAAAGTTCCGCGTTCCAGGCTTTGTCAGCAGCTTTTATGGTCGCATCGAAGTCCCAGCCGGGAAGTTCCGACTCCATATTGAGCCTTGCGTTCTCAATGCTCACGGGCGACAGTGCGACCTTCGCATATAGCGGTTCCGAACCTGCCTCGCCGAACAATGCCTCGCCGTAGACCTGCTTAGAGGTAAATTCTGAGGCGTCTTTTACCGGTGAGTTCTTGTCGTATATTATGAAGAAATCGAACGGGCGTGAAAATTCTGCCGCAAAGAATACCCTCTGGTCGTTAGCCCATCCCCTGGAATAACGGTAGCCTTCTATCCTGCGGTCGTCGACCACGCGTATGAAATTTTCGACCGATGCGTCCCAGGCGGTACCGTTTTCGAGGTCTATCACAACGCGTGCATCCGTTGCATCGGCGGGGAATGTGTATTTGTGGAATCCCACGCGTTGTGTCGCTGTCAGTTCCACGTCCACCCCGTAGCGGTCGAGGCGTGTGGCGTAGTATCCCGGCGCAAAGCGTTCGTTTGCGTGGCTGAAATACGACCACATCCCGGTGTCGTAGCTTTCTTCCGTACCGCGGTTATGGTTTACGGGGCCTGTAGTAGGCATCAGCACTATGTCGCTGAGGTCGCCTATCCCGGTCCCGTTCAGGTGCAGGTGGCTGAAGCCTATCACGGTGGTGTCCGAGATGTGGTAACCCGAGGTCCAGTCCCAATCCTGCGGGATGCTGGTAGGACCCAACTGCACGAATCCGAAGGGAACATTCGCTCCCATGAAAACATGTCCGTGTCCGCCTGTGCCTATGTACTGATCCACGTATTGCGTGAGATCACCCGCGGCGCATTCTTCCTTTCCCTTGTTACAGGATACGGCAGACACGGCCAAACACAGACCCAACCCCAAGCCAAGAACCTTTCTTACCTGTATGCGTTTATTTTTCATATTCTTATTATTTCGTAGAAGACAAAGTTACATTAAGTTTTTCTCCTTCCATCAATTCTTTGTGAAATATTCTGCAATTATCGTAAGATTTTCCGCCAAGCGTTATGTTTTTTATGTATATATCCTGCGGATCTTTGCGGGAGGCCTCTATAATGAGTTTGCCCCGGGGCCAGTAATCTTCGTCTAGTTTTATTGTTACGCGGTCGAACACGGGGCTTGTGATCGTATAGTACGGTGAGCCGGGACAATCCGGATAAAGCCCTATCATATTGAACACGGCCCATGCCGACAACGTTCCGGCATCGTCGTTGCCCGGGATTCCATCGGGTTGCGTCGTGTAATATTTGTCGAGCAGGCGGCGGACATGATACTGCGTGCGCCATTCTTCGCCCTTAAAGTAGCTGAACAGGTGCGCGTATGCGATATCCGGTTCGTTGGCCGGGTCATAATAGCCCTTGTCGAAGACCATTTCCAGCTTGTCTACGAATTTTTTCTGTCCGCCCATCAGTCTGGCTAGTCCTTTTACATCGTGCGGGACATAGAAAGTGTAGTTCCAGGCACTGCCTTCATGAAAACCCGGATTTTCTTCGAAATTCGCCCCGAGCGCCGGGTCGAACGGCGAGTAGAATTTGCCATCGGCCGTTATCGGCCGGAAAGTGCCGTACTCCCGCGAATAGTAGTGTCTGTAACCCAGCGAACGCTGCCGGAAATACGCCGCATCGCTTTTTTCCCCTAGGCTTTCTGCCAAAAGCGAAAGGGAATAATCAGCAATATAATATTCCAGTGCGTGCGACACCGAGTTATCAAATTCCCTTCGGAGCGGTACGTAGCCCAGTTTCATGTAATCGCTATTGTCCGGGCGCATACGATTGTACTCACCAGTGAACGATGCCGTGTAAGAATCCGGCACGAAACCTTCGGGCGCAACAGGCAGCCTGTCGAAATCCAACCCCGGCATCGTTGCACTCTTTATAAAAGCCTCATATGCCGTTTCGATATCGTAATCCCGAAGCCCTTTGAGCCATGCGTCTGTGATGACCGGAATCGACGGGTCCCCCTCCATGGTCCACGATTCGCGTCCGTAGAGTTCCCATTTGGGCATCCAACCCCACTCGCGGTACATATCTATCATACTGCGCACCATGTCGGTCTGCCGATCCGGCCAAACAAGAGTCATCAACTGGTGCAGGTTGCGGTAAGTGTCCCACAGCGAGAACACCGTGTAGCGTGTGCCGTCGGTTTTCATAGTACGCCCTGTTTCCATCGCAGGGTATTCGCCATTGACGTCATTCAACACGTTGGGGTGGATAAGCGTATGGTATAATGCGGTGTAGAAAACGGTTTTTTGCCCGTCGGTTCCTCCCTCTACCATGATGCGCGACAGGTCGTCGTTCCAATGCCGGCGGGCCTCGGCGTGTATTTCGTCGAAATTTTTTCCTGCGGTTTCTGCCTCCAGGTTCAGCCGCGCGTTTCCGGTGCTGACGAACGAAACCCCGATACGCACTTCGATCTGTTCTCCTTCTGCGGCGTCGAATGAGAACCATGCGCCGATATCGTCGCCCGCGATGTCGCGGCGGTAACCATCGTATATCTTATATTGACCGTGGTCGGCGTCCCAGCCGGCTTTCGGGCCATTTCTCACGGGCTGCTTTTTCCATACCCCGCTGTCGCGCGGCGCTTTGCTCACGCGCATCACGAAGTAGACGGGAAACACTGCTTGCCTGTTGTAGCAGAACGTCCCGAGGAGTTTCATTCCTTCCACTTCGCCCGGCCCGATGAAGCGCACCCATGCACCCGACTCGTTGGTCAGTCCATGTCCGAGGTTCAAAAGGATATTCGCCTCGCCCGCTGGAAAAGTGTATCGGTGGACCCCCGTGCGCATAGTCGCAGTAACTTCCGTAAGTATATCGTATTTGATTAAAAAATTGGAGTAGTAGCCCGGCGAGGCTTTCTCGTCGCTGTACCGGCTGCCGTATTGGTCTAACCTAACCCCTAACTTACCAGATGTCGGCATTACCAGCAGCGAACCCGCATCCGGGCATCCTACTCCACTCAGGTTCACGTGCGAAAAGCCCGTGAAATATGTATTGCGGTACTCGTATGGCGTCGACCACCAGCGTGCGTCCTTGTCATAGAGGTTATCCTTGCTCCCCATGACGTTGAACGGTACTACGGACATCAACCCGTTCGGACAGACAGCCCCCGGGTGTGTGGCCCCGAAGTTGGCAGTGCCGATGAAAGGATCTACCAGGTCGACAGGCTGCTGCGCCACGGCCTGTGTCATGCATGCTGCCGCGAGAACGATCCCGAGTATCGCGCCCTTTCCCATTAGAGAATACTCGTCTTTTTCGTAAATTCGATAATTTGGTCGATGTAACCGAACGCAAGTCCGGTCACTGTATCGGCGCATCCGTAGTAGACCGCGATGCGTCCCGTTTCGGGATCGTGCAGGGCGGCGCACGGGAATGTCACGTTTGGCACATCGCCGGTCAGTTCGTACAGTTCGCGCGGAGCGATGAGGTACGGGCCGCTGCGTGCTGTCACTTTCCAGGGCTTGTCGAGATCCAGCAGAGCAGAGCCGAAGCTGTAGACATAGCCGTTGCACGAACGAAGCACACCGTGATAGATCATCAGCCACCCCTCGCTCGTTTCGATAGGGATGGGGCCGGCGCCGATCTTCATGCACTGCCATGCGCTCTTCTCGAACTCGGCCGGAGCCATCACGTGGCGGTGCCTGCCCCAGAACTCCATATCGGGCGATTCGCTGTAGAAAATATCCCCGAAAGCGGTGTGCCCGTTATCGCTCGGGCGGCTCAACATGGCGAAGCGGCCGTTTATCTTTCTCGGGAACATTACCCCGTTGCGGTTGAATGGCATGAATGCGTTTTCGAGTTGATGGAACGTCTTAAAGTCTTTCGTCCAGGCGCAGCCGATGGTCGGACCGTGGTAGCCGTTGCACCAGGTCACGTAGTAGCGATCCTCGATCCACGCCACGCGCGGGTCGTAACCGTACACCCACTGTCCGATCTCAGGGTCGCCCCCGGTGAGTTTTATATCTTCTTCGTCTATATTCCAGTTGATGCCGTCCCTGCTGAACCCGGCATGCAGCCTCATGCGGCGGTTAGTGTCGTCGCAGCGGAAGACTCCTGCGAAGCCTCCTTCAAACGGAACGACTGCGCTGTTGAAAATACTGTTCGATGTACTCAGGGCGTCGCGGTTGATAACCGGGTTCGCCGAATAGCGCCACATCACCTCTTTGCTTCCTGCAGGACGTTCCTCCCACGGCATATAGAGCAGTTTCTGCCCTTCTATCTTTATTTTCATACCTGTTATGTTATTTAATTTCTTCAGTCAGTATTTCTGCCTCAGGCTCATCCCGATCTGGGTGAGAGAACGGCACGATGCGCGAAAGCACCAGGGCCGGTATCATCGCAACAGCCACCACAATAAAGAATTGTTTATAGCCGAGCCAGTCACTGAGGTATCCGCTGAACATCCCGGCAAGCATGTACCCCAGGTTCATCAGCCCCGAAGCGAAAGCGTAATGCGCCATTTTATGTTTACCCGGCGCGACCTGCTGCATCATGAACAGTGTAAGTCCCACGAACCCGAACCCATAACCGAAATACTCGCACACTACGGCAGAGCCTATCAGCATGATGTTCGACGGCTGGAAAAACGCCAGCAGCAGATATATCAAAAACGGCAGGTTGATGGCGCAGCATAGCGAAAAAAGCGTCTTCTTCAGGCCTTTCGCCGAGATGTAATAGCCTGCGAGTATCGATCCTGCGATGAACGCCAGCGTGCCGAAAGTTCCGTTTATAAGCCCGATCTGGCTAACCTGCAGTCCGAGTCCTCCATGATCGACCGGGGCCTTGAGGAACAGCGGCAGTATCTTGATCGCAAGCCCTTCCGCAAGCCTGTAAAGGATAATGAAAATCGTGTAGTATGCGATGTGTTTCTTGGTGAAGAACGTCGCGAAGACCCCTTTGAAAGAGTTCCATCCCTCGCGTGCCGAACTTATTTTGGCCGCGACCGCTCCGCCGGCAGGCAACACGCGCGCGTGCCACAGGCTCAGCAGAACCATCACTGCAGCCACAATGCCGGTTATCAGCATCCAGGCATTGACGACGCCCATGCTGTCTTTAAGCGTCCCGGCAAGGAAAACGAGGCCCCCGTTCGCCACTACTTTGGCGATGTTGAAGAATGCTCCCTGCCAGCCGATATATTTGGACTGGTTTTTTGTATCCAGTTCGGTCATGTAGACACCGTCGGCCGCGATGTCATGCGTTGCTCCGCTGAAAGCGATCAGGCCCATCAGCGCAATTGCGTAAGTAAAAAAACCGGGCAAAGGCAGGCTCAGCGCAACCAGCGCGAAACCGATACCTGTCAGCATCTGCGTCCCGACGACGAAATACTTCTTCGTCTTGAACATCTCCAGAAACGGACTCCACAACGGTTTGAGGCTCCACGGAAGAATGATAAGGGAAGTCCAGAAAGCGACTTTTGCATCGGATACGCCCATTTCCGAGAACATAATGACAGATACCAACTGTACCATCACGAAAGGCAGACCCATGCCGAAGTACATGCTGGGCACCCAGGATAAAGGTGAGCGTTTCAGGTTTTTTTCCGTAGTCGATTCCAAGGCGGCTGGATTTAAGGTGTAGAAATACTAGGCTTGTCGAATCGGACAAACCGGCTGTATTAAATTTGTCAATTGTTTTGCTTCGCAAAATAATCATCGACCGAGCGCCGACCGTCGGCCGCAGACCGGTGGAGGCATCTTGCGAGGGAGATAACTAAAATGCTAGATTCCCCGCCGCTTGAGGCGATATTATAAATTCCTGTTTTAGGATATCCCGTTGCTTGAGGCGGGGTAGTTCATTAAAATTCTTGAAGAAGATGCAGCCCCGGACCTAATTGTTCAGGGCTGCATTTTCGCGTTTCAAACCGGGCCGGACGGCAGTGCCAGGTACACATCCGGCCGTCAGGCCCGGCACCTAATTTACGGCACAACCGGTGTAGGAACTGAAACGACCTTCCAGTCTATCGCCTTATCGCACGACATGTGGTTGGCATTGGCAGTATAGTCTTTGATAACGTCTGTGGTACCTGGTTGTCCATCGTCGAACTTCCAGTAAGCTACCAGACCTTCGGAGTCGGCAGGAACCGTGTAGAAGTGGTTGGCAGCATTGATCTCCTCGTTGGTAAGGACCTTGTTCCATATGCGCATTTCGGAAACCATGCCGGGCCAATAGCGGCTTGCTTCGTAACCGTAACCCGCCCAGAAACAGCGTGTAATCGTCATCCCGCTTTCATCGTTGTGGGGAGTTCCCACGTCTACTCCCGGGAATTCATAAGATGAAGATTGAGGAGCTACAGTTTGCAGCTTCACACCGTCGAGATACACTTCCACAAGCGAGTTGGTCTTGCTGTAGGTTGCCGCGATATGATACCATTTACCGGCTGTAAGCGTAAGATTGGCTCCAGTAGCCTTGCGTTCGCTGGTAGTTGTGCCGCTCTTATACTTTTGGTTGACGCACACCTGTATCTGGCCCTGGGGAACACCGACGTCACCCGTACGGATCTGGAACTGGCCTTCGATACCCATAATCACATTGAGCGGACTCTGTGTCTTGTTGAACGAGTTCGCATAGACCAGGCATTCCATCGTGAATTCGGTCATATTCCTGAGCTGTCCATCGTTGGTCCATACCGGCCATGCGCGGTTGCTGACAAGACTTGCAGCCATGTTTATAAGGGCATTAGGTTTCTGGGTAACCATGACCGGTTTGGTGATGGCTCCGTCTTCGGAAACGAAATTTACAGTGGTCGAACGCTGCTCGGTACCGGCAGCAGCAGTGAACGTATGCTTGCTGCCATCCTGCACCTGGCTGAGCCATGCCTGGTCCTCATCGGGAATAACGACGTCATACGGCACGTTGGCATCGACATTGACATCGAAGGTATCGCCATCCAGGAAGATGAATACGGCTGTCTGGTCTACATTGAGTTTGTCCGTCTGCTTCTGCTTGACATTCACTTCCACCGATGCGGTGTCGCCGGTGATGGTGATTGTGGCGGAACGGTCTACAAAAGACTCGTTAGCCTTAACGTCGAAATACAATTTCGCGATGTCGCCGTCGCCGGCGATCGCAGTGACATATGTCAGCCAGTCTGTGTCTTCCCCGTCGAATGCAATCTCATTGGTTATTTCCCTGTAACTGACTTCGCTGTCGACCTGGATCTCGATCTGGCCTTTGGTGTTGGGGACCTCCATATTCTCGTCGGTCAGCAGGTCGAATTTGATCTGGGGCACGTTTTTGCCTGCGAGTGTAACAGTGAAGGGTGCAGTCGCATCGCCGCAGGTGAACGTAAATGTTGCTTTCTTTTCTCCTTCGCCGTCATTTGCTGAAACCGTGAACTTGACGGTATCTTCGCTCTTTCCGGACTTCACGGAAGGCGTGACCCAGTCGTAGTTGCCTGAGAGCGTCCAGTCGCCGGTGCTGGAAACCATGACGCTGACTTCTCCGCCGGCGCTGTCGAACGCCTTGCTTTGCGGTGAAACCGAGATATCATCCTTAACGGGAGGTGCCGGTGGATCATTTTCACAACCGTAGGCTGCAAACAACGCAACCGCGGCCAATAGAAATGTCTTTTTCATAATAGTTTTATTTTTAAAGGTTAGCGAATTATCTGTCTATCGGCTCGTTGGTGGCTTTGCTGTAACGCTGGTTGTTGTTCTTGTTCGCTTCGTTTCCGCCGTCTTTTACCCATTTGTAGTAGCCTATCGGCGCCGGGAGTTCCTTATCGTACAAGCCGCGGCACACGCTCTGCAGTTTGGATGTCGTATTCGTTTGTTTCCAGTCGAGTGCAAACCACATGTACCAACCGTAACCGTTGTTCTTGACCGACCTTGCAAATGTTTCCGAAGTCTGTCCTCCTCCGAGGTTCAATTCGACAGACATACCGGAACACATTTTTTTGTCCGCTCCCGCAACCGGTGATGCGGCGCCTCCATAGTTGGCAAACGCGTAATCGATGAACGTTGAAGGCGAGTTGCCGTCGACTGCTGGAAGACCTGAATTGAAATATCCCCAGTAGAACAGCGATACTGTCGTGTCCCACGTACAAGTTTCTTTCATAGCTTTTTTAAGTTCATAAGCCAGACGTGCTCCGGCGGCAGTAGAAGTCGAGGTGAACCATTTGTTGCCTATGATGGGACTTTTGGAGTACTCGTCGTCCAGATTCACACCGTCGAGTTTATAAACTTCAATGGCGTCGGCAATATCCGCAGCCCACTGTTGTGCGCCCCAGTCGGAAAGTTGGCAGAGGCCTGCGGCGTCGTGGTTGCCGAGAAGGCCGAGATTCACTTTTATACCCTTTTCGCGGAGCGGCTGCAGGAATTTGTCCGTTTCATCGAGCAGGTTCTGTACGTTCGTGTTGTTGTGCAGGTATACCCTGTCTTCGGCGGAGTTGTAGTTTATGTTGGCGGCGAAAAGGATGACTTCATCGAAGAACATCTGTCCATCCTCGATGACATATTCGAGCGCATTGAGGGGGTTGGTGTCGTTAACCTCGAAGTATAGCATGTTCCTGACCTCTTTTTTGTTCCTCCTCTTCACTATGTAATTTACGCGGCAGTCTGCGTCCTTAACGTTGACGTTAGTCGAATTGGCTTTCACGGTGAGAGGCACCAGATAGCTGACGTTGTACTCGATCAGGCTTTCGTCGAAGGCCATGGTGACATTAGTGTCCGGCGCGACTTTTTTGCCTTGCGGTACGACCGCATTGCCATCGTTGGACAAAGTGAGCAGGCTTTCAGGGAACAACTGACAAGCCGTTCCGTTGAGGAAATTGTATTCAGACAGGTATGCTTCGTCGTAGATTATGTCTACATCCACATCGCTTTCCGATTTTGCATTGATGGAGAAATACATCACGGCTTCGACATTTTCATCCACCATCTGGAATGTCTTTGTCTTGACATTATCGCCGTCCTGCAATGAACCGTCGACCTTTCCACCCACGACCGGGCCAACTTTGGCCTGGGTAACGGATATGGTTATGACTTTTGCGGTGCCAGCGGATATCTTTACCCATCCGCTGCGTTCGGCGCCAGTCCCGTTGTCGGTTGCATTGACAGTAAGTTTGTCGCCGCTTTTCGACAGAGTTATCCAGCTTTCGGTAGGCTTGGCATCCCAGGAATCAGCATCGGTGGTAATCGTCAGCACGACATTGGCATTGTCCTCTCCGTTAAATGCAATGTCGTCCGAAGGCAAAACACTCAAGGTGTTCATCGGTTCTTGCGGGTCTTCGGGATCACACGAAACGAAGACGAAACTTCCGGATACGAGCATCATACCCGACAGAAGCATCAATAAGGGTCTTTTTTTCATAATAGCTTGTTATTAATAAGGTTAGCGAAAATTTTATCGATCGTTAATTCTTTTCAGGCAGCGCAACCGGATACCAGGTAAGGCTCTCCTGCGGAGTCAGGGTATTGCCATATGCGGTGTAGTCTTTGACCACGTTGCCAGCTCCTTCGTCGAACTTCCAGTACGTTACGAGTCCGGGTGACGATGGATCCACTTTGTAGAAATGGTTGGCTTCGTTGATCTCTTCCGATGTCAGAGCCTTGTTCCAAATGCGGGCTTCAGAGATCATGCCGTCCAGATAACGTTTATTATCGTAAGAATAACCTATCCAGAAACAGCGCGGCTTGCCATCCGCTTCGTCGTTATGGTCCACGCCGAAATCAACCGAAGTAAATGATGCTGTCGGCAGGCTGACCGTTCCCGAAGCCTTTTTCGCACCGTCGAGATATATGTTTATCTCACCGTTGTCATATGTCACGGCGACATGGTACCAGGTGTCTTTTTTGAGCTTCAGAGACTCGCTCGTAACAGAACCCCTCTCGGTCGAGCCGTCGGTTTTGGCGCCGTATGAGACCTGGATCTGATTGTTGGGTATCAGGGCGTCCCCGATGCGTAAAAGGAACACGTCTTCGATACCCATTATCGTGGATATTTCGTCATGAAAGCCATGTGCATATATCAGGGCCTCCAGAGAGAATACCGTCATGTCCGTAACAGGCGCGGGGTCGTTCCATGCCGGCCACAGCCGGTTCTTGTTGATGTCGGCGACCACATTGACGAGAGACGCTTCCTTAAACACATAGTACATCGTTTTTGCGGTAGACAGCACATCGATGTTCGCAGATGCTACGGTCACCGGAAGTACGTAATGGGCATCGAGGTCCAACTGGTCGAGCTTGACGAAATCGAGGATCAGCGGATTTCCGGCAACCTGCCCGGCGGTTATTTTCGCGACGGCATCCGAAAGGTCGTAATGGACGGAAGGCAGCAGAACTGCGTCCGGATCGTAATAAGCCTCACGGTAAGTGCCCAACAGTTCGGGTGCGGCCCTGAAAACGACGTCTATGTCGCGTCCTTCCCTCTTAGCCATGGCTATTTCCAGTTCATGGGTCATCCCGGTGGCATTTTCTTCAATCCTCATTTCCTGTACGAACCCGGAAGCGGATATGAAGGCTTTGTTGTCGTAGTGCTGTTTGCTTTCATCGTTGCTGCAACCTGCCAATACCGTTGCAAGCAGGGCGCATAAAACAAAACCTGATTTATTGTATCCCATAGCAGTATCAGTTATTCTGTGTGTTATTATTCATCAGCGTCGACGTCCATTATTCCGATCGCTTCCCGGATGTTTTTATAGGTCTTGGTATTGAAGTAGTCATCCTGCGCGTTCCAGACCGCCAGTCCGGTTTTGGTAAACCGGGTATTCTCGGTAAGCGTCCACTGGGCGGCTCTCTGGGGGGTAGCCCCGACCTGGACAGGCTCCATGACATCGGGAATCGTAACTTCTATGACGACACGATCGGTCGGAACGCCTTGGGCGAGCCTTCCTCTCACGACCAGGTCAAGCTGCGAGTCCGAAACGGCAGTGCCGCACGGCAGCACCAGATATGAACACTCCTGAAGTATCGAGTTGTCGATGAGGTTCTGCGGGTAGCCCCTGAAAAACATCATTTTGCCCGCATGTACCTCCCTCCATTCCGTTACGCAGTCCATAAAAGCCGTCTGTCCTGCAGTACCGATGCCTTGCTGGTTTCCCATGTATGATATCTCGATCCCGTCGAAACCATACTTGTCGCAATAAGACAACTGCAGGTCCGTCTGTTCGGTGCAGTAGGCCGCAAAACCGTCCGGATCCGGTTCTGCACCATCTTCCTGCATTGCCTTCCATGCATCCTCGATAGTCAGATAGTCGACTACGCAAACCACCCTCGTACCCATTTCATGTACTTCGGCTATTTCATTCGCGATGGTCGGATTAAGGCCTGCCGCGCCGAGCACGCAGATCACGTCGACGCTGTCGGCCATAGACGTCAGGTGCTGGTTTTGTCGTGTGAGCGTACCCGAAGTCCCGTTGACAGTCGTCAAGGTTACCTTGTGGCCGCCTTTTTTGTATTCTTTGACCGCATCGACATACCCGGCGGACTTCTGTACCGGCTTATGGCTGAAATCCATGTTTTCCGGTTTGGTCCAGTCGCTGCAGGATGCCAATGAAAGGGTCGCTGCAAGGCTGGCTGATATAAATATGCTTTTCATATTTCGTCTGCTTTTCATGTTTGGCTTCGATGGAGTTACGGTATTACGATCGCCGGATTGCAATCCCACCATACCCTTGTAGCCATATTGTCGGTGCCGCCCAGGTATGACGATACTGCGAACTGGATATTTTCGGAGTTGTTGGTGTATTCGGCCTGCGGATAAGGCATGCGGCGCGCACCGAAATTGGAATTTACGACTCCGTTGCTTTTGTTTCCGGCAGTGGTCGCAGGGATCAGCACCGGATAACCTGTACGGCGGTAATCAGCCCATGCTTCGTTGCCGAGGTTGAAGTTTGCTATCCATTTCTGGATAATGATGCGCTCCTGTTTCTGGTCCGTGGTCGCGGCTTCGTCCCAGGCGATGGTGATATCCGACAATCTGGTGTTATAGGTATTCACACCGGCAGGGTCGGTATATACCTGCGGTTTGAGGGTTGCGTCAGCCGCGTAGGAGGCATATCCGGTCACTCCCCACTGGTCGAACGAGAGCCGGATGCCTTCATTATAGAATTCTTCCGCGCTGCCGCCCATATTGAATCCGAAAACAGCGGCGGCTTCGGCCTTCAGGAATGCGACTTCGGCCGCATTCATCCAGTACACCGGAGCGTTTGTGGCAAGGTTGACACCGGAGTATTTACGTCCAACGGTACCGAGAGGCGGTATTTCGATCCCTCGGCGCATACCCACGTAATCTACTCCGTCCCATTCCGATTTGACAAAGTACTTTTCGCGACGGGGATCTTCGTATCCATTCATATAACAGGTGATATCGGCTGCCACATGCGAGTCGCCGCCGGTGTTGCAAACAGGATCGGTGGGTTCGTTATATTTGACTGCCACATATATCGGGTTTCCGGTGGTGCCGAAAGTAGTGAGCCTGGCGTTGTCGGCATTCGAGGAAAATACACCGATTTCATGGTTTACGGCACTTTCGGCCATGGCTTTGGCTTTATCCATGTCTGCATAGACGATACGCATCGCCAGACGCAGTTTGAGCGAGTTCGCCAGCTTGCACCATTTCTCGGCGGAACCGCCGTAAACGAGTTCGGCTTTCGCAGAGATTCCGCTCGTCCTGTTATCGGTGAGCACTTCGATGGCTTCGTCCAGCTCTTCGAACATTTTGTCGTAGACCTGCTGCTGCGAATCGTAAGGTACCTGAATCTTACCTCCTTCACCGATCTGAGAGTAGGGTATTGGGCCATATGTGTCTGTTACCCTGTGCATTGTGGTGATCTTGTTGACTTTCACCACGGCCAGCGTGACCGGATCGTCGGTAATGGCTTCCAACTCCCTGATATTCGAGAACAGGGTAGGGATGATATTGCTGCTGGACAGGAACACCCTGGTCCAGTCGTCCGTGGCGTTGTAGTTGTCGATAGTGAAGGCCCAGTTGTTCGACGAAGCGTAATATCCGCCCATCGGACCGCCAAGCAGGCAGTCGGTGAACTGCGCCGTGTTTACATCCAGAGGCACGACAGTGCTGGTAATCGCCTTCAGGAAAGCCCCTGTAGCATATCCATAGGCCTGCATCTGTTCTTCTGTTACCTGATACGGGTCGGTGTTTATATCGAGGTAATTACCAGTGCAGGCCGTTGCGAAAACAAACGGTACGACAAGAAACCCTTTCAAAATATTGTGTTTCATAGCTGAATGTCCTTTTAGAATTTGATTCTGAGGTTAAATCCGATATTGCGCAGCGCCGGGGTATTAAAGTAGTCTATACCCTGATAGTAGTCGTTCATGGTGGAGACCGATTCGGGATCGAACGGCGCTTTGTTGTAGATCATCCACAGATTACGTCCAACTATCGATATATTGATGTCGCAAACGTTCTTGAGTATTTTTCTCGGGATTGTATAACCGATTGAGGCTTCCTGCAGACGGACGTTGGTAGCCGAATAGATATAGTACTGCGGGATGGCCGTACCTCCGGCGATGGTCGAATACCATGTGTTGGGATCCACATAGTCGCCTCCGTTTATGGCCATGCCTCCGTCGTCACGGACTGCGGCGGTCGTTTCCGAGACGCCGTAGTAGTCGAGCATGGCCTGGGTACGGGAAAATACTATGCCGCCCAGGCGCGCCGAGATCATGAATCCGAAATTGAAATCGGCGACTCTGAAATCATTCCTCCAAGCCATGTTGGCTTTCGGCAGAACGCTTCCCAGATAGACATAATCATCCTTGTTCGTTATGGTTTGCGTCGGTATGTTGCCGTTTTCGTCCACATATATATATCCGTTGGAATCGTAAGTCAGGTCCATCAGCGAGTACATATCGCCCATGGTGCCTCCCTCCTTCAGAATAAAGTGGGCCTGTCCCAGACCGTTCATATCCAGCATGTCGAAATCGATAAGTTCACCGCTGACAGGATTCTTTACATCCTCCGCCAACGACACGATTTTGTTGCGGTTCATCGAGAACGTGTAGTTCGTGTCCCACGAAAAATTGTTCCATTTGTTTCCGTAGCCAAGCGACAATTCGATTCCCTGGTTGCGCACATTACCGTTCTGGATATACATTCTCGAGTATCCCGAACCTACAGAGATCTGAGGGTCGAAAGTCTGGTTAATGGTATTCGAATGATATAGAGTAAGGTCGAGCTTGAAGTTACGGAGAAACCTCATCTGCAGACCGAGTTCATATGATTTCGTGCGTTCTGGCTTCAGGTCTATCGGATACGGTTTTGTCGTGGCATAAACGCCGCTGGCGAAGTTGTATCCGAATTCCGGGTTAGCCATAAAGCGGCCGAAAGCTATACCCACCGATGCGAAAGACGCACGCAGTTTCATGTACGACAGGTTTTCCATCCTCGGCATCAGTTCTGTCAGAAGTACGGAAACACCCACCGAAGGATAGAAGAACGAGCTTCTTGTCGAGTTCGGTCCGGCGAGTGCCGAAGGCCAGTCGTTACGTCCGGTCAGCGTGAGGTAATATGTTCCTCTGAATCCCACTTCGGCCGAAGCGAACACGGATTGGATCTGCTCCCTCCATCCCTGTTGCTCACGTTTGGTCTTGGAGGCGCTCAGGTTCTGGATCGAAAAAACATTCGCCAATCCCCTCTGTTCATCGGTAATGTCACCGTCAGCGATAGGGCCTTCAACAATCATGGAATTAGCCCTGACATCCGAAATGGATCCCCCGGCGTTTACCTGGAGGCTCCAGTCGTTGCCGAAAGTTTTGTTGATATTGATCAGCGCATCCGCGTATATCTGCTTATCGAGGGACCTTGAGGTACCGTATAGCCCATAGCTCGAACCGCCTGTAAGCTGTTTGTTGGTGGAAGCGTAGGATTTATTCTCATAGTCGCTATTCGAATTGTCGATACGCACGCGGCCGCTCACGTTGAGCCAGTCGAGAATGTCGTATGACAGTCCGGCGTTAAGCATATAACGGTCTTTTTTGTTCTCCCTCAGGTTGCGGTAGTTTACCCAGTAAGGGTTCTGCATCGTGATACCCGCATCGCCCACCGGCCAGTACTGCGTATATACCTTATTCGTCATGTCATAGCGTTCGTACATCCGGATGTCCTCCCAACTGTTCCCGCGTGGAAACAAGTATGCTCCGACTATGGGGTTGTTGTAGGTGCCCTGGTTGACAAGGTTGCAGTCTTCCTGGATTATGTAACTTGCGCCGACGTCGAGCCTCATTTTGTCGTCGAGGAAAGACGTCGTATTGCGGAATGTGAAATTATATCTGCTGTAAGTGTTATTCGGCACGATTCCTTTCGAGTTGAGCGCAGCCGCCGAAAAATAAGTCTGGTTCTTCTCGGTACCGGTCGAGAGCGACACGCTTTCGGTAGCGGTAATCCCGGTTTGGAAGTAATCCTTGCCCGGTTCGTAACCCATCTCATTGGCGCTGTTGAGTTTCTGGCCCCAACTGCGTACCGCGGAGCCTACAGCCGAATTATAGTCGCCGGTCCCGTAGCGGTTCTGGAATCCGGGAAGTACGAACGGACTCATGATTTCGACGCTGCTGGCAGCGGTTACCGAAGTGCGTCCCGCCTGGCCTTTTTTGGTAGTTACCACGACAGCTCCGTTGGCAGCATCCGAGCCGTAGAGTGCGGCAGCGGCGGCTCCGGTAAGCACCGATATCGATTCTATGTCCTCCGGATTGATGTCGGCTACAGGGTCGGTCGTACCCGACGAACCGAATTCGGTACTGCCTGAGCCTGCCACTTTCAGCATGGGCACGCCGTCGATAACATACAGTGCGTTGGATGACTGCATGATGGACTTAGTCCCGCGCATGATAACGCGGCTCGCGCCGCCGACTCCTGCCGACGATGAGTTGATGACCACCCCGGCTACTTTACCGTTCAGCGCGTTTATAAAGTTGGCGTCCTTGTTTGCGGCAACCGCTTCTGCGCTGACTTGCTGTACGTTGTATGACAGCGCCTTTTCAGCGCGTTTGATACCTAAGGCAGTAACAACAACTTCGTCGACCACGACGGTGGACTGGCTCATGACAACATCTACGACAGAACGCGAACCAACGGGAACGACCCGCGTCTCATAGCCTAAAAAATTGACACTGAGCTGTGGATCATCCACAGACGGGGGCACCACAATATTGAATTCACCGGCGACTCCCGTAGTCGTACCTATTGTGGTTCCCTGAATTATGACCGTGGCTCCCAAAATCGGCTCACCGGCGGCGTCTTTGACCGTTCCGGAAATCGATTTAGGCTGTTTAGGCGCTTCCGTTTTCCTGGAAAGAACGATGTTCGATTCTGTTATCTGAAAAGAGGTGTCCGTCTTGTTGAACATTTGTGCCAACACTTCGGACAGCGGTTTGGACGTTGCATTCACACTGACGAGCCGGTCTGTGTCTATTTCGTCGGTGTAGAGGAAAAGGTACTTGGTTTGATTCTCGATCTCGGACATTACACGCTTTACAGGAACGTTTTCCATGTTTATCGTAACCGGGATGTTTTGACCGTGCGCATGAAGAGCGGAAATGCATGATATCACGGTAAGAAATACAGTAAACAGGCATTTTATTTGCCGAATACCAATTTTATTCATAAATTTGTTTCGATTAGGGAGCAAATAGGTTAGCGAAAAAATTACTATTTATCCTTGTCCGCACCTGCATATGTGACGGCATATGCGGGTGCTTTTATTTTGGAGGATATAATAGATTATACAGATTCGTTCAAGTCTCTTTCATCGGCATTTCCCAAGTTAAATTGAATTATTTTATGTATATCGTGTTTGTTTCGTCGTCTCTGCTGTAAGAGAAATCGGATGTCAACTGCAGCATCTTGAGAGCGTATTCGACCCCGTCGGAGACTCTTATTTTACCTTTGTATTTCATTTGCGGGATTTCCGGGACCATAACGACAATCCTCACGCCGTAATATTTCTCAAATTTGCGCATTACGTCGGAAAAACCGATGTTGTCAAGGTTCAGAAGGCCGTCTATCCACATAAAATCGTCATGGTCGGACATTTTATTGAGGGTAAGTCTTCCATTGAACGATTCCACCATTTCGTCGGGCAACAGTAAGACCGACTCTGTTTCCGTATCCAGGCTCGAAACTTTGAGTTTTCCTTCTAGCAGTGACGCGGAAAAGTACGACTGCTCCGGATCTGCGCAAATATTGAACTTCGTTCCCAACACTTCCGCCTTGTATGCAAATGTTTCGACTATAAACGGACGCTTGGCATCGTGTTCCACCTCGAACATTGCTTCCCCCGATACCCTTACCCTGCGGTTTTTCTTTGGGAATACGGGCGGGTATTCCAGTTTCGTTCCGGCGTTAAGCCACACCAGCGTTCCATCGCTGAGAGTTACCGACATCCGCTGCCCGGCGGGAGAGGTTATGGCGGTCATGTTGTTTTGAGCATTCCTGTCTGCGATTTCGCGTGCAAACAGGTAGCTGATCCCGATACATACCGCCAATACAGCTGCGGCGCCTGTACTCCATCCTGCTATCTTTCTCCAGAAGGGGATAACTTTATTTGGTGCGGCGGCCTGCGTGCAGACCGGCTCTGACAATATGCCTGCATTCGAGACGAAATCCAACTCATCCAGATACCGCTGGTTTTCCGGATTTGCATCCAGCCAATCCAACACCTGAACGACCTCGGCTTCAGTGGTTTCGTTTTTGATAAATTTTAAAAGCAACAGGTCGTTCATGGTTGTGCCAACAAGTCATTCGTAATTGTATTCCGTCGTGTATATAGTAATAACAAATAAACACGGGTATTAAGTAGTAAAAAAGCGATGAAAATGTATCTTTTCTGAGAAAAAAGATATGAATCCTGTTTGTACGCGCCTCCGGGACGTTTTAGAATCTTGGAAACAGCAGCAATGCGATAATGAACGCAGTCAGATAATCTTTGAATTCGATCCGCAGAATGTTCAGCGCCCTGCGGATCTCAAAATTCACATGGGTAATTGCAATTCCCAGTTCTTCGGATATTTCCTTGTAGCTTTTCCCGTCGAAACGGCTGCCCATGAATACTTTTCGCGTCATTTCAGGCATTTGGCCTACAGCACGTTCCAGAATGAGGTTGATCTCTTCTGAGAAGAGTTTATCGGGGTCGCATACTGACAGCGACCTCAGGTCGGCCTCCAGCAGGCGTTGTTGAGTCGTGTGTATTTTTTTTTCCGCCTTCAGGTGACGCAGTTCTGCGCTTAGATGGTTCAAACACCTGTTCCTGACAATCGCAAGGATATAGGCGGGTATATTGACTTCGGCGGTGAGTTTATCCTTTGCCTCCCAGAAAGCCATGAAACTGTCGGCCACCAGATCTTCCGCCGTATTCGCATCGCGCACATAGCGGTATGCGAAGGCAACGAACCTGGGCTTGTATTCGGAAAAGAGCTTTCCGAATTCCGTAGACGAAATTATCCCGACGGTATCCGACATTCAACAATACTTTCCCTAAGAAACGCTGCATCACCATAAAAATATCTGTTACGAATCTTAGGGGAAAAACAAAATTATAAATTTGTTTCGAAACCCCAAATTTATGCGAATATCTGGAAATATCGGCTGGAAAAAATGAAGCGCTCCTGCAGGCGTGAGCAGCCTGCAACGGATCCGGGTTTTACATTTGGCACCTCTGCGGCCTGAATAGGTAGAGCACAATTCCTGAGCACTTTACGATCTCGGTATATATTTACATACGCCTTTATGGATATTATTTCAAAAGGTGGGATTTCCCGTTTCGCCGACGCTGTAAATGAAAATTGCCGTTTTACCATGTGATACGGAAGGACGGGACCTTTTCACTCTTTTCCGGACATTCCCGCCGAAATCTTACCCGCTGCGAAATTTTCGATGATATATGCAGGCGTGCAAAAATGCCGTTCCCCGTATCTCGTGGAAGCCGGATCAAGCGATCCAAAAAAGAACAACCGGCCTTCCGACCGGTTGTTCTCGTATGATGATCGCACGCAGCGGGATCAGTCATTCAAAGAAAAACGCTTGTAGGCTACGACCGTAGCGTCTTTGTCGGCATTCTTGAGGAACTGTCCGACGGTGACCTTCGGGTCTTTCACAAGCGACTGGTTCAGCAGAGTGTTTTCCTTGATGAACTTGGCCAGTTTGCCTTCGGCGATCTTGTCGAGCATTGCTTCTGGTTTACCTTCCTGGCGGGCTTGTTCACGGCCTATTTCGCGTTCTTTTTCGAGAACTGCTGCCGGAACGTCGTTTTCATCGATCGATACGGGCGCCATAGCTGTAGCCTGCATACAAACGTCGTGTGCGACTTCAGCCGGGATAACTTTGCTGAAACCCAGGAGCGAACCGAGTTTGCGGTTCGTATGCACGTAAGCGTCCACATAAGGAGCTTCGACGCGGGCGTAGAACGGGAGTTCCACTTTTTCGCCTGTCTGACCGCTTTTGTCGGTCACGATGTCGGCGACGGTAACGTTTCCGGCTTTGGTGGCCATAAGTGCGTCGAGGTCTGCAACATCGTTCTTTACGGCGATCTCGAGTATCTCGTCGGCCGAGGCGCCAAAATCCGCGTTCTTGGCAACGAAGTCGGTTTCGCAGGCCAGACACAGCATATAGCCTTTGGTACCCACGATTTTAGTAACGACAACACCTTCGGTGGCAGTGCGGTCTGCGCGTTTGTCGGCAACAAGCTTGCCTTTTTCGCGTATGATATCTTTAGCCTTGTCGTAATCACCGTTGGCTTCGATGAGTGCGGCTTTGCAGTCCATCATCCCGGCACCGGTCATTTTACGCAGTTTTGCAACATCTGCAGCTTTGATTTCCATAGTATTCTCCTTTCTTTGTGATTATTCTTCCGTGGCGGTTTCTGCGACAGGAGCGGCAGGAGCCTCCATAGCCGGAATTTCAATTTCCTCCCTGGCTACTTTTTTGACGCGCGCCCGCCCGGCGCCTTTTCCGGTTGCAGCTTCTTCGCCCTGTTCGCCTTCAACGGCTTCCTTTTCCTTTTCGAGTTTACGTTCCTGAAGTCCTTCGGCTACAGCGGCGCAAACGGCATCGAGAATAACCTCGATAGACTTTGTCGCATCGTCGTTGGCAGGGATTACATAGTCGATGTTGGTCGGGTCGCAGCAGGTGTCGACCATTGCGAACACCGGAATGCTGAGGCGGTTGGCCTCACGCACGGCGTTTGTTTCCTTCTGGACGTCGACGACGAACAGTGCAGCAGGCAGACGGGTCAAATCGGAGATAGAACCGAGGTTCTTTTCGAGTTTCGCCCTCTGGCGCGATATCTGCAGCTTTTCACGTTTCGAGAAGTTGTCAAAAGTACCGTCGGTAGTCATCTTGTCGATGGTCGACATCTTCTTCACAGCCTTGCGAATCGTGGGGAAGTTGGTGAGCATGCCGCCCGGCCAGCGTTCCGTCACATAAGGCATGTTGACGGCGCTTGCCTTCTCGGCAACGGCGTCTTTAGCCTGCTTCTTTGTCGCTACGAAAAGGATTTTGCGGCCGCTTTTGGCGATTTGCTTCATGGCGGCGGCGGCTTCATCGACTTTGAGCACGGTCTTATGCAGGTCGATGATGTGAATGCCGTTCTTCTCCATGAAGATGTAGGGAGCCATCTTGGGGTTCCATTTGCGTTTAAGGTGACCGAAGTGTACTCCGGCTTCGAGCATCTGCTCAAAATTTGTTCTTGCCATTTTCTATTTTTATAAGTAATTTACGTCAACGGACGGGTAGCGCTTTTCCGGCAGTCTGGCCCGTTTTATAACTTTTTGATCAATTAATTGTGTTTTTTGTGAGAGTGGTGGTTAGGCAACGATGTCAAGGAAATTATGAGGGAGTTTACAGAAATAAATGACCGAAATAATTTCCGAAGACAAGGACGCATAACCGCCGCTCTCATGAAAAAACTAGCGTTTCGAGAACTGGAACCTCTTGCGTGCTCCCGGCTGGCCCGGTTTCTTCCTTTCCACTTCGCGCGAGTCGCGTGTCAGGAAACCGTTCTTTTTGAGGGCAGGGCGGAGTTCGGGGTCGATTTCGCACAGTGCCCGGGCGATCCCCATGCGCGCCGCCTCGGCCTGGCCCTTGATGCCGCCGCCGGTGAGGTTGATGGTTATGTCATAGCTTTCGGTTGCGTTGAGCACCAGAAGCGGCTGTTTAACTACGTACTGGAAGATTTCGAGCGGGAAATACACTTCGATGGGCTTCTTGTTGATGGTGATCGCGCCTTTTCCGGGCTTTACGAACACACGTGCAACCGCGGCTTTGCGGCGTCCTACTGTATTTGTGATTTCCATGGCTACTTGATTTCGCTGAGTTTAAGAACTTTGGGATTCTGTGCTTCGTGCGGGTGCTGTGCGCCTGCGTAAACCTTCAGGTTTTTGATCTGGACAGCTCCGAGCCTTGTGCGCGGGAGCATACCTTTGACAGCTTTTTCGAGCACGACGGTGGGACGGCGTTCGAGATACCCTGCAGGGGTTTCGAAACGCTGTCCTCCGGGGTAGCCCGTGTGGCGCAGATAGACCTTGTCGGTCATTTTTTTACCTGTGAGGCGCACTTTTTCGGCGTTGATAATGATAACGTTGTCACCGCAGTCGGCGTGGGGTGTGAAGTCGGGCTTGTTCTTGCCGCGCAGTATCTTTGCGACCTGCGAGGCGAGGCGTCCGAGCACTTCTCCGTTTGCGTCGATGACATACCACTGTTTGTCGATCGTTTTCGCATTGGCGGAGATTGTTTTGTAGCTTAATGAATCCACCTTATTCTCAGTTTTTAGTTAATATATAATATTGTATATTTGCGTATGTGTTCGGTTTCGGGCACAATGGTTATCTCCTTTCGCTTTCCCGCGCCAGCCTGTGGCGACTAACGTGCTTCGGCCAATGAACCCGACCGGCATATCGTTTTGCGCAGGTTGCCTCACATTCGTTCGGCCAACTCGGCGACATCGGTTCCAAAGCGGATGCAAAGGTAAAAACTTTTATCGCAAAAAAAAATCGCATAAATAAATTTTATGAGACCCCGTGAGTGATATAAGAAAAGCCATTTCTTTATGAAACGGATACTGGGGTGCGATTTCCATATGTGATTCTCGTGAGACGGCAAATACAGGAGTCCTTGCCAAAATATGACGAAATATGGCCGCTTATTCGATTTCCATTTCGAGAGTGCGGCGCAGGTCGTTGAACGCAGGATTGTGGTCGGACATGTATTTTATTTTATCCTCGATGCGGATGGGCTTGGCGGCTTTCATGGTTTCGTCTATAGTGATTTCCAACTCCAACGGACCGTACACTGCCGCCACGGTTGCCAATAACTGCAAGGTCTCGGTACGATGGCGCAACACTTCGTCGTGCAGGGTTTTCGACGCAACCTTGACGCGCACTATGTTACCCTCTGTCTCCATGGTTTCGTAGACCACCCCTATGCGCGGACGTTCCTGCGCCAGTTTGCCGAGGAATTTCTCGCGCATTCGCTCTATTTTTTCCTGCGCTCCGGGGTCTATTGGCGTGGCTTCTTCCTTTTCTTCTTTTTTCTCCTCGCCCGGTGTCGTCCCGTTCATTATGTCGGCCAATGACCGGCCACTGATGCCGCCAAGGGGCGATTCCACTTTGGCGGCAGTTTTTGATACGGGTGTTGCAGATTCCTCTGTCGCAGGAGTGGATACAGGCGCCGGCTCTTCTTTGACTGGTTCGGGTTGTTGTATGGCGGTTGCTGTCTCCGGCTCCGGTCGGGACACGGCCGTTGTTTCATGTTCGTGCGTAGCGGGGACATCGGGAATCTCTGCCCTTGCCTTTTCAGGGCTTCCGGCGGAAGTCTTTCTTTCTTTACGAAGGGTTGGAAGCTGAGGCTCTAAATTGTCAGAGTTTTTTTTTTCGCCCTTCGGCGAGGCCAGGTTGCACAGTTTCATTAGGGCGAGTTCGACCAACAGTCGCTGGTTTGTGGCTGTGCGTATCTTCGCGTCTAGGTCGGTCAGCAATGCAATGTCTTCAAAAAGGAACTCTGCGCCGCATCGTTGGGCTTGCGCTTGATATCGTTCCAGGAGCGGCTTGGTGACGTCCAGAAGCTGGGCGGTCTGCGGGTTCTTCGCAACCAACAGATCCCTCAGGTGGCTGCTAAGGCCCGACATGAATATTTGCCCCGAAAACCCCTGCGCCAGCACGCGGTCGAACATCAGCAGCGCCTCGCCGTAATCGCCAGCCAGGATGGTCTCCACGGCATCGAAATATGTGTCGTAATCCAGAATGTTGAGTGACTGAGCCACGTCTTTGTATCTCAGGTCGCTGCCGCAGAACGAAACGGCCTTGTCGAACATGCTCAGAGCGTCGCGCATACCGCCGTCGGCCTTGCGCGCTATGAGGTTGAGCGATTCCTCGTCGAAGGTCACCCCCTCTTCGCCCGCTATGTGCTTCATGTAACCGACGCTGTCTTCGACCTTTATCCGGTTGAAGTCGAAAATCTGGCAGCGCGAAAGTATGGTGGGTATGATCTTGTGCTTTTCGGTGGTCGCGAGGATGAAAACGGCGTGCGCGGGCGGCTCTTCGAGCGTTTTTAGGAAGGCGTTGAAGGCCTGAGCCGACAGCATGTGAACTTCGTCGATGATATAGACGCTGTAACGGCCGATTTGGGGCGGGATGCGCACCTGGTCGGTGAGGTTGCGGATGTCGTCGACCGAGTTGTTCGATGCGGCGTCGAGTTCGTGGATGTTGAAACTGCGCCCTTCGTCGAAGCTGCGGCACGATTCGCACTGCCCGCACGCCTCGGAGTCGGACCCGGGGTTCATGCAGTTGATGGCCTTGGCGAAGATGCGGGCGCAGGTGGTCTTACCCACCCCCCGCGGACCGCAGAAAAGGTAGGCATGGGCTAACTGCCCGCGGCTGATGGCGTTGCGCAGCGTGGAGGTTATATGGTTCTGTCCCACGACCGAGATGAAAGTCGCCGGACGGTATTTGCGTGCCGATACTATGAAATTTTCCATGTGCTCTTGGGAATCACACAAAATTAAACATTATTCCCGAACCCCCAATAATAAATTGCTATATAGATATCAACATTATTTATACTGCTTGCTCCGGAATGGCACGGTATTGGTAATGGCAAGAGGCATACTGGAAAATCAAACTTTATAAAAATTACCTCTATGGCAACGACAACCAAAACCGCAGCACAGAAGACAACGCGCACGCAGGACAAAACCGGAAGTTTTTTCGGTGAAATGTATGCATTCAACAACAGCCTCAAGCTGTTTCACTGGCATGTGACCGGGGCGGGCAGCTACGCGCAGCACATGGCCCTCGATCAGGCTCTCGAGGACCTTTCCGAACACCTCGACCGCATAGTCGAGACGACGTACGCCATGAAGGGCGATATCGCGGTGGTGATACCCGAAACGAAGGTTCCGGCGGATATCGTGAGCCATTGCGAAGATTTTTTCGGATATGTGGCCGAGCAGCGCAGGCTGTTTCCCGAGAATTTTACACAGGCTATCCTCGACGACTACCAGGAAGCTATACAGCAGCTGCTGTACCGCCTGAAAAGACTGCAATAGAAACTTTAAGATAATGTTTTGAGAAGGGAACGCGGCGGAGCAATCTGCCGCGTTTTTTTATGTCATTTCGAACGAAAGTGGAGAATCAGTCTATGGTTATTCGCTTTTCTGCGGAAACGGCGACAGCCGCGACGGATTTTTTCCGTTGCTCTTGATCGACAACCGACACTGCGAGCGAGGGCAGAGGATGCAAAGCCAACTTCCGGTTCTCCTCTTTGTCGTTCGGCCAAATGAAAGCCAGGGATTATCTCAGCAATAAATAACGCTGAGCCGCGATGGTTATCCGCAGACATTTTAAAAACCAAAGCGTGTCAACTCGTTGATCTTTACCAGTGAACTTGGGTCCGTCTTTGACGGTGTTTACTATCCGGATCGAGACTTGCCAGCTCTATTTCTACGACGACATGCCGCATATCCCGACCGACGGCAGGACAATCGCCGAACATCATACGCATATGCGATACGGGATCGTGTATATTATGAAATTGAATATACCGGGTAAACTAAAGAGAAAACGTTATACCCATAGGGTCCAAAAAGCAGAAAATCGAAGAACGATATCACATCGCTTCGATTCCCTTAACTAACCTAAAACTACTAACCTTTATGAAACTTAGAAATTCGATACAAATATAAGGCGAAAAATAATACGCTCCAAACAATTCTTAAAAAAACTTAAAAAAATTTTAAAAAAACTTAAAATAACACAAGGAAACCTGCCGAAACTGCCTCCAGAATGTCTTTGTGTATAGGAACTTGTTGGAATGCATATAAACTTTCAGTATTTTTTGCTTCAATTTCAAATCAGAAGACTTAACGGAGGAATATCTGTTGTATTGTGTCGTCCTTGTGCTTTTTTAGTGGAAAACCTTTGACCGGACCGTTGTTCCGGCCCGATCGGGTGTCTTCTAATGCATTCTTATACAAAGAGAATGCCACGATTTTTTTGACACTCGGTTATTTTGTCTGCCCTCGGTTTGTCGTTACGGCCGAAAATATTATCTTTGTTGCAACCCACCCGGAGTTTTGCACCTCGTTGAAACTAGAGAGCGTTTTTGATTCTTTCAAGAAAATCACGTTATCACTCGTTTCGCCACAGGGTAAAATGAATTTATCCGCTTATTGCCATGGTGCCGTAAGAAGTCTAATTTTAATTGCTGACCCATATGAAAACAATCAAACTCTCGTTACTTGCAGCCGCGGCATTGTTTGCAGCATGTTCCGCCGAAAAGGTCGAAACGGTTGACCGTCCCGATACTTCGTCGTCCAATTCGCATTATGCCAGCAACCTTGCCCCGTTGCAGCCGCAGTATTTTATAAAACTTCCGATCGGGACGGTCAAGCCTTCGGGATGGGTGGCGCGTCAGCTCGAACTGCAGGCCGCCGGACTGAACGGGCATTTGGGAGAGATCAGCAAGTGGCTCGAAAAGGATAGTAACGCATGGCTCGGCCGCGGCGACCAGAACCAATGGGAGGAGGTTCCCTACTGGCTCCGCGGTTACGCGGCGTCGGCTTACATACTGGAAGATCCGGCAATGCTCGCCGAGGCGCGTTTCTGGATAGAAGGCATCCTGGCCACCCAGCAACCCGACGGTTGGTTCGGGCCGATACTCGAAGACGAACAAGGCCGCCGCGACCTTCTGGCCAATATGATGGTCTGTTGGATCATGCAGGATTTTTACGAATACACCGGCGACGAGCGTGTCATTCCATTCCTTGTAAACTACTACCGCTGGCTGGCGCAGTATCCCGACGATAAATTCCTGACGCGCTATTGGGACAACAGCCGCGGGGGAGACATGATGTGGACGCTGGCGTGGCTGTATAACCGCACCTCCGACCCGTCGCTGCTCGACATCGCGCCCAAGATCCACCGCAAAACGGCCGACTGGATGAAGTCCACGCAGCTTCCCAACTGGCATGTAGTGAACATAGCCCAGGGATTCCGCGAGCCTGCCGAATGGTGGATGTTTTCGGGCGCGAAGGAAGGCCTCGACGCCTCTTACCACGTTTTCGACTTTATCCGCAACGCTTTCGGGCAGGTTCCGGGCGGGATGTACGGCGCCGACGAAAATGCCCGTATCGGCTTCTTCGATCCGCGCCAGGGTACGGAAACATGTGCTTTCATCGAACAGATGCTTTCCGACAACATCCTGTTGCAGGTGACCGGTGACCCGGCATGGGCCGAGAATTGCGAAGACGTGGCTTTCAACAGCTATCCGGCTGCGCTGATGCCAGACTACAGGTCTCTGCGCTACCTGACCTGTCCCAACCATGCCGTTAGCGATTCGAAGAACCACAAGCCGGGCATCGACAACGGAGGCCCGTTCCTTGCGATGAACCCGTTCAGCAGCCGTTGCTGCCAGCACAACCACGGTATGGGTTGGCCTTATTATATACAGCACCTCATTATGGCGACTCCCGACAACGGCGCTGCTGCGGTGGTTTACAGTTCGTGCTCCGCGAACCTGAAAGTTGGCGGCGGGCAGGATGTGACCATTACCGAGAGCGGCAATTATCCTTTCGAGGAAAAGGTAACATTCACGGTCAATACCAATGCGCCGGTTGAATTTCCTTTCTACCTGCGTATACCGTCCTGGTGTGAAAATGCATATGTTACGATCAACGGCCGCCGTGCAACCGGAGAGTATACTTCCGGCAAGTACATAAGGATAGCGCGGGAATGGAATGACGGAGACCGGGTCGAACTGAACGTGCCGATGAGTCTGTCGCAGCGCATGTGGCAGGTCAACAAGAACAGTATCTCGGTTGATTACGGGCCGCTTACGCTCTCTCTAAAGATAGACGAGGACTACCGCAAGGTCGACAGCGAGCAGACCGCTATATGGGATTCGAAATGGCAGGAGGGGGTGGACGTGTCGGCGTGGCCGTCATGGGAGATATACGCTGCTTCGCCGTGGAACTATGCACTCGTTACGGATGCCGCCATAACTGTGGAGCGCCTTCCGTGGCCGGAGGACGATAATCCGTTTACTGTAGGGAGCGTCCCGCTGGAGTTTTCAGCGAAAGGGCGTCTCGTGCCGTCATGGAAGATCGACGAATACGGCCTGACAGGAGTACTTCCCGATGAGTGGGAGGAACGCTCAGAGGAGGTCAGCGACATTAAACTGGTGCCGATGGGCGCGGCCCGTCTGCGCATATCGGCGTTTCCTGTGGCAGAATAATAAATATGGCACATATATGAGAACGACTATTAAAACCATACTCTGCGCTACGGCGCTGTTCCTGATGACCGGATGCGGCGAACCCGAGGTCAAGACGATACACAACACGCTTCGCGCGCCGGCGTATCCGCTTATCACCATCGATCCGTATACAAGTGCATGGTCGATGACCGACAATCTGTACGACGGTCCCGTACGCCACTGGAGCAATACCGAACTGCCAATGATGGGGGCATTGAGGGTCGACGGCACCGTCTACCGCTTCATGGGGATGGAGGCGATACCGTATACCGTGGTGGCCGGAATGTCTACAGATACTCCGTGGCGGGGGCGCTACACGCATTCGAAACCCGCTGCCGGATGGGAAAAACCCGGTTTCGACGACTCGAAATGGACCGAAGGGGCGGCCGCTTTCGGTACGGAGAACGAAATGAGCGTCGGCACGGTGTGGACCTCGCGCGACGTGTGGGTGCGCCGCACGGTCGAACTCTCCCCGCAACAGATGGCCGCACCCCTCTACCTGCGCCTGCTGCATGACGACAACGTGGAGCTATACATTAATGGCGAGCAGGTCGTCAGGGAGCGCTACCTCAACCGCAAGGAGGTCGTCGTGACCGTAACCGACGAAATGAAATCCAAGGCTTCGAACGGGTGTCTGGTTATCGCTGCATGGTGTGAGAACACGGCGGGCGACGCCTACCTCGATTTCGGCATTTACACCGACCCTTCGGTCAATGAATACTTAGGCAACGCCGCCGTGCAGAAGTCTGTTGACGTTCAGCCAACGCGCACCGACTATATGTTCGCATGCGGTCCTGTGGAACTGCAGCTTTCATTCCTCGCGCCGCTGCTGATGCACGACCTCGACCTCATGTCGCGCCCGGTGAACTACATCTCCTATGACGTCCGCTCGACCGACGGCGCCGCGCACGATGTGCAGATATATTTCGAAACTGCTCCGGCGTGGGCGTTGAATTTCCACAGCCAGCCCAACATCAGCGAGGGCTTCGAAAAGGACGGCATGACATACCTGAAGACCGGCGGCACGGAACAGAAAATACTCGGCAGGGCAGGGGATAACGTGCGCATAGACTGGGGCTGGTTTTATCTCGCTGCCGAGAACGGCGGCACTACCGCAGCCGTGGGTGATTTTGCCTCGCTTCGCTCTTCGTTTGCTTCCCAAGGCGTTTTGAACGGCGACGTCGCCCCGAAAGGCAAGAGCAATATGGGCCTCGCGCGTGCGCTCGGAATGTCCAAAAAGGCTTCGGGCAAGGTCATGGTCGGCTACGACGATATCTGTTCGATACAGTATTTTGGAGAGAACCTGCGCCCATATTGGAATCGCCTCGGAAACCTTTCGATTGAGGAGGCTTTTGGACAGGCCCTGTATGAGTACGAGCACCTGAAGGCCGAATGCGCCCAATTCGACTACGACCTGATGCGCAGGGCCGTCGATGTGGCAGGCCAGGAGTATGCCGAACTGTGTGCTTTGGCATACCGCCAGTCTGTAGCGGCGCATAAACTCGTCGAAGCTCCCAACGGCGACCTGCTGTGGCTTTCTAAGGAAAATTTCAGCAACGGTTCCATCGGCACGGTCGATATAACTTATCCTTCGGCGCCGCTCTACCTTCTATACAATACCGACCTGGCGAAAGGATTGATGAACCATATATTCTATTACAGCGAAAGCGGCCGTTGGACAAAGCCCTTCCCTTCGCACGACGTCGGTACATATCCTCTCGCCAACGGGCAGACCTACGGTGGCGACATGCCGGTAGAAGAAGCGGGAAATATGCTCGTGCTGACCGCCGCCATAGCCGCAATGGAAGGCAATGCCGAATATGCCGAAAAGCATTGGGATATGCTGACCGTATGGGTCGATTATCTAATGGAGAAAGGTCTTGACCCGGAAAACCAGCTGTGTACGGATGACTTTGCGGGACATTTCGCCCACAACGCAAACCTGTCGATAAAGGCAGTCATGGGCATAGCGTCGTATGGTTACTGCGCAGGGCTGCTCGGCAAGACCGACGCGGCAGAGAAATATACCGTTGCCGCGAAGAACATGGCGCAGAAGTGGATGCAGATGGCCGACGACGGCGACCATTATCGCCTCACATTCGACCGTCCGGGCACATGGAGCCAGAAATACAACCTGGTATGGGATAAACTGTTGGGACTTGGTATTTTCCCGGCCGAAGTCGCGCAGAAAGAGATAGCATATTACCTTACAAAACAGAATAAATACGGCTTGCCGCTCGACAGCCGCCGCAATTACACCAAGTCCGACTGGATAATGTGGACCGCGACTCTGGCCGGCGACATCCATGATTTCGGGCAGTTCATCACGCCGGTGTGGCGGTTCTACAATGAGACGACCGACCGTGTGCCTATGTCCGACTGGTACAACACCGACTCGCCGACCCACGTGGGCTTCCGCGCACGTTCGGTGGTCGGAGGATTTTACATAAAATTGCTGGAGGACAAGATGCAGAACTGATAAAAGAGAGGCCGGATATTTTCCGGCCTCTCTTCTTTTACCAAATAGATTCGACGCTGAAAACCTCGAGGTTCTTCACTTCGATGTTGTTGCCCCAGAAATGGAAGCCTTCGCTGTTTCGGGGATCGGCGCGCCGTTCCATAGAGTAGGAGTAAGCCCCGTCGTCGATGAAAACTTCAATGGAGGTGCGGTCGATGTAGATGTCGGCCGACAGTTCCATGCTTGTCATATCTTCGGGCGAATAGAACATGCCGTTCAGTGTATTGTCATTCATGTCGTAGTCGATGATCCGCTGTCCGTAAAGATTAAAACCCGCGCCGGTGGCGTGCGACAGTTTTATGGTGGTTCTCAGCCGCAGGCAGCCATCGTCCGAGTATTTTTTCAGCAGTTCGTTAGCCTTGCCTGATGTCAGTCCGTTCCATTGCGTAACGGGAGTGAAAAGCTGTTCCGTTTCTGCAACAGGTTTGCTGAACAGCCGCGGTCCGTCTTTTGTCGTGCGGAGGCTCAACACCGTGGGAAGCAGCATCATTCCCCGGAACGGCATGCCGGGATGGGGTATGCGCCCCCAGCCGATCTGTACCCGCCTTCCGCCGGGCATGTCCGTAAAAGTCTGGGCGGCGTAGATCGACCCTGTGGAGTATTGATATTTTCCATGGAGCGGGGTGAATGCTTTGCCGTCGAACGACCCCAGCATGTAAGTTCCCGAGGCGCCGTACATGACCCACAGGGTATTGTCCGGATTGCCGTCGACCGGCAGTTCGAACAGTTCCGGGCACTCCCAGAACCCTGTAGTATGGCTTTGATAGACCCAATTTTTCAAGTTCGTCGAGTTGTATATGGAATGGCCGTCGCGTTCGTTGAGTACCAGCACCCAATGGCCGCCCGGGGCATACCGGAATACTTTCGGATCGCGTGTATCCTGGCTGTTCCACTTCTCTTTGGAATTTATCACCGGATTGCCGCCATACTTTGTGAAAGTTCGCCCGCGGTCCAGGCTGTATGCAATGCACTGCACCTGCCTGTCGGGACTTGCGGCGGTGTAGGCAGCCACCATTGCAGGGGTTTTCTTCGTGCCGAAGCCGGAAGTGTTTTCGTAGTCGACGACCGCTGAACCCGAAAACATCGATCCCAGCACATCGGGACGCAGGGCGTCGTTCAACTCTTCCCAATGTACCAGGTCGCGGCTCACGGCATGCCCCCAATGCATGTTCTCCCATTCTCGCTCATAGGGGTTGTGTTGGTAGAAAAGGTGGTATTCGCCGTCGTGGTACAGCAGGCCATTGGGGTCGTTTATCCAGCCGCGCCGCGTTGTGAAATGGAATTGCGGACGGTTCTTTTCACGGTACAGCGAGTCCTGACCAGCAATTTCGTCAGATTGGTATATTTGTGCGAGTCCGGTCCGGTCACCGCCGTAGCTTATTTTTATCTTCTTCCCTTTCCAGGCCGACACGTCGCGGAAAACCCAGTAATCCGCCTCCGAAGGAGCCAGCCGTATGACTACCGGCGCCTCAGCCATGCCGTCGACGGTAAACGTCATTCGTCCCCTATCCACTGAGTGGGAGACCGGAAAGTTGATGTATTTTTTGTTGATTTTCAGTTCTATGTCCTGGGCGGACAGCGCAGAGCACACAAACAGAAGGCATGCTGCGGAAAGTTTGGCGAGTAGTTTCATAGTCTTAATAATTTAGGCTATCAAGATAGGTAAAAAAATGAAAGGCGGCGCAAAAACGCGCGGCCTTTCCTTCTCATACGGATCATTTTTACCGACTAACCCAAGCCATGACCCTGGGGAGCCGATAGATTCGTAATGACATGGTTTTTGCCATGTTTATGTAAGTTGATTGCCATGTTTGTCTCGAAAAAGGACCCGCATACTGCCTCCCGCTGTATGACGGGTCCTTTCTACAGGTAAACTCAGCTTACTGAATCGAGTTCAGCAGGTCTGTCTTGCCTTCGTTTACCAACTTCAGTATCAGTTCCCCGAACAGAGTATTCTGCCATGCGAACCACTCGCGGGTGAAATTGTTAGGATCGTTTACGTTGAAGGATTCGTGTATGAATCCGGTTTCAGCATCGGTTTTCAACAGCATCTCTACACACCACTTGATCTCGGCGTCGTCCTGGCTGGTGAAAGCCTTCATCATGATGCTCATGGGCCATGCCATATCGTATCCTACGTGCGGGCCGCCGATGCCTTCGCCTGCAGTCCCGCGGAAGAAATAGGGATTATCCTCGCTCCACACGAATGCGCGGGTGTTCTGATAGACAGGGCAGTTGACGTCCATGTCACCGAGGTAAGGCATTGCCAGAAGGCTCGGAACGTTGGCGTCGTCCATCAGGAAGCGGTTGCCGAAACCGTCCACCTCGAACGAGTATATCGTGCCGTATTTCGGGTGTTCGTAGGTCGCGTATTTTGCCAGCGCATCTTCGACTTCTGCTGCCAGGTCGGTGCATTGCTGTGCAAGGTCCGTGCGTTTGTTCACAGCGGTCAGGATTTCTGCCGCCTTGCGGAGCGAGGTCACGGCGAAAAAGTTCGACGGAACGAGGAACAGGAATGTCGTCGCGTCGTCTGAAGGGCGGAAAGCCGAAGCGATCAGCCCCACCGGATTCACAGGATTGCCCTTGCCGCCGTTGCACATGGTGTCGAGCTGGCGAGTAGTTTCGCGCATAAATGTATATGGTCCTACGCCATCCTTACGCTGCTGTTCATGGAATGTCTTGAGAATGTTGGTTATGGCCTGAAGCCATTCGGAGTCGAAGATCGAAGCGTCGCCGGTCGTTTTCCAGTAGTGGTATGCCAGGCGGATGGGATAGCACAGCGAATCTATTTCCCATTTGCGTTCGTGAAGTTCGAGCTTCATGTCGGTTATGTCGCTCATCCACTGATGGTCGGGATTCGGATCGTGCGGATCCAGGAACGCATTGGCATAAGGGTCGATATTGATGCATTTGAACTGCCGCATAATGGTTCCGGCGATCATCGCCTTGAGTTCCTTGTCGCTGTTGGCCAGTTGGACGTAAGGCCATACCTGTGCGCCGGAGTCGCGGAGCCACATGGCATGGATGTCGCCCGTGTAGACAAGGGTGTCATCTTTTCCATCGGTTCTGCGGTATCGTACTGTAGTGTCGAGTGTATTGGGGAAACAGTTCTCGAACATCCACACGAGTTTCTGGTTTTTCAGTGTTTTCTTGACCCGGGCGATCTCCTTCTCGACGGCCTTCGAAACGAACAACCGGTCGGCTGCAGGCGGACGGTTGGTGACTTTGTAGTTGCCGGTCGGCCTTACGGCATCAGCGACAGCCTCGGGAATGCTCGCTGACGGCATTCCAGCCCTGTGAGAATCCGATGTGGCTGCGCTTGCCCCCGTAGCTGAACAGACCAGCATAAATCCGGCGGCAATAATCAGTTGTGTTTTCATGTCAAAGATTGTATGTTGTTTTTCACTTTATTTTCAGTTTGGGATGCCGTTTCCGGCATTGTTCCGGGAGACCGGCTGGTATCGGCAGGACAAATATACCATTAAAAATTCTTTAAATACCTCTATTCTTCTCTTTTCTAAATTGTTTTGCGCCGGTTGGTTTGTTCCGGTCATGTGTTGTTTGTTTTTGCTGCGGACCGGCCTCAGGCCGGCCCGCAGCGAAAACATGTTTAATGTTTTAGATTAATCTTAGAACTTAATTACTGAAAGAGCGGGTGTGGGTACAGGCCGCATCCTGGGTGTTGTTCATATAAATCGTGAATGTCGCTTTTTGGTTATAACCTTCGTTATCGCCCACGGTTTTCCACGAGTGGTTCCAGTTGTTGCTCATCTTTGAGTCGTCGAACCTGAAAACATTGTAGAACAGAGGTGTGCCGGCGATATTATTATGTTCATTGCAGTCATCTATGCGGTAAGCCCAACGTTCCACTGTGGCATCTGCATAAGTGGCCCTGAAATTATACCGGCTGTCTTTCTGACTCGCGTTACCTATGTTCCATGCGTAATCGCTGACCTTCCATACGCCGTTACCCTGATATGTCAGGTCTTGTGTCCCGCCACCGCCGAACCAGGGGCCGTTCCATACCTGGACTTTCGTGATTTCTTTCATTGTCCATGTCATGGAGTTGAAGTTCAGGTATATTCGATATATACCTGCTGCTACTGTATTCGATACGGCCGTTCCTGAGAACGTCATGCTGCCTCCGGATACAAGGGATACGTAACGGCTCTCATTGTCTGTAATAGTAATATTGCCTGCGGTTAGTCTTGTGTAGCATTCGAACGCACCGCTTTCACGGTCATCCGAAGTTACATTCGCTGTCGATGTATGAAGCAGACTCGCGGCGAAGAGTGATACATTGTTCCCGTTTTCAGTTGCAGCGCTACCTTGTATGGTTACTGATGCAGGCAGCGTTCCGCTGAACCTGAAAGAACGTTGGAGAAGGTAGAGCGTGGCTGCCGTATTGTTCATGTTGAGAGTGAACGTCGCGAGCATTCCAAAACCTTCGTTTGCGCTTTCATTGACTTTCCATGTGTTGTCCCACTGTCCGACTGAGGTTGTGTGTCGGAAAATGTTGTAGAATAACGCGGGTTTTGTTGCGTCTGCGGCATGACGGCAGTCGTCTTCGTAGTGGCCCCAGTACTCTACCGAACTGTCTGCAAAAGTGCAGATGAATTTATGGCGGGAATCCGAAGTGCCTCCGGTTTTGTAGTTCCATGCAAGGTCCTCGATACTCCAGATACCGTTGTTTTTATAGGTAAGCTCGGTTTTAGTACCCGGGTTGACAAGCCATAATTCCACTTTCGAGATCTTTTTCATAGTATAGGTCTTCGAGACGAAGTCCAGGCATATCCAGTACACGCCTGCATCCGATACCGTGTTGGAAACCGATGTGCCGGATGTGGTAAATGTACCGCCGCTCCCTAAAGAAACGTAGCGGTTGTAGTTGTCGGTAATGGTGAACTGGCCTGCGACCAGTTTGGTATAGCATTCGAATGCACCGGTTTGGCGCTGGTCGGTATACGTACCTTTTGCAGTCTGGAGTATGCTCGCCGCCGAAAGCGCTGTCGTGCCTTCTGCAGCTGCACCCTGCATGCTTACCGATGTGGGAAGGGCGTCGCCGACAAGAACGAACGAGCGTTCGAGAAGGAAGAGTGAAGCGTCCGTATTGTTCATGTGCAGACGGAACGCGGCATTCATTCCAAAGCCTTCTTTTACGTTTTCGTTGACCTTCCATGTGTTGTCCCACGAGCCGACAGAGGTGGCGTGGCGGAAAATGTTGTAGAACAAAGCGGGCTTTTCCGTTTCGGGAGTCGCGGAACTGCGGCAGTCGTCTTCGTAGTGGCCCCAGTATTCTGTGGAATTGTCGGCAAATGTACAGATGAATTTATGGCGGGAATCCGAAGTGCCTCCGGTTTTGTAATTCCATGCGTAGTCCTCAACTGCCCAAATTCCGCCGCCTTCATACGAGAGATTCTTTTTGCTTTCGCCATTCGCAAGATAGAATTCAACTTTCGCGATCTTCTGCAGTTTGTAGGTCATAGAGTTGAAATTCATGTATACCCAGTAAATGCCGGCATCCGTGCCCGCGATGGTTGTGGGCGTGGGTTCTGTTTCGACATCCGATTTGTAAATCGTGTTCGATTCTCCAAGATAGTAGTAACGGCCGTAATCGTCCACGATATTGAATTCCCCTTCCGCCAATTGCGTATAGCACTCGAATGCTCCTTCCTGGCGTTCGTCCCTGTATGTGCCTTTTGCGGTGTGCAGCACGTTTGCAGCGAAAAGCGAGATGCTCTCCTGGTTTTCAGTGCTGCTTCCCTCCATGGCTACCGTGTTCGGCGTCGGATTGGGAACAAGGGCCTGCAATGTGCGGATGCCGTTCGTTCCGGAATACACGGCGGAAGCGGTACCGCTAAGGGCGCGTACTGTCCACCTGATAGTGATTATATCACCAGTGTTGGCTCCTGTACGGCTAGCGATACGTGATATGATGGTTTTCAAGGTTGCAGCGGAAATCTCGGCTTCAGGGCTGTACCCATTGTTGGAACTCGGTATGATGTAAACCGGTTCCGAGAAATTTCCGTTCCCTATATCGAACAGCAATTCATATTTGACAGACGAATTGTTTCCGGTCTTGGACGTTTTCCACTCGAACTTCACGGCCTGTCCTTTGCTTGTGTCGACAGGATAGTCATTGCGCGGCAGATACAACTGATCCGCGGGTATAACGTCCGAGTTCGTTTCATCTTCGGCGCACGCATGAAACCCTAAAGCCATGGCGGCGAACGATAACAATATAATAATCTTCTTCATAGTAGTTTTTCCGTTAAATTAGAACTTGAGGTCCTTAACCATATACATCGATTCTATGGTTTGAGCGGCGCTGCTGTATGCGCCCAGGGAACCGCCTGTGCCGGCTTCGCGGGCCTTGTGGCATTTCACTCCGAAATAGGAATTCGGCCAGCCGTGTTCCGATTTGTCGATACCCAGCGTCCAATAGTAGGAAGCATGGCGGAGGATGTACACATACAGTTCCTTACGGATTTTGCTGTCGAAAGAGTCTATCTGCTTGTCGAGAACCATGCGCGCTGCCCAGTGCATGAGGACGGCATGGAAAATCGAGTTGTTTTCGTCAGTTCCTTCGTCGCGCATGACAGTTTCCTTATTATAGACCTCGTTCATTCTGCTGGAGGCCATTTGGCCTCGTGCCGCCAGGATAGCCTTGCGCAGATATCCTGCGTCGCCGGTCAGTTTCCATATCAGGCGGCCGGCTTCCATGCAGGTACCCTGCGTATAGCTCAGAGGGGTGCTGCCCAGCGTGCCGTCCGCGGCCATCACAGCCAGGTTCTGGTCGAAACAGGTGTATGCCTGGTCCAGATATGTTTCGAAAGCGTCCGTGTCACCGGCCTCCTTTGCATAGCCGGCAAGCATGGCTGCGATAATGGCGCCGGGGCCGTTGGTACATTCGTTCGGGCCGAGGCTCGTCCATTTCCATGGCAGCCAACCCGACTCGGTTACGTCGAAGCGGGGCACGACACATTCGTTCCAGGTGGTTTTGGCCGCGTCAAAATATTTTTGTATTCCGGTAGCCTCATGCATTTGGAGCAGCGTGATGATGATCCAGCAGGTATCGTCCGTGAAATCGTTGCCGAATCCCGTCGAGCCGCGGTAACTGGCGTTGCCTTCGTAATTGTTTCCCTTTCTGTTGTACCAGAGTTCGAAATATTCTTTGATACGGGTTTCCTCGGCGGGATCGCTCGCCTTAATGCGGTTGTAATAGTCGACCATGGCAGCCATGGCATGGGCCTGCTGCCAGTAGCAGTTGAAGTTCGAACCGTCTGTTCCGCCATGGTCCTTGTAAGTAAATACGCCGTAGTTTCTTTGGCCGTTAGTACTGCAGTAGAACCGATCGATAAAGGCTGTCGATACCGAATCGGCGGCTTCGCCCCAGTCGATATCATAGGAAGCATATGAAGTCACTCCTTTAGAAACGGGCGGAGTTGTTTTCTTTTCATAATCCTTCTCGCTCATGCAGGAAACAGAGATGGCTGCCACCGCGATAAAGGGAATGATAGCTCCTTTTACAAGTGTATTTTTCATAGTTTTTCGGATTCAGTTAATTTTGAGGTTGGAGTTAACCGGTTTTCGGATACTCTTTCCGCAACTTACAGCGCGGAAAGAGTATCCTGCTCTCGGATTATTTGAATTTGTATTCATGCCACCAGGTTCCGGCCGGATTGTCTCCGTTCATGTAGAGGTAACCGTCGAACGGACGGCCCTTGTCGGCCGTCAGGAAATTCCAGGACCTGTCCCAGTCGGCATTGCCTACATTCGCAGATGTAAAAATATCGACCTTCATGTAGTCCGTCGTATACGACGCGCCCAACGACCGTCCGTTGTTGCACAGATAGTATACGGATCCATCGCCGACCGTCATTTTGAACTTGTGGCGGTCATCGACGCCTGCACCGCTCTTGTCTACGGACATTCTGTTATCGTAATCTTTGAGCACCCATACGCCCTTACCGTCATAGGTCATTGCGAAGACTACCTTCCAGTCCAGATCGCTCCACCAGTTTCCTGCCCATGCCCCTGTACTTGAAGCCTGCAGTTCGACCTTGGAAACTTTCTGAGCACTCCAGATCATGCCGTCGAATTCCAGTTTCAGCCAGTAGATGCCTGCGCCGCCGGATATCGTATTATCTATGGGAGTTTCGGAATCGGTAATGGTGCCGTTTGCATTCAGGCCATAGTAGCGTCCCTGGTCGTCGGCAATGGTGAAAGTCGCCGCAGTGAACCGGGCGAAGCATTCGAAAGCGCCTTCTTCGGCCTTGATCCCGTCGATCCCCGCCGATAAGGCCATTTGTATCCCGTCGGCAGGATCCTCGGTGGCATTACCCTCCAGAGCTACAGCCGTGGGCAGCGGATTCATCGCGTTCATGGTCGTGACGGTTATGGTGTTTGCTTCGGAATAAACTTCTCCGAACAAACCTTTCGAGGCTTTGACCGTCCATTTTAGCGTCCCGGTTTCCACCTTGTCTAGGCCGGAGGCGCGGGCAATTTTATTCAGGTCTTTGGCCGTCATTGTCAGATGACTCTGGGAACCGGTCAATTGGCTGGGTACGGATGCGATCGGATTCGAGAAATCCCCGTCGGATTTATCGAACAATACATTGTATGCTACATACCCTCCGTCTTCCGCTATGGAAGGAGCCCATTCGAATGTCGTGTTCGCCCTTGTTCCAAGATCCACTTCAAAACCGCTCGCAGGAGAATAAAGCTCGTCGCCGGAACGAATATTGTAATTAATTTCCCGAAGATCGTCGTCACAGGCGACAAAACCCAGGCAAAACAAACCGGCAACCGGGAATGTTAATTTTTTCAATATAGCTTTCATAGTGTTTTTTTTGAGTATATTAACGTTATCTACCAATCAAATATTGCTACCAACCCGGGTTCTGAGTCAGGTTGCGGTTGACATCGCGTTCCGATTGGGGAATAGCAAACCAGTATTTCATATTGTACGGGTTAGGGCATACTATTTTTGCGTTGCTGTCGAGGAAAGGCGCACCCGTGGCCTGGGATGTGAGAACGGCAGCACCCGTATTCTTGATCGACGAGTTCGCGAGTACGGCCCAACGGCGCAGGTCGAATGCGCGGCGGCCTTCGAGGGCCAGTTCCACCCGGCGTTCGTCGCGGATCGTTTGGCGCAGATCTCCGTCCCCGGGGTATGCGCAGTACGCGGCATCGAACCCTGCACGTTCGCGCAACGGCCTGATGGTCTGGTCCCAAACGGCAGACGACATCTGGCCTGTTTCATACATCGATTCGGCATACATTAGAAGGACATCGGCATAGCGGATCTCCATAATGGATTTGTAGGAATTGCCGCCAAGGTCCGTCATCGAAGCGTTGTAGTTTTTCAAAGCATAATATCCGGTGGCCGTGCGATCCTGGGTGCCGTTGTAGGCATCATACCGCTGTGCTTTGTCGGATGTCCCGTTTTCGTCGCTCGCTTTAGTGTAGCAGATATAGGTTCCTTTGCCGGCACCTTCCGAACCGGAGAGTCCCGATAGATTTTTCGCTGCCGGAATTTCCACGGTAGCACCATTGTAGGCAATAGTGGTGTAGAATCGTTTGTCACGGTCCAGATAATCTGTGCTGCTGGTGGCAAGGCTCCCGTTGAGTTTACGGAAAGTATCTACCAGTTCCTGGGTAGGCGACTGTGTCGTCACGCCTTTGGAACCGATCGACTGGGGTAAAAAGCCGTTGGCGTTGCCCCAACTGCGGACTACGTTATCGGTGCCGTTGAGCGTGGCATATTCAACGGTCATGATGGATTCCGGACCGTAAGCATAGCTCTGGTCGTGAAACAGCTTTTGGAAATCGTCTGCCAGAGCATAAGTACCGAAGTCCGTAGTGTTGATCAGTTTTGCACATTCTTTAGCACAGTTCACAAAATCGTTTTCCAGCAGATATATGCGGGCCTTGATCGCAATTGCGGTACCGCAGGTATAACGGCCTCTTTCCGCAGCCGCGATGTCGGTATTCTTAGGCAGTACGGAAGAGACGTCTTCCAGTTCCTGGAGTATAAATTCCCGGATAGTCGCTGCGTCTGTGCGCGGAATGGTTTTCGACGATGCGATCGTCGGATTTGTTGTGAGGAACGGAACATCTCCATACCATGTTATCAGGCGCAGGTAGACGAAAGCGCGCATCAGGCGCATTTCGGCAAGCATGCGTTCTTTGAAGACAGGATCGCCGGTATCTATGCGGCTCTGGGCGTCGAGCACGGTGTGGATGGTGCGGAGAGCGCGGAAGCAGTCTCCCCATTCGGAGCTGAAGCGTCCGTTCGATGTGGTTGCTATACCCGTTGCTATATCCCCCTGCGTGCTGGAATGGCGGCTGCCATAGGTTTCGTCGGAGAGCAGGTTGTTGTTGAAATAGTAGTCGTGCGACCAGGTCTGGTTGTAACCGAGGTAGAGGGCGGCACGCACGTTTTCTTCGTACTTCCAGTAGGTTTCATCGGTAAATTTGTCGGATGGGTATTGTTCCAGACCGACACAACTTACAATACCGAGAGTAAGTAAAGCTAATATATATCTGATTTTCATAATTGTATTCGGTTATTTCGTTAGAAAGTTAAGTCGATGCCGCCGCCGAAGTAGCGCAGGGTGGGATAGTTACGCACCGAGTTGGCGCCGCCGCGGCTCATGTTGCTGCCGAATTCCGTTGTTTCAGGATCTACGAAACCGTTTTTGGTCAGGGTCAGCGCGTTCTGTGCCGAAAAATAGATCCTCAGCGATTCACAGGCGAATTTTTTAGTCCATTGTTTCGGGAAAGTGTAGCCGACCTGTATGTCTTTTACACGGAGGTAGGCCCCTTCTATCATAATCAGTTCCGAGCCGGATCGCCCCCAGTTGTTGGATGTGCTTACCGAGCCTGACGCCGACAGGCGCGGCCAGCGTGCATCCATGTTGTCGGGCGCCCAGTAATCCAGCTGGTGCTCGAACATCGTCATCGCATAATCGGAGTGGAACGGTTCCACCAGTTCGCCTCGGATAGCGTTGGTACGCTTCAGAACACCCTGGAGCATGATACCCACGTCAATGCCTTTCCAAGCAACATTATAGTTGAAACCGAATGTATAGCGCGGGAACCCGTAGCCCAGATAAGTACGGTCGTCATCGTCGATCTTTCCATCCTTGTTCAGGTCGACATAGCGTACGTCGCCCGGACGAAGTTGCGTTCGGTCTATCCCGGTCGGGACTGCGGCGTCCTGGATCTCATCGTAGTTCCGGAAGAATCCGGAGACTTTGTAGCCGTAATACGAGTTAAGCGGCAGGCCTTCCTGGCGGATGACGCTCACGCCGTCGTTGGCGTGTATGTCAGTGTCACCGTAACTTACGAGTTCGTTCATCGAATCGGCGAGATTTAACGCGAAGCTATGGTTCCATGCGCCGCGGGCAAGATTGTAGTTGACCGTCATTTCCCAACCCTGGTTTTTGAGTATGCCCCGGTTTTCCTTGGCGATCTCGGCTCCGTTTACCATGGCGGTTATAGGGGAAAGGAGAATATCCACCGTGCGTTTGTTGAAGTAGTCGAAACTGACGTTAAGGGAGTTCCTGAAGAACGACAAGTCCGCGCCTATGTTGAATGTTTTGGCTTTTTCCCATGTCAGCAGTTCATTGCCGAGTGTAAACTGCATTCCGGGTACGGTTTGGCCGTTGAAGCCGTATGCGTTCTGCCAGATACCGTAAGTCGTCAGGAAGTCATAGTTGCCCACATCCTGCTGGTTGCCGGCAAGACCATACGACATGCGGAGTTTCAGGTCGCCGGCCCGTTCGCGGTATCCTTCCATAAAGGCTTCTTCCGATATACGCCAGCCCAATGATACCGCGGGAAAGAAACCTGCGTTGCGGGACTGGAGAAATTTGGAAGACTGGTCGTAACGTGCCGTGAATTCGAAATAGTAACGGTCGTCGTATGAATACGCGGCGCGGCCGAAGAAAGACTGTATGGCCGACCTCTCCTTGCCCTGGGACGAGAGAGAGGTGTTCTCGCCGACGACCGTGCCTTCGGTAGGCTGGTCTATATCGTTCAGGTATTTTTTGCCTGCCGTCAGCGCGTATTTTCTGTTGGATTCCTGGGACCAGCCGAACAGGCCCGACACGTTGTGCTTTTCAGCAAATGTGCGGTTGTATTCCAGCATTAACTGGGTGCTAACGTATGTTCTCTTTTCAACCCAGTCGTCGGCACTGCGGTCTGTGGCTCCGCCCAGAACGGCTGAAGAAGGATCAGCCCAGTCGGCGCCGCTGTCGACGGCGTACATATAGGGTCTGTGGGATGTGAAACGATGGCTGTTGCGAAGTTCACCGCCGAGGATCGCTTTGGCTTTAAGGCCTTTGTAGATGTCGAAATCCACGGTAAATATCCCGTTGATGAAGTCGTTGTCGTTCTTGTTGGTTCCTCCGCCCATAAGGCCGGCTGCGGGACTGACGGAGTAGCCGCCGTATTTATAGTTGTTACCGAAGAATATGCCGTCCTCGACATGACGGTTGAAATAATATGCCGGAAAACGGACTGCGTCGGCAAAAAGAAAGCCCAGATTGGCGTCTGCCGGTGAATCTACCTCGGAACGCGTGTAGTTGATATTGGCTCCGATTTTCAGGCGTCCGAATTCGGTGGTAAGGTTCGAACGCACGTTGTAGCGCTTCGTACCGTAGTTGCCTATATAGTTGGATCCCTGATTGAAATAACCTGCCGAAAGCATGTATGTCGTGGATTGGGAGCCGCCTGTAACGCTCAGGTTGTAGTTTTGCTGTAGTGCATTCTGCATTATAACCTTGTATGCAGGTATGCCGTCGCCATGGTCATAGAAATCCTGTATTTCAGCGGCTGTAAAGAATGGTTCGCGGCCGACATTCGTCAAGGTCTCATTGCGCAGAATGGAATTCATGTAGGTGGGAACCTGCTCGTAAAGGATATTGGGGTTTTCAGCGCCTACCTGAGCCGAGAAACGGACCTGAGGCTTCATCTCTTTCTTACCGCCCTTTGTGGTGATCAGGATGACGCCGTTGGACGAACGGGCGCCGTAGATAGCGGCCGAACCGGCGTCCTTCAGGATGCTGATGTTTGCGATATCGTTGGGATTAAGGTCGTTCATGCGGCCTGCATCCCATTGCGGCACGCCGTCTATGACCACCATAGGGCTGTTGTTACCGATAGTGTTGACACCGCGGATCGAAAGATTCATACCGCTGTTTGTCGGGTCGAAGTTGGTGGTTTGGATGATAAGGTTGGCGGCGGCGCCCTGCAACGCCTGCTGTACGTTCGCGACCGGACGGTTTTCAATCGCGTCCGACTTGACAGTTCCGACAGCCGAGATAATGTGTTTGCGGGTCGTCGTCCCGTATGCGACCACGATAACGTCGTCGATAACCTGCGTATCCTGCTGCATGGAGACGTCGATCACGGCCCGGTTATTTACATTGACGATCTGAGTCGTGTACCCCAGGAATGAGAGCGTCATTTCACCGTTCCCCGGGACTGAAACGGAGTATTCTCCCTTGGAGTTGGTTACAGCGGCATCCCGAGGCGTGATTACGGTCACTCCCGATAAGGGCGCTCCCGTATCATCCGTGACAACACCCTTTACGGTAATGGGGGAAGGATTGTCTGCCTGTGCGAATCCTGCCGTAGGAGCGGATACCAACAGTGACAGGATGAGGCTGATAAATGTAAATTTTTTCATTTTTTTACAGTTCATACATCTATTGTTTAATAAAGGTTAGATAGGATAAAATCATTTCCGGCGCATATAGTTGTGTTGGGAGATGCGACTGGAAATGTAATCAAGAGAATGAGAGGATTTCCGGCATGAAACCGGAGGAAGAGATCAACATACGGTAATGGATCATAAGCTTCAGGTATAATTTCCCGATATAATTTCCCGGTTGGTTTTAGAATCTTAGGTAATGCTAAAATAGCGGGCCGCCCCCTAATAAAAAACAAACCTGAGTTCAAATTTGTGTCTTTGTCCGTAAAGTGGACTGTTCTGTCGTAGAAATGAATTTTCCCGATGTCTGAAAAATGACAGACCGTTTGAAAATCGTGACGCAATTTTGTACATTTGTAAATCACAAATCTATACTGATCCTTTGATCCGGATTTTTAAAATGAAGAAAGCGAGTTTATTAATAATTTTTATTATTGTCTCAGGCAGCCTCTACGGGTATAATCTCCGTCAGATATCCAAATACGACGGTCTCTCGAACAGCGCTATACAGACTATGTGCCAGGACAACGATGGCTTCATGTGGTTCGGCTCTGTCGACGGCCTGAATATGTACAATGGCAGAACGCTTCGTGCATACTATACAGCAGGCGGAAAATCGCTGTCCGGCAACCTGGTGGAAAACATACTCGAGGCGGAGCCGGGTATTTTCTGGATACAGACCAACTATGGGTTGGACCGTTTCGACAAACGCCGCCAGACCGTCGTGCAGTACAATATGTACAGTTCCAATTATCGCCTGCGCAAAGGAGGCGATGTGGAGGTTATGTTTGTTAATGAGAATGAAGAGTTGGTTTATTACAATGAGGAGAGTTCTGCTTTCAATCACCTGCCGATCGAAGGGATCGACTATGGCAATCTGCTCGATTACCTGGTTTATGACGACAATACGCTGTGGCTTTTCTGCCGTGAAGGGCAAAGCGCCGTGTGGTCCCTTATCAGGGATAAAGAAGGCAACCGCACCCTTTCCCCGGCCACATTTCCGGAACATCCATATGGCCTGAGCTATGCTTTCCATGAAGATGCGGCCGTCTATTTCGTGGACACGACGGGAACGCTGTATGAATATGATATTCACGAAAAGAAGAAATATTACATCGCCGATATCGGCGACGAGATACGCTGCAACGGCGATATCTCGTCAATAGTCAAGTGCAACGACGATTTTTTCATAGGATTCCAGACCAACGGGTTGATATGCCTGAGGAATACGCCGGACCGGGCGCAGAATTACAGGGCCGAACAGATCGACGTCAGGGCCGGGGTTTTCTGCCTGCTGAAAGACCGCCGGCAGGACATAGTATGGATCGGCACTGACGGCCAGGGCGTATATATCTATTCCAACGACAGCTATTCGGTCAAATCCACTGTTTTCGAGAGTTTCACGCATGAGGTCAACAAGCCGGTGAGGGCGATGCTGCTCGACGGGACTAATTCGTTGTGGATAGCCACGAAAGGCGACGGGCTTTTCCGTGTGTTCGATTACGATTTCAACCGCAGTGTCGCCGAACACCATATAGAATACTTCGACACGCGCAACTGCCGCCTGAAGAATAATTCTGTTTACTCGTTGAGCGGCGGCAGTGATGGTATTATGTGGATCGGGAGCGACGGAGGGTTGGATTATTACGATTACGCTTCGAACTCGATCCGGCAACTCGATGTCCGTATCGACGGAGAAGAATTGTGCTACGTGCACGGCGTGGTCCAGCCCGACCGCAACACGCTGTGGATAGCCACCGTCGGCACAGGGATGGTCAGGGCTGACCTGCAATGGAATGGTAATACTCCACGTGTGATGTCGGCAGAGAGGTTCACCATAGGCGATGGCAGCATGTCTGCCAACTATTTTTTCACCGTGTACGCGGAAAGTCCCGGATCCGTATGGTTCGGCAACCGAGGCTACGGGGCATACAGGCGCGACGTCGCGGCAGGAACTTTCGAGTCGGTGCGGTTCGACCACACCGATACCAACCGCACGCTGAACGACATCTTCTGCATCATGAAGGGCGATGACGGGGTGATGTGGTTCGGTACCAGTGCCGGGCTTGTAAAACGGTGGCCCGACGGCGCCTACCGGGTCTACAACGAATATTTCGGTTTCCCCAACAGCACTGTCCACGGTATGCTGATGGGTGATCACGGGAATGTATGGCTTAGCACCAATTCTGGTATAATCCGTTTCAATCCCGCCACCGAAACTTTTGTGACCTACAGCCACAACGCCCCCGCGGACGTGATAGAATTCAGCGACGGCGCCTATTTCAAGCCGGAAAGCGGAGGAATGCTTTTTTTCGGCGGGATAAACGGTTTCGTCACCATCCGCGAGAACGACTACGTGCGGGCGGACTACGTGCCGCCGATCGTGATAGACCGGCTGACCATCTTCGGCGAAGACCATAACATATACGAATATCTGGAGGACGGCAGGAAAGGTTCGGTACTCAACCTGAATTACCGCGAGAATTTTTTTTCGCTCTCTTTCGCGGCTATAGACTACATTAGCGGGCATAACTGTACATATACCTATAGTCTCGAAGGACTGAGCGACACATGGATAGAGAACGGTCCCAACAATACCATATATTTTACCAATATCTCGCCGGGGCATTACACCCTGCGGCTGAAGTGCCGCAATCCGGAGGCGGGGATCGAAAGCGGCGAGTATGCTGTGGATATCCGCATCCGCCCTCCCTGGTATATGTCGACTCTGGCATACATAATCTATGGGCTGGCAGGTGCGTCGGTATTATGGCTGGCCGTGGGATTCCTTATCCAGCGCAATGAGCAGCGCCGCCGGAGGATGATAGACGACCTGCGGCAGGAACATGAAAAAGAGGTCTACGAATCGAAACTGCGGTTCTTTACAAATATCGCCCACGAATTTTGTACGCCGCTGACACTTATTCAAGGCCCGTGCGACCGTATACTCGCCCACAAGGGAAGCGATCCGTTCGTGTTGCGCTATGCGGGACTCATCCAACGCAACGCCGACCGCATGAACGACCTGATACAGGACCTCATAGAGTTCCGCCGCATAGAGACCGGCAACAAAACACCGCGCATAGAGGCATTGGATGTATCTTCTCTGGTAGTTTCGGTTTTAGATAATTTCACCGATCTGGCGGAGTCGCGCGGATTTACGTTTACTTTCGATATCGCACCGGGGATCGTGTGGAACACAGATCGCGGTTTCATGACCACGATATTGAGCAATCTGGTCTCCAACGCGTTCAAATATACTAACCGCAAAGGTACGATCTGGGTGGCGTTGAGCGTAGACAACGGGGAACTCAAACTGGTGGTTTCGAATACAGGCAAGGGTATCCGCGCCGAAAATATCGAGCGTGTGTTCGACCGCTACAGCATTCTGGACGAGTTCGAGCACCAGAACGAAAAATCGCAGACGCGCAACGGCCTCGGCCTTGCCATATCCTACAACATGATCCGGCTTTTGGGTGGGCGCATCGGCGTTGACAGCGAACGCAACGTCGAGACGCGCTTTACGATGCAGCTGCCTTTTGCAGAACTTACGCCTCCCGATACCGGGGGATCTGCGGTTATCGGCAATATAATTTCAAACGCTGCTCCTGTAAAGGATTATCCGGCAGAGGCGGAGATACCGAAGTATGTGTTCGACGAAAGTAAATCTGCAGTCATGGTTATCGACGACGACCGCGACATGCTGTGGTTCATCAGTGAGATTTTTGCACAGGAATATAATGTAATACCGGTAAACCGTCCCTCGAAGGTGGACGAACTGCTGGCTGAGGTTCTTCCCAATGTGATTATATGCGACGTAATGATGCCCGAAGTCGACGGGATCGCCATAACCAGGCGGCTGAAGGCGAATCCCAAGACAGCCCATGTGCCGCTAATTCTGGTTTCAGCCAAACAGGAAGTCAATGAACAGATAGAAGGACTCGAGGCAGGCGCCGACCTTTATATTGCCAAGCCGTTCAACGTTGACTATTTGAAAACGTTCGTCAGGCATCTCATCTCGCGCAAGGAGGCGCTCAAGGAATATTTCGCGTCGCCGATCAGTGCTTATGAACTGGCCGGCGGCAAGCTGACGCATGTCGACCACCGTCGTTTTCTGCAGCAGATACTCGATATCATTAATGCCAACATTTCACGGAAAGACCTGTCGGCGCAGTTCATTGCCGATAAGATGAACATGTCTTCGCGGCACCTCTACCGCAAAATCCAGGAGATGGGCGCAGAGAGTCCGCTGCACATGATCCGCGACTGCCGCCTTCACATCGCCCGCGACCTCCTGCAGAACACGACGATGACCATAGACGAGATAATATACAAATCCGGGTTTTCGAACCGCGGACCATTCTTCCGCGCCTTTGCTGAGAAATTCGGATGCACACCGCGCGAATACCGTGGAAAGCACATAAAAGGAATGGTGTAATTGTTTTGCTTCGCAAAATAATCATCGCCCGAGCGCCGACCGTGGCCGCATGCCGGTGGAGGCGTCTCGCGAGGGAGGTAACTGAAAGGGTCGATTCCCTGTTGCTTGCGGCGGGGTAGTTCATTTTTGGAATTTAGAGATTTGAGGATTTGGAAATGAGTAGATTTCTCATCCTTGCGAAGGAGGAGTACCTTCGCAGAGCGAGGGGAGGTGGTAAGGAAAGTTACCTCCGTCGGCTTTTCCTTCGCCGCCTAACGGCGACTGTCGGACCTACGTCGGTGAACTCGGCAAATTTATTTGCCTCGGTTCGTAATTCGTAATTGAAATCCCTATCTTTGCATATCGCTCCCGGTAATATGATAACCAAACCTTAAAATGATTATGAAAAAACTTACACTTCTGGCTGCCGCGCTTATGGCCCTTGCAGGCTGCGGCGGCGAAAAAACCAAGGCGGAACAACCGAAACTGCTCGAGAAGGCAGCTTTCGAAACCTCCATCGACGGCAAACCCGTGTCTCTCTACACTCTCCAGAATGCAAACGGCGTGGTGCTGCAACTGACCAACTACGGCTGCCGTATGCTTTCGCTTTGGGTTCCCGATAAGGACGGCAATTTTAAAGACGTCATCTGGGGCTACGAGTCCATCGAGGCGACCCTGACCGGAGATGTCAATTCCGGTCCCGTGGTAGGACGCTACGGCAATCGCATTGCGAACGGACGCTTCACGCTCGACGGCGTCGCATATCAACTTAACCTGAATAACGGTGTAAACCAGCTTCACGGCGGACCGAAAGGCTGGGCATCACAGGTGTGGGATGCTGCCGAATCCACTGATGAGGCCGGTAATCCTACGGTGAAGATGACGCTGGTATCCCCCGACGGCGACGAACTTTATCCCGGAGCCGTTACCATCGATGTTACTTATACGCTTACGGCGAATAACGAAGTCGTTATCGATTACAAGGCTGTGACCGATGCCCCCACGGTGCTCAATCCGACAAGCCATGCATATTTCAACCTGCACGGCACGGCCAACAAATCGAGTAATTCGCACGTAATGATGATAAATGCCGACGCTTTCACTCCGACCGACGAAGGACTGATTCCTACCGGCGAAATAAGGCCGGTTGATGGCACTCCGCTGGATTTCCGTACCCCGACCGTTATAGGCGAACGCATAGAGTCTGATTATGAACCCGTAGTTTTCGGCAAAGGCTATGACCACAACTGGGTGCTGAACAAACCGGCGGCGGGAGAAACGACGCTTGCAGCCGAGGTGTATGAACCTGCTACCGGAATCCTTATGACGGTACATACCGACCAACCGGGCATGCAGTTCTATAGCGGAAACTTCATGGACGGTACGGATAAAGGCAAGTATGGCGAAGTGCATAATTTCCGCACGGGCATCGCGCTTGAAACCCAGCATTTCCCCGACTCTCCCAACCATCCCGAATTCCCTACCACGGTTCTCCGCCCGGGCGAAGTCTATACCCAGCATACGGTTTACACATTCTCTGTGAGGTAGCTGTCCCGCAATACGGATAATAAAAGAGCAACGCGTAACTTTTTGAGTTACGCGTTGCTCTTTTATTATCCGGTTATCCGGCCGCCTACTTTCTATTCTTTGATCTGTCGTTCTTGACATCCTGATATTCCAAACCTTCGTTGTATATACGCATGGCGTGGAGGCTCATGCCCATACTCGAATATCCTCCGTCATGGAACAAGTTCTGCATGGTGACCTTGCGCGTAAGGTCAGAAAAAAGCGTGATTACGTAGTCGGCGCACTCCTCGGCAGTCGCGTTGCCCAGTGGAGACATCCTTTCAGCGAAATCCAGCAGGTTTTCCATACCCATGACGCCTTGTCCGGCGGTCGTCAGCGTCGGCGACTGCGAAACAGTGTTGATGCGGATGTTCTTTTCGCGGCCGTAGATGTAACCGAAACTGCGTGCGATGGACTCCAACATGGCTTTCGCATCGGCCATATCGTTGTAGCCGTACAGCGTGCGTTGCGCCGCAACATAAGTGAGAGCCACCACCGAACCCCACTCCTCGATCGCGTCGAGCTTGCGGCAGGTCTGGATGACTTTATGGAATGACATTGCCGACACGTCGATGGTCTGGTGGTAATAGTTGTAATCGAGATCGTCGTAGCGGCGTCCTTTACGCACGTTTGGCGACATCCCTATGGAGTGAAGCACGAAATCGAACTTCCCGCCGAGGTATTCCGTTCCTTTCTGTACGAGGTTATCGAGGTCGTCGACCTTGGTGGCGTCGGCAGGTATGACAATGGTGTTGTATTTTTCCGCCAATATGTCGATATCGCCCATGCGCATCGAAACGGGGGTGTTGGTAAGCACGAAAGACGCGCCTTCCTCCGCGGCCCGTTCAGCCACTTTCCATGCTATCGATTTATCGTTGAGTGCGCCGAAGATAAGCCCGCGCTTGCCTTTCAAAAGATCATATCCCATGTTTCCTATGTTTGATTCGGAGGCAAATATACGAAAAGCTGAATGCAGGGCCAAATTTATTTGAGTTATGCTGAAGCGTGTCCTAATGTTCTGTAAAGTTATAAACTTCCTTTGTAGTCCTTACAAACTTCGGGATTCATGACAATTTAAGCATTCTGTATTATTTGGAGTTTCCGATCATCACAGGCCCCATCAGACCCGACTGATCCAACGGCGAATCGGCTTTCCAGGGTTGGGCGGTGAGCCACGTGCGGCGCTCGCTTTCTGGCAGGTTCAAGTCTCCGATAAGACGGTTTCTCCATGTGGTCGTCACCTCGACCGTAAGCTCGTTCCTGCCCTGTTTCACTAAACCGGTTATGTCGACCCTGTAGGGCGGCGTCCATGCCCCTCCGGCGTATTCTCCGTTTATCCAAACCTTTGCCATTGCGGTCAATGCGCCCAGGTCCGCAAAGACGCGTCCTTCTGGAACCTTCGGAAGTTCGAACGTGTTTTCATAGGTCAGCATGCCCGAATAATATCTGATTCCTGGATCGTCGCTGCGGGAGATATCCTGCAGTTTCTCCATGGTCACCGGTTCGGAGGGGCCGCGTTTGGCTGCGTCGAATTTTACGGTCCATGCCCCGTCCGGCTCGGCTATCGTTTCCGTATAGCCGTAATTAACCGAAACATCGGCCGGAGTCGGCATTTCCCCGGCTTTGCTGCGGAACACGATGAATGCGCTTTCATAGGGCGCGAGCTTTAAAGGGACCACAGTCCCGGTTTCCGTCTGGCTGAATGAGCCGATGTCGCGGATTTCGCCGGATACGGCATCCCATAATTCGGGCTTCATCATCTTCACCCTGAATCCGGGTGCGGCTGTAATGGTTTCGCCGCTCTGGTTCGAAACGAAATAGATGTCTATGCCTTTCAGCCTGCGGTGGCCGTAAAGCAGCGGTTCGCCAGGTGCAGCGGACATATCCGGGGGACATCCGATAAGCGCGAACGCTTCGGTCATGTCCATACCGTCTATTAATTTGCCATTGCCGATGTCCGCATATTTTTTGGCAGGATCGATCTTTGACCAGAGCCGGCCGGCCGCTTCGGTTATCAACCTGTCAGCTTCAGGGTAGTTTTGCATACTTGGCGAGCGTTTCGGGGCCGGGCCGAGTATGATGGCGCCATCCAGGATCAGGCGCTCGAGTTTCGCCAGCATTTCGGGACGCATGGTCTCTTGTTTCGGCAGCACCAGTATGCGGTATTGCGTCCCGTGCGGAAGCGTCAGCATGCCGTCCTTCACGAATGCGTCGCGGATAAGTACTTCGGCGTTTATGTAGTCGAACTGATATCCTTTCGGCAGCGCGGGGTCGGCCGCGCCGGTCATCTTCGGGGCGTCCTCACCTATGAAATAGGCCGCATCGGCAATGTTGATACCCTGTTGCAGCATATAATTCGTGCGTTTCAGATATTCAGTGAACAGGTGCATATGGGGATACCACGTGTTCTTTCTGTTGAATTCGTTGCCGAACCATGCATTAACGCCCGGTTCGCGGTCTTCGTATGGCTGTGAGATCACGACGTGCAGCAGCGTACTGTTGATTCCTTCCGTAAAGAAACGGTCGCCCCTCTGTTTCATCATGGCAGGATAACGGTGGAAACCGCCTCCGCCCGCGGTGAAAGACTCTGCGTATATGCGGTTTTTGCCGTATATATGTCCGCAGGAAGACGCGGCGCGGTTCTCGATGTCGCCCAGTTCGCCTTCGCTCCAGAATTCCCCGCCGATTTCGTCGGACTGACCTCCGTATTGCAGGAACTCGCCGGGGAATCCCCAGTGTCCGTAATTCTCTAACCATGTGGTCAGACCGTGTTCATGGCACACGTCCCGCAGCCCTCCCACATAATCATAGGCCACTTTGTCTGCAACCAGTCGGCGCACGTCCCACAGGAAGCGGTCGGAAATATCCTCGCTGCCGACAACCACCCCGTCGTATACGGGTAGATACGGCACGGCGCTGTAGCCGTAACACTCTTCGAAATCCTTTAGAAAATCGTCTGTGAAGTTCTGTCCCCCTGTTTCGTAGCTGTCCTGCACCACGACTTTCCAGCTCCGGCGGTCTTCTGCCGGAATGCGGCGTATGATCTCGCCCATAAATGCGTCGAAATGCGAGCGTATGTGTTCCTTGCTCATTTTATCGGCTTCCAGTCCGGTGCCTTCGGGACCGGCGGGCGAGTTCGTCACCCCAGTCGGCAGCATTCCAGTTCGCATCACGATCCAGTCGCCTGCAGGAGCGTCCCACGTCAGGATCTCGCCGTCGAAATACCGGGAAATATCGACTACCGCCGCAGGGTCTACTACCAGCGAAGGATCGTCTGCAACCGGTTGGTCGCGCCACATATATTCGTGCCAGTAGGGCAGCGGTGTCTGGTACATCTTTGCCAACGTTTTTTCGGGGTAGCGCTCGACCGCCGGAACGGATGAAAGTTCGAATCTTTCCAGCCAACTTCCTGCCGCCATGTCCGTGACCGCAAGACGGAAGGTGGTGGCTGTGGTTTCAGGAACCGAAACGACCACCGGAGCGTGAGGATCGAAACCGACGTTGAGCGCCGCGTTGAAACGGTCTATGCGGAACTCGGCCAGGGTGCGCCATCCGCCACCTTCCATGACTTCAATGCGCGCAGGCGAATTTATGGGAACGGAAGAAGTGAAAATCTTCAGGCTGCGCAGTGTGAAAGGATCGGGAAAATTAAAATAATTTATACTTTCTCCATTTTGTATCAGTGACATCATGTTCTTTTCCACATGTGTCTTACCCTTAACCACAGGATATGCTAATACTTTTACATCCTGAAAGTCTTCAGCGAACGGTTTTTGGGGCCTTGGAAGCGATATCCGTACTCTCCGGCCGCCTTCTACGGCAGTTTGCGTGGATGCAAGGTAACGCATGGCCTCCCCTGGCTTTACCCACGGACCACCGGACTGGCTCCATCCGGGACTGTTGAAAATGCCTATCTCTATACCAAGTTCGGTAGCCGTTTTGAGAGCCGTGTGAAGGATGTCCCACCACTCGTCCGTGCCGAATCTGACCCGGCCGGTCCCTTTGTCCAAATCTCCGATACCGATGTTGCCTATGTATGCCCGCCCTATGCCCGCCTCTTTCATTGCTTTCAGGTCTTCTACCACCCCTTCGTGAGATATATGGTCGGATATCCAGTACCAGTATGCAGATATTTTTATGGAGTCGGGCGTGTCTGTGAATCCCGCTTCGAGTTGCTTCCCCTGGATGTCGTCCCTGCATCCCCAAAGTGTTGCGGCTGCCAGTACGCACAGGCAGAAGATATATGTCTGTTTCATTTCGGTCTGTTTTTATTCGGTTTTATCGAGGTTTCTTCCCTGTGTTATCTTACGGTAGTTGAGAGGAGTATGCCCTGTGCTCCTGCGGAACGACGTGAAGAAATATTCGTGGTTCCCGAACCCGAGCCGGTAGGCTATCTCCTTGATAGGCGCGTCTGTATTGGTCAGCAGTTCCTTTGCCTTCCCGATCTTGTGTTCATGGATATACTGCATCGGGGCGAAGCCGGTGTATTCTCGGAATATCTTGCGGAAACTCGAATAGCTCATATTGAGTCTTGCCGCGACGGCTTCTGGTTTTATGTCGCGGTATTCTTCGGCTATGATAATCTTTGCGCGATTGATGCGCCCCTCCACCTCTCTTCCTCCGAGCATCCAATTCCGGTCCGCAGAGTAGGCTACTCCGAGCATCAGGTTGACGACACCCGCAAGGACCTGTTGGTATCCCGAACGCTGTTCTATCGCGATGCTGATGGCGCGGCGGTATAGCGATACTATTTCGTCGTTGATGCCTGTTCTCAGGACCGGCCTCTGTCGGCTGAAGAATCCGTTCGCGACGCGGTTGTCAATCACCTCGCCCTGGAATCCGATCCAGTATTCATCCCATCCGGTATGCGGATCGGGACGGTAATTGTGCCATTCTCCAGGGAAAAGCATGAACATACTTCCTTCCGAAACCGAAAGCGGCTTTTCCCTTCCTGTGCTTTCCGACAGGAACTCGCCGCTGCCCTTGACTATGTACAGGAGCTGGTACTCGTCGAGGATGCGCCCTTTGCCAGGCGAAAAAAGGTAGCGGGTCGGGTGATTGCCTGGGGGATACGCCTCGCCTGATTTCACGTTCTGGTGGCCCACTGAATTTATCGTCAGTCCCCACAGCCGGTCGTTCTCGCCGGCGATCAGATATTTCAGGTGTATGGCTTCGTCCATAAATGCAGAGGACAGTACGATGTTCTGCGTCCCGTCCGCGCTGTCAATATACTGAAATCCGGCCAAATTTAAAATAAAGAAGGGAAGAAAACCGAGAATATAAGTATCGCCAAACCTACTGCAAGGATGGTCATAGTACGCTTGTTGCATCCTTTCCATTCTTTTAGGATTAGGCCCCACGCGTTCGAGAAGACGATGTTGAGCGACATCAGGATGCTCCATGAGAATGCCAGCAGAACGGGCGAATCGACAAGGAAACTCTTACCCATCTCCAGCCCGAAGAACTGAGAGTACCACAGTACCCCGGCCAGCGCACAGAACAGCAGGTTGTTGGCCAGCACCCCTTTTTTGCCGTAATCGCCGAAAGTCTTGTTCTTTGCGTTCTGGTAAAGGCAGTACGACGCGTTGGTTACGAAACCGCCCAAAGTCACCATCAGGATCACGGGAAGTCCGGCGAACAGGGGACTTACGCCTTGGGCAAGCGCGGCGGCTTTAATAGGGGTTCCGGCGTTGAGGCCCAGAGCGAAACATGCGCTCATCACCCCTGCCAGCAGGGCCACCAGAAGGCCTTTCGTAAGCGCGAAGTCCTTGATGGCCGCTTTTTTCTGCTCTTCGGTCATACACTTCGCCCGCAGCGAGCCGGCAAATCCGATCACTGTGATGCCTGCGAGCGTGACGCAGACACCCAGCAGCAGGATTAACCCATCGCCCCGGAAAAGATTGTCGCCCGCCATGATCGCCGGGATGAGCGTTCCGAAAGCCGAGCATGTGCCCAGCGATATGCTTTGTCCGAGAGCCACGCCCAGATACCGCATGCTGAGGCCGAAAGTCAGACCGCCGACGCCCCACAGTATGCCGAAGCCGATAGACTGTAATGCGCCGCCCGACTCCAGAAGCCCCATGAGCGAGCCGCTTGCGGGGATCGCCAGCAGCGCGCCGAGCAGCGGCCAGACGAGCCACGCGAAAACGCCCTGGGAGAGCCAGAAACTTTCCCAGCTCCATTCCTTTACCTTTTTGATGGGGACATAGGAACTCGATTGTCCGAAGCTCCCGACGGCTATGATGAGCAGTCCCAACAGGATTTCCATGATTCGATAAGTTTAAGTAATTTGAGGATTGACTCAGTCGTTACGACCGCTTGGAAGTCACTTCCTTTTCGTATTTTTCGATGTCGGCGATGAAGTCCTCGGCGACGGGAACATCCTGCTTCATGCAGAAGTAGTTGTAGACATCTGCCCATGGAAGACTCTTGGCCTCTTCGAGACGGGCCAGACGCTGGAAGAAACGTCCCCCGGCCTCGTCTTCGCGCAATGTCCGGATCGGACTGAGGAACGCCTGCAGGAATGCCTTTTGTGTTGCGCGCGAACCGATCACATAAGCCCCTATGCGGTTTATCGAGGCGTCGAAATAATCGAGTCCGACGTTGGTACGGTCCATGGCGTCGGCCCACACGATCTCCTGCGCCAGCATCATCACGCTGTCGTTAAGGATAACCACATGGTCGCTGTCCCAACGTACCGGACGGCTCACATGGAGCATTATCTCGGGAGTGAACAGCAGCAGAGACGATATTTTGTCGTATGTCTCCTCGGTGGGGTGGTAGTGGCCCATGTCGAGGGTGCACATGATATTGTTTTTGGCCGCATAACCCATGTAGAATTCGTGCGAACCGACGGTGTAGCTCTCGAGGCCCATGCCGAACAGCTTGCTTTCGACGGCGTCCTTCACGTTTGCGAACTTTTTTGCGAAAATTTTGTCAAGGGAGTCCTTGAGCAGTTGACGGTAGAGATAGCGGTCGACGGTGATATCCTTCGAACCGTCGTGTATCCACAGGTTGTGGCAGGCCGGGTTTCCGAGTTGGCGTCCCATTTCGTCGGCTATGGCGCGGCTGCGTATGGTGTGCTCGATCCAAAAGTCGCGGATGCCCTTATCGCGGTTTGCGAGGCTCTGGTCGCCGCTTCTCGGGTGCGAGAAACTGGTGGAATTGAAGTCGAGCTTGAGGTCGTTGGCCTTCGCCCAGTCGATCCAACTCTGGAAATGCTCGACGCCGATCTGGTCGCGGTCCACTTTTTTGTCTCCGAAGTCGCCGTAGATGGCATGGAGGCTGACACGGTGGCTGCCAGGGATGAGTGAAGCGGCTTTTTCGAGGTCGGCCCTGACTTCAGCGATATTGCGTGCCTTGCCGGGGTAATTGCCGGTCGCCGCGATACCGCCCGAGAGGTCCCCGTCCGGATTTTCGAATCCGCTGACGTCGTCGGTCTGCCAGCAATGCAGCGAGAGCGACAGTTTCGCGAGTTGTTCCAGCGCCTTGCCGGTGTCGATGCCGAATTCGGCGTAACGCGCTTTGGCGGCTTCGTAAGCCTTGATTACCTGGTCCTGTTTCATTGGAGTTGTGAATTATAAGTTATGAGTTTTTCTTCATTCCTAAATACTTCATTCGCTTATCAGGAATTTATTGTTTTAATAAATTCCTGATAAGCTTTATGCCACTTCGCGGTGTCCTGCGGGGTATAGGTGTGGGTTTCGACTCCTGCAGCGATCATGGCTCTCATCTCCTGCAGCGTACCCACCATTCCGGCCGCTTTGGCCTGTATCATGATGTTGCCTATGGCAGTGGCTTCCGACGGTCCGGCGATCACCGGAATGCCGATGGAGTTGGCCGTGAACTGGTTCAGCAGTGTATTTCTCGAACCGCCCCCGATGACGTGGAGTTTTTCGACCGGGAACGGGGCGAGTCCTTTGAACATTTCAAGGACTTTGCGGTATTTCAGCGCGAGGCTCTCGAAGATCACGCGCACATATTCGCCGTGGCCCGACGGTTTTTTCTGGCCGGTGCGCGCGCAGTAGGCGTCTATGGCGGCCGTCATGCTCGCCGGGTCGGCGAACGACGGGTCGTCCGGGTCGATATATGCATGGAACTCCGGCGCGGCGATGGCCATCTCGACCATTTCCGGATAGCTGTAGGCTGCACCATGCCGTTTCCATTCGGCGAGGCACTGCTCTACCAGCCACATGCCGGTAATGTTCTTCAAGAGGCGTGTGGTGCCCTCCACGCCCCCTTCGTTGGTGATGTTCAGGCGCGAGGTTTCTTCCGTGATGACAGGCTGTTCGACCTCTATGCCCATCAGCGACCAGGTCCCCGAGCTGAGGTATGCGAACTTCTCGTCGGAGGCCGGGACGGCTGCGACGGCTGAACCTGTGTCGTGCCCGGCGACCGCTACGACGGGTATCTGCGGCAGTCCCGCCTCTTCGGCGATAGCCCTGCGAAGCATTCCCACCATGTGGCCAGGCTTGACTATGTCTCCGAAGGCCGCTTCCGTCAAACCAACCGACTCCAACAGTTCTGCGTCCATGCGTTTTGTGACCGGGTCGAGCATCTGCGAAGTCGAGGCGATCGTGTATTCAGTAACCATATTCCCAGTCAGCATATAGCTAAGCGCATCGGACATGAAGAGCAGGCGGTCTGCCGCTTCGAGTTGCGAAGATTTGTCGCGGCGCCTTGCGTATATCTGGAAAAGCGAGTTGAAATTCATTATCTGGATGCCGGTCTTGGCGTAGACCTTTTCGCGTGGTAGCACCTTTTCGAAATATTCGGTGTGCGCGGTGGCGATCGCCGGATCGCGGTATGCGTAGGGCATCCCCATAACCGAGCCGTCTTTTCCGATGAAGGCGAAATCGACTCCCCAGGTATCTATTCCAATGGATGTGATTTCTACTCCTTCCTTCGCGGCGGCAGCGAGGCCATCTTTGAGGTGCTCGTACAATGAGAAAATGTTCCAGTGGTAGTGGCCGGCAAGTGTGACCATTTGGTTGGGGAAACGGGTAAGTTCCTTTAGCGTGAGTCTGCCGTCGGCGAGTGTCCCGAGGATGGTGCGTCCGCTGGTCGCACCCAGGTCGAACGCCACGAAATTCTTAGTTTCCATAGGTTTGTAGCGGTGAAGGTTGGGTAAGCCGGTGCCGCGGCATCCGCTTATTTACAAAAGTATGGAATCGTTGGTTATATATGGTTGGTGTTTTGATACTAATGTTATAATATATGATATAAATGACATTGCCTTTTGTTGAAAGCTAGAAAGCTGCTGTCGCGGCATTTGGGATGTGTATTTTAGCTTGATTTTAAAAAATGACGGTTACTGTTTCGTCTGTGTTGCAATTTATGGCGAGCGTTGTAGCGAGGATATCAAGGAATGTCCGGGAGTTGTCAAAAGAAGGCAGGAATGGTTTCAGGTTGGCGGTTTCCGATGGTACGGAAGCTATCTTGCGGCCGCGTTCCGCCGAATTACCTCGCAGGGCGAGACGCATGGTTTCCAGGTCGGTGTCGTAAAGAAGGGTTCCGTGGAAAAGCTGCCTTTGCCCGGTGATGTATGAGGCCGTTCCGGAGATCTTAAGGCTTCCAGCGAGCAGTTCCCCGCGAGGGCCTACGGCGGCTTTCACTCCCAGGGCGGCGAGCGCGTCGACAATTGGTTGGTGCGGACATGAGTCAAGCAGGGGTGTGTCGCCGCGCGCTGTTATGAATGAGTAATTTATATTCCCGAGATCGTGGTAAACAGTGCCGCCGCCCGAAATGCGTTGTAGAACAGGTATTCCGCGGCTGCGGCAATATTCGAGGTCAGCTTCGGCGCCCGGTGACTGGTTGCGCCCGACGATCACCGACGGCCGGTTTATGTAAAGCAGCAAAAAATCTTCCGTCCGCCCGGTGAGCAGTTCCAGTTCCAGCGCAAGATTGCCCGCCGGATCATCCGAAAGACTTTTCAGGATTTTCATTATATGAAAACTTTAATGGTCAATGGCTAATGATAAAACCTGATTACAAATTAACCTTTAACCATTAATCATTAACCGTTTACTCCACATGGAAAGCAATCCTCAAATCCTCGACCTCCGCGTCGTTTATCGGCTGGAGCTTGCCCAGCGGCTGCGCCATAATGAGCGATTTGGCGGTGAACTCGGCTACTTCCAGGCGGTCGAAAGTCTGCAGCAGCGCATCGCCTGTCACGACGACGGAGTCGTTTGCCAACAACACACAAGGCACGTTGCGGACAGTTTCGGCAACAAGGCATGTATCGCCGTATTGCGTTCCGAACGGTAGCAGGGGAACGTCCTTGAGCAGGATCCAACTTTCGGGAATAGTACGCACGTCAAATTTTTTGTGCGACACGGCAAATCCCATCAGGTGGGGCGACTGCGTCAGGATTATCGAGTTTATTTTCGGGTTGGCGCGGTAGATCTCGTGGTGCATCGCTACCGAGCGGCTCGGCACTTTACCGGCTTCGACCATGCCGCCGCGAACCTGTACTATGTCGTCGAGGTCGATGTCCCAGCGCGGTACTCCGGGAGGGGTGATCAGGAAATCGTTGCCTTTGCCCCAGCGTACAGAAACGGTCCCGTATGAGCTGATCATCAGTCCCTGGTCGCAGGCGCGGCGCACCATGCGGACGATGTCGGTGCGGATGGCGCGTTCGTCCGATGGATATGCTACATCCATGAAATGGGGATGGTCGGTGGGGATAGACCTGTCGTGGACGGCTATCTGCTCGTCGGTCAATCCTTTGGCTCTGCCCAGAATATTTGCATTCAGCAGCGTGCGGGCACAGAATTCCAGCGTCTCGAAACGTTGGTAGGCGTCAGTCATATCCTCGCCGCACAGTACCACGCCGTGGTTTTCCATCACGACGGCCTTGTATTCGGGATTGTCGCGGAATTCCTGAGCGATCTTTTCACCGAGAAGAGCGCTTCCGGGAAGGGCATATGGAGCAAAACCGATCTTTCCGCAGACGCTGCGGGCCTGTGGGATTACGCTGGTGTCGGGTATCTTGTGGACGATGCTGAACGACACGAGTGCGGGCGGATGGGCGTGGATGACGGCCCTCATTCCGGGACGTATTTCGTAAATCGCCTTGTGGAACGGGTATTCCGACGATGGTTTGTGTGGCCCGATGATGGCGCCGTCGGGCTTGACGCACATGATGTCCCGAGCTGAGAGCGAGCCTTTGTCTATGCCGCCGGGCGTAATCCAGATGTTCTCCTCCTCGTCCTTGATCGAGATATTGCCGCCGCTTGTAGTTGTCATTCCGCTGCGGTAGATGCGGCCGATGATCAGGGCGATCTGGTCGGCAGGGTGCATCAGCCTTGTGTCCAATTGTTTCATAATTGTTTATTTAGCGTTTGCCAAAAGGTATTTTTCCGCTTCTACGCTCCACAGCCCGTTGTAGCGCCTGCATATTTCGTCCAATGCCGCGAACTTTGGCTCGGTCTTGCCTTTTTCGGCGAAATCGGCGATGGCCGTCAGCGGCATCTCGATGTGTGTGTAGATAAGTTTCTTTCCGCCCGGGATCTCCGGAAGGCGCATCGTCGTGTCGATCACGGCGTCCAACCCTCCGATATGTGTAATCAGTCCGGCCGGATCGAGTCCGCGGCCCATCATTTCGAGGGCTTCCCGCATATCGTCTGTGTTGCCGCCGCTGGTTCCGGCTATGTGTGTCGAGGCATAATGCACGTTGTAGAAGTTCATCGAGGCGTGGAATGCGGGGTTTGCCGGTCCGGCAAAGAAATTCAGGCAGCCGTCGTTCGCAAGTATCGCGTCGCCCTGCTCGACCACAGGGGTCACAGGAGCGAATACGAAAACGTCATCGTAACCGCGTCCGCCGGTCAGTTCGCGCAGACCGGCCGCAATATCTTCCATCCCGGAAGTGTTGACATAGCGCAGGTCGATGCCCCGTTTCGCAGCTTCTGCAGGGGAATAAAGCGATGCCGCTCGGTCGAGACGCGTCTGGTCTATGTCGGTCACAACCATCAGTTTCGGCACGCGGTCGCGGTGGATTGCGTAGTTTATTGCGGCCAGTCCCATCGGGCCGACACCGGCCAGGATAGCCATATAGCCGTCCGAGACGATATCCATTTTGTGGACATACGAGCCTGGCGTGGTGTGGTAGTTGGCATGCATCGCACCAATGACGCATGAAAGAGGCTCGGAAAGAGATGCCTGGTAAAATCCGTCGCCTTCGAAGCGCAGCAGGCAGTCCTGCTCCATCACTTCGGCGGGAATTATTATGTATGTCGCGTCGCCTCCTATATATTTGTATGAGTAGCCTGGTGCGCTAAGCATCCCAACCGGGCCGCCGGCATAGTTCAGCGCGGGTTGGATCGAGAATTTGTCGCCCGCCTTGAACTTCGCCTGCCATTTCGGGCCGATCTCGACCAGTTCGCCAGCGAATTCGTGCCCTATGATGACCGGATTCTGCGCCACGTCCTTCGGGACGCGCTTATGGACATCGGCTTCGTGTGTAGCCTTGTACGACGACATGCAGATGCTGTCGCACACCACTTTCGCAAGGATCTCGTCATCCTTTATCTGCGGAAGTTCGAACTCCTCAAGCCGGAGGTCGTTCTTACCATAGAGCCTTACCGCGTTTGTTTTCATAATTTTCAGTGGCGTTTCAGCGCCGTGTAATTATTGATGAGCGAATCGCATTTGCATCGCAGTTCAGTCAGTTTTTCTGCGAAGCGCCTGTCATTTGCCAGATTGTGCTCTTCCAGGGGGTCGCTCTCCAGATCGTATAACTCTTCGGAATTCGCGATATGCCTGTAGCGGAAATATTTCCACTTTCCGGTGCGGATGCCTTCGCTCGGAGGGATCTGTTTCATCTCCCACAGGTGTTCGCAGAGGAATTCACCGCGTCCGGTTGCGGGATCGTTTCTGCGTGCATAAGGCAGCAGGCTTTGTCCCTGGTACGTATCAGGTATCCCGATCCCTGCGGCATCCAGTATCGTAGAAGCTATATCGATATTGAGCGCCATGTCTTCAACGTCGCCACTGCTGCCCATGGGATCGTAGATTATCATGGGTACCCGCAGGGAGTTGTCGTACATCAGCCATTTGCCTGCCAACTGCTTTTCACCCAGGAAGTACCCGTTGTCACCCATAAAGATGATAACAGTGTTTTGCTCCTGTCTGCTTTCACGCAGGGCGGAGCGTATCCTGCCTATTTCGCGGTCTACGTCGCTTATCATCCGGTAATAGCCCTTGACGCTGTTCTGGTATTTTTCCGGCGTGTCGAATCTCCACGTCCAGCGCAGGCGATTGTAACCTTCACGCACCTCTTTGGGCAGCGATTCGAAATATATATCGTCGGCCAGCAGGGGATCCGGGATGGTTATATCCTCGTAAAGATGATCGGATTCCCTGTCCCAGAAATATTGTTCGGTAGCGTTGTCCTGCGCATGCGGCGCGCTGAAGCTGAGCGAGAGGCAGAACGGTTCGCCGGGTGCAGCATTTTCTATGAACTCCACCGCCCGGTGGCCCGTATATCGCGTCAGATGGACGGTATCCCCATCTATTGTCTTGTAATAATATCCGCGGTAGTCGGAAGCATTGCCCCTGTCGTAGAATTCGTGGCTGTCGAACAATTCGGCCGCTCCGTTTATATCCACTCCCAGTTTTCCGTAAAAGGCGGTTTTATAGCCGTTCCGGTGGAGTATCGCGGGATAGCTCTGGTCTGCGTATGTGGTGCGGAGATTCCCCTGCCCGAAAGTGTATCCGTGCGAGCGTTCGTACATTCCGGTCAGGATTGACGCCCGGCTGGCGGCGCTGATGGGCGTGGTTATGAAAGCATTGCGGAAAACGACACCTTCGACGGCGAGCCTGTCGAGTTCCGGGGTGCTGATGATCCCGTTGCCTGCAAATCCCGCCGCATCCCAACGGTGGTCGTCCGTCAGGATGAAAATTACATTTGGCTTACCGGTATGGTGCTCACTGTGCTGGGCTTTTGCCGTAATGCCCGGCAAAACCGCGCATGTGATCAGCGAGCATCCCGCAGCCGTATAGCGAAGAGTGTCCGGTCTCATAATCTTTTCGTTGTTAATTGAGCATCACCTGTCCGCCTGTCACGGGCAGAGCCTGCCCTGTTTCGCAGGTCTGTTCCACAAGGTACAGGATCGCACGTGTAACATCATCGGGGCCTGTTCCCTTGCCCATCGGCACCTGCGACATGTAAAAATTACGCACGTCCTCGACGGTTTTTGCGCCCGGGACTTTTCCGGCGGCGAGATACTGGACGAACAGCCCGTTCTCGGGGTCGCTCCACAGCGGACCTTCGTAGAAATTGCCCGGGCACACCGAGTTGACCTTGATGCGGAACGGGGCTAATTCCAACGCGAATGACTGCGTAAGCCCTACGCCGCCGAACTTTCCTCCGGCGTATGCGAAGTTGGCCTTGGAGCCTCGAAGTCCCGACTTGGAGTTTATCTGCACGATGTCGCCGTAGTTTTCGGGAGCATAGCGGTTCTGGAGTTTCATCACCGGGGCCGCCGCCTGCACGCAGTAGAAATAGGCGTTGTAGTTTATCCTGGTCACGAAATCGAACGTTTCGGGCGTCATAGCGTCGATACCCCCGGCGCGCAGAACTCCCGCGTTGCTGACGAAAACGTCCAGTCCGCCGAACTCCCGCACGGTTTCGCGGATAAGCCCCGCGAGGCTTTCCGGCTCGGCAACGTTGGTCTTCACAAATATCGCGCGATTTTTACCGGCTGTAATGTTTAGATTTTCAGTGGTTCTGCACCCGGCATCTTCATTCAGGTCGGCCACCACGATGTTCGCCCCCTCGGCCATAAGGCAGCGGGCTATCCCTTCGCCGAACCCCTGTGCCGCACCCGTGATAATGAATATCTTGTTCTCGGCGCGTCCTTTTGTCGCACCCGCACTCACCGAGCGGCGGTAGTTCTCGACCTCCCAGTTGTCGATGAAGTCCACCTGTGCGTCGGTCATTGGGTGCGGGCCGCCAAACCACCGGGACAGCCAGGTTATCTTGAGCATGTCGGTATAGACGTCGGTGATAATCTCGGCCCCGGCCGCATTGTCGCCGCAGGCCACCAACCCGATGCCTTTTATCATAAGTACTTTCGGATCATAGCCGAACTGTTCCCGGTACTCTTCCATTTGCGCGATTATCGCTCCGGCCTCTGGTTTCTCTGCGTAAATATAGTGCGACTTGCAGTATACGATGATGTCGGGGGTGAACGGTCGGCTGACCTCGCGGAAACGTTCGGCGCTATCGGTAAAATACTCCACCAACGCCGAATTTGTGCTCTTGAGGGTCTTTCCGCCAAGCATCATGCGGAGGGCCGGCACGACTTCGTTGGCGCAGGCGCAAACTTCGCGCGGCTCTTCGGGCAGTGGCTCGTTAACGCGGGCAGCGATTGCTCCGAGCACCCCGTCGTAGGTTTTCTTGATCTCTTCGGGCGTGTCGCCGCTCACGAAAATACCATGGTTCTGCAGCAGGATTATCCTGGGTTCCATGCCGTGCGCCGCCTTGTGGGCTGCGATGCCGTCGTCCACTTTCTTGAAAAGAACGTAGCCAGGATCGGTGTAGGGAATATACAGAACCCTGTCGCCGAAAATATCTTTCGTAAGTTCTTCCGCCTTGTTGCCCGACATCAGCGCGCCCACCATCGTGGGATGGAGATGTACCACGAACGGCGCTGAGATGGAGTTGTGCATCGAAGTTTCGACGCTCGGACGGCGGTCTTTTGTTATGCACGCCGCCGCGAGGTCCTGTTTGATCATTTCCTCGCGTTCGGCGGGATCGGCACTGTACTGTTTTTCACCAATGACGGCGAGTTTGGCGCGGTCGAGCACAGCAAAACCATCCTCCGTTATGGTCGCAAGCGGAAATCCGCTCGCCTTCACCCACAGCCGGTCCGCCGTTTTGTAAGACGTATTGCCGCCTCCGGCTATCACATAGCGGCTGTCGGCGCCGTAATGGCGCGATATCTCGACAAGTTGCTGTAACTCTTTCATCGTATTGCCTGTTGTATCAGTTTATCGCCGAGCGTAACGTATTCGCCGCGCTTCGAGGGGTCGTAAAGCATGCCTGTACGGGCGTAAATCTCCTGGTGCGCTGCGACTATGCAGGCTCCTTTGTAGTTTATTTCCTTCAGGAAGGGCGTCAGCTCTGCCCCGCCGCGTGCGAAAAGTTCGACTGGCTCCATTGCTGGAGAGTTGTGTTCGCTGCCGAAAGTGACCGTAAAACCGTTGTTCCACAGCCATTGGGAATAACATTCCAAAACCTCGACGCTGTTGCGCGTGGTGATGAATTCGACGTTGTGGATGCCCCTCGATTTAAGGATGGCCGCCGCTTTCGGGAGGTCGCCCTCGAAGTCGGTGAAATTACTGTTTATATCGTCGGCAAAGAACGGATAGGTGGGTATGCCGCCCGCTGCCTCGATTATCGCGACGACCTCCTCCATGGGCAGGAATGCTTTCGGTTCCTCGGGAACGAAAGCCGCGCCGCCTGCTTTCAGAAGGTTGCTACGTATCTCGTTCTCTACTCCCGCGAAGTCGCCGGCAGACGATTTCAGAGCCTTGCCGCCGAAAATCTTTTCGAGCAGGGCCTTTCTTTCCGCGTCGTCGGCCGCCCGTTCGTAAACCGCAAGGCGCAGCGCCTTTGCAATGTGGCGTTCGCGGATATTGCCTTTCGTCAGTGTTTTTTCTATCTCTTTAATGTCGAGCGAAAAACCCGCGCCGACAGATCCCAGCACCGCGTTCAGCTTTGCACACATCGCCCTGACCTGCGCGTTCGATTCCTCGCGGACAGCCGCAAGGCGCGAAGCGTAAGGTTCCGCGATGTGGGGCGGATTTGCCAGCCCCTTGCCGCTCAGGTAGGTGCGGCCGGGATTTCCGGGATCGTTGACGCGCAGCCCCTCGCGCTGGAACTGTTCGTCGAGACTTATCATCTCGATGTTGAACAGCGGGAAAAGCTTCCGTGCGTGGCATCCTTCGGTCCACTCGGCGTAGCCGTCGGTGGAGTAGAAGTCGTTGATGCCGACCACTTTTACGTTCTGTGCCGCGGCCATGTCTAGAGCCTGTCCGACGCTGTCGAAAGCGCTGAACGACCAGGGAGTATGCAGGTGGGCGTTTACGTTCGTCATATCCTATATGCCGGCTTTTGAACGGCGGATCTGTTCGCCGTCAGTGTAATTAGCTGTAGGAACGTGGCCTTTCAGAGGCTCGATCTTTTCGTGTATGGCGTCGATGATCCACGACGGCTGCGGGAAGAACGCGTCTTCGAGTTCATAGGCCGGGGTGATCCAGTTGCGCGAACCCACGACCACGGGAGGCGCGTCGAGTTCATCGAAAGCAAGCTCGGTGATATTGCGGGCCAGGTCGTTGAGGAACGAACCCCTTGAAGAAGCGTCCGAGGCGATGACGATACGTCCCGTCTTCCTGATCGAAGCGATCACAGGCTCGTAGTTGAACGGAACCAGCGAACGCGCGTCGATAACCTCGGCACTCATGCCGTATTTCTCTTCCAGTTCTTTCGCTGCGTCCAGAGCGCGGTAGAGCGTCGCGCCGATCGTGAGGATCGTGATGTCGTTGCCGGCGCGCTTAACGTCGGGTTCGCCGAACGGAATCTCGTAATAACCTTCGGGAACACCTCCTTTGTGGAACTGTTCGCAGATCTCGTAGATGCGCTGGCTCTCGAAGAAAACGACGGGGTCGGTACCCTGCAAAGCAGAGTTCATGAGGCCTTTCGCGTCATACGGGGTGACGGGGAAAACGACTTTCAGCCCCGGGATGTGGGTGCAGAGCGAGGTCCAGTCCTGGGAGTGCTGCGCGCCGTATTTCGAACCTACCGAAACGCGTAAAACCACCGGCATCTTGAGCAGGTTGCCGCTCATGGCCTGCCACTTGGGCAGCTGGTTGAAAACCTCGTCGCCGCAGCGTCCCAAAAAGTCGCAGTACATGATCTCGGGGATCACGCGGCCGCCGCACATGGCGTAACCGATCGCAGTTCCGACGATCGCAGCCTCGGCGATGGGCGAGTTGAACAGACGGTGGTATGGCAGCGCCTCGGTAAGCCCGCGGTAAACGGCGAACGCTCCTCCCCAGTCGCGGTTCTCCTCGCCGTAGGCCACCAACGAAGCGTCTTTGTAGAAACGGTCGGCGATGGCCTCGAAAATCCCGTCGCGCAGCTGGTACTGCTTCATCTTGGAGACTGGTTTTCCTTCTGCGTCGGTTACAAAACGGGTCTTTCCGGCGATCTGCTTCACGCGCGGATTCTCCCCCATCGGGTGGTTGACGTCGGGAGCGACGCCTGGCGACATCGTGTCTGCAGAACCGTTCGAAAATATCATCGTACCCAGAAGTTCCGGGTTTTTGTGCAGGTTCATGCGGGGCGACAGCTCATCGTCGATCGCCAGCTTGAAAGTTTCGAACATCACGTTCTTAACCTCGGCCTGGATCGCATCGAGATCGGCCTGCGTGGTGATACCGCCTTCGGTCAACTGACGGGCGTATCCCAGGATGCAGTCCTGTGCCTCCCATGCCTCGATCTCCTCCTTGGTGCGGTACGACGATGCGTCGGAGGGCGAGTGGCCGCTGTAGCGGTAAGTCAGCACGTCCAGAAGAACAGGGCCGTCGCCGGCCTCCATCAGGGGGCGTTTGCGGCGATAGGCATCGATCACGGCCAGCGGATTGTAGCCGTCGACGCGCTCTGCATGCATCTGTTCGGGGTTGACTCCGGCGCCGATACGGGCCGCTACGTCGTAGCCCATAGTTTCGCCGCAGGTCTGTCCGCCCATGCCGTATTGGTTGTTCATGATGTTCAGCACGAACGGCAGGCCGCCCTTCATGTCGCCTTCCCACAGCTGTTTGAACTGGTCCATCGCGGCGAACGAAAGTCCTTCCCAGACCGGTCCGCAGGCCATCGAAGCGTCGCCCAGATTGGCGATCACTATACCAGGCTTGCGGTTCACTTTTTTGTATAATGCGGCGCCCACGGCGATCGCGCCGCTTCCACCCACTATGGCGTTGTTGGGGTAGATTCCGAAAGGAGTGAAGAAAGTATGCATACTTCCGCCCAAGCCCTTGTTGAAGCCGGTTTCACGGGCGAAAATTTCGGCCAGCGCGCCGTACAGCAGGAAACGCATGCCGAGTTCCCTGGTCGAGCCGGTGAATCCTTTCTTCACGACGTTCACCGTTGCACCGTCCCAAAAGCCATCCATGATGCTGCTGAGCGTCCCCTCGTCCATCTGCTCGATGGTACGCAGCCCTTTTGCGAGTATCTCGCCGTGGCTGCGGTGACTGCCAAAAATGTAGTCGTCGACCGTCAGCGTGTATGCCATGCCGACTGCCGCCGCTTCCTGTCCCGCCGAGAGATGCGCCGGGCCGGGATTATTGTACTCCACGCCGTTATATGCGCCGGTAGTTTTCACAAGGTGCAGCATGGTCTCGAACTCGCGTATCACCGCCATGTCGCGGTAGATGCGCACGAGTTCGTCACGGGTGAAATTACCGGCTTTCAGTTCGTCTTTTGCGGTTTTCGAGTAGGCATTCACCGGAATCGGCGTAAATTTTATTTCGCTTTTCGCCCTTTGTTTCGAAGGGTCGATCAGTTGGCACTTCGGCATGGTTTTATTGAATTAAGAATTATTTGCTTGTCAAATATAATCACCGAGGAAGGCCCGTCAGTCGCCGTTTATGGCGGCACAAGGAATAGCCGGCCCAGATAATTACGAATTGTTCAGTAAATGAAAATTACTTCTTTTATTTACTTCCCTTCGCTTTAGCGGTGCCAACCTGCTCCGTCCGGTGAGATCGTGTCTTCGGTTTTGCCGCAAGTATTCTCGTGATGCTCGGACAACTCGTCGACGCCCGGTTCACTTTCGCTCAATTATAAGGTGAACATAGTTTCCCTTATGATCTCACTGACAGTCGGGTGGGGAAAGACAACATCCTTGAGTTGTTCTACGGTCATTTCTGCTTCGATGGCCTGGCAGGCGCCCCAGATGATCTCGCTCGATAGGTTGCCGAGCATGTGCACACCCAGTACCTCGCCGTGCTTCTCACCCACGACAACTTTGCACAGCCCTTCGCCGCCCTCGTTCTCGGCGACGAAGCGTCCTGCATAAGCCATCGGCAGTTTCAGTTCGCGCGCCGCAAGACCTTTGGCTTTCGCCGCGTCGAACGTCAGTCCCACCGACGCCGCTTCAGGATTGGTGTAGACCACACCGGGAATGGCGTCGTAGCGCATCATGTCTTTGCGGCCCGTTAGGTTGTTGACCACAACCTCGCCTTCGCGCGAAGCCGTGTGCGCAAACATGGAGAAGCCGGTCACGTCGCCGGCCGCGTAAACGTTCGGTATGTTGGTCTGCATCTTTTCATTGACCTTGATGCCGCCGCGGTCGAGTTCGACACCCAGGTTCTCGAGTCCGAACCCCTGAGTCACGGCCCTGCGGCCGACGCTGATAAGTATTTTGTCGCCCGTGACTTTCTGCTCGTTGCCTTCCGCGTCGGTGAAATAAACGTCGCGGCCGTCGATTTTCGTGACCTTGCACGAAAGGTTGAATGTAATGCCTTTCTTCACGTAGATGCCGCGCAGCATCGCCGCGATCTCCGCATCATTCTGGCCGAGTATCTCGGGCAGCATCTCCACCACCGTAACCTGCGTGTCGAGCGAGTTGAAGTAGCTGGCGAATTCCATCCCGATAACCCCGCCGCCGATTACCACCAACGAAGCCGGTTTCTCTTTCAGCGCAAGAATCTCGCGGTTGGTCAACACGATATCTCCTGCCTCGGCTACACCAGGTATCGGCGGAATGAAAGCCTCGGAACCTGTGCAAATCAGCAGGTTCGTCGCCGTGTAGGTTTCTTCGCCCGAGGTTATTTCGATGCCTTGGGCCGAATGGCCTTTTATGTAGGCTTCGCTCTTGACGACGGTCACACCGTACTCCTTCATCTTTCCGGCAACGCCTAGCACGAGTTTGCGTACGACCTTATTTTTGCGGCTCACGATGGCGCCGTAGTCGAACGACACGTTTCCCGTCTTCACGCCGTATTTGTCGCCGTGACGGACGCTGTCGTATATCTTCGCGCTGTAGAGCATGGTTTTGGTCGGGATGCAGCCTTCGTTGAGGCACACCCCGCCAAATTCGCGTTTCTCGAAAAGCACGACGGAAAGCCCTTTCGCTCCCGCACGTTCGGCCGCCACGTAGCCCGCCGGGCCGCCGCCGATTATTGCCAGATCAAACATATTCATATAATTATTTAGTGATTAACGATTAGTTATAAGCGATTAATGGTTAATAATCTATCACTAATCGTTAAAACTCGATTTCAAGGTTTTCAATTTCCAGAGCGATCTGTTTCACGAAGCGCGTCGCCTCTCCACCGTCCAGCGCGCGGTGGTCGTAGGTGAGACTCAGGCCGATGAAAGGCACGAACCCATAAACTCCGCCGCCCAGGTCCTTGGGGCGCGGAACGATGGCGTTCACGCCGAGTATCGCCGATTGTGGCAGATTAATCACAGGCGTGAATATCTCCACGCCGTAATTCCCAAGGTTCGATACCGTGAACGAGGCCGCTTCGGGCGACAGCAGGTCCGGATTTATGGACCCCTTGCGGCATGCCTCGGCGACTTCGCGCAAGTTTCCGGCAAGTCCTGTTATCGAGAGCTTTTCGGCGTTCCTCACAACGGGCACCATCAGGCCGCGGTCGGTGTCGACAGCCAGCGCCAGATGTACGCCTGAGAAGTACCGCATCCCTTGTTCGATACCGAGAAAGTGCGAGTTGACGTTGGGAAATTTCTCAAGCGCGCGCACCACCGCCCAGCAGACCAGGTCGTTGATCGTGATGTTCACACCTTTCGCCTTGGCATCCCTGCGCAGCTCCATGATACGGCGTGCATCGGCGCCGAGATGATGTGTCAACTGGGCCGAATTCTGCAATGATGCGTGCATCGCTCGGGCGATCAGTTTGCGCATGTTTGTCAGAGGCTTCACATAACTTTCGCCATTCGCCGTTGCCGGTTTTGCCGTGCCTGATGTCAGGTCGGCTGCGCGGACAGTTCCGGCGAGTCCGGATCCCGCCGCCGGAGCCTGAAGACCGCCTGCTTTCATTTGTGCACTTGCCAGCGGAGTGACACGCGGGGTGACCTCGATCGCCGCAACTACGTCTTTGGTGATAACCCTGCCGCCCGGACCCGAGCCTTTCAGCCGTGATGTGTCGATGTCGTAGCGTTCGGCCATTTTGCGTGCACGGGGTGAAACCGCTGCGGAATTCTCGTTGAAAATTATCGCAGGCTTAATATCAGCCCGGTTCGCTTCGCCGGTTCCGCCGTATTCGCTGTGGCCGTTGCTGCCGTTTCGACCTCGCAATGACATGGTGGTCTCCTCTTTTACATGGGTGGCGGGAGCGTTCCCGGAGCGGAACTCATCTACAGTCTCTCCTGCAGAGCCGATCACCAGAACATTGGCCAGCACAGGTATCTCATCGCCCTCGCCGAAAAATATTTCAAGCACTTCGCCCGATTCACGCGCCTCTTCTTCAAACGACGCCTTGTCGGTTTCGTAGGCAAAGAGAACGTCGCCGGGTTTTACCTTGTCTCCCTTTTTTACCCTCAATTCAGTTAGGATGCAGCTCTCGACCGACTGACCCTGCTTCGGCATTATTACCGGTGTTGCCATTTTATAGTGTGTTTTATATTTTCCGTGGTTTGAATGTTCCGGTTTTTGTTACCTCCCTCGCAAGACGACTCCACCGGCCTGCTGCCGATGGTCGGCGCTCGTTGGCGGATCTTACAAGAGCAAATTTACGGTAAAAATTTATATTTACAAGTTATTTATAATAATATTAATTATTAATAAGTTAAATTTGTTAAAATATTTACAAGTTGCCGACTTGTGTTTACATGTTACAGAAATAATCGTTATATTTGCAGCCGGAAGAACTTAAATATTTGATGCAATGGACAATCTGCCCAGGTACCGCGTGATATACGAGGCGTTGAGGGGCGATATTGCCTCCGGGCGTTATGCTCCGGGCGATGCGCTCCCTTCCGAAAACGAATTGTGCGACGGGTACAAAGTTACGCGTCCGACCGTACGCAAAGCGCTCGACATGTTGGCCGCCGACGGTTTCATCGTGCGCCGCCAGGGGCGGAAAAGCGTCGTGAAGGGAACACCCAAGGGCATAGGAATACTTTCGTTGTCGGGCACGACGTCAGCCCTGGGCGGCACGCTACGAACCCCGGTGATAGTGAAACCCGAAATGCGGCAGTGGAACGATGCTTTCGGTTTTCCGCTCACCGAGGCTGAGCGCGCCGCCGGATGCATCTATTTCGAGCGCCTGCGCGTGCTGGACGGAGAGCCGGTGCTGTTGGATATCACCATGTTGCCCAATATCGGCATACCCCGTTTCGCCGCGCTCAATATGGAGGACTCGTCACTTTTCGATATCCTGCGCACACGCTATCAGATAACCGTCACGGGCGGCGAACAGCAGCTTTTCGCCATCGCCGCCGACCGGCATCTGCGCGAACACCTGCATGTGAGGCAAGGGCATCCGGTGCTGCAGCTCAACCGCCGTATCGAAACCGGCCGGCCGGATTTTTGCATCTACAGCCGGATTTTCTGTGTAACGGGGAAATACGGGTTGTCAGGGACTTTTTAAAAATAAATAAACGCCTCTTTAAAGATTTAAAGAGGCGCTTTTATCAGGATTGATTGTATTTGAAATAAAAAGGTTGTCTTATGCTTAGGTTTTTCCTTTCAATTATTTTGCTCCGCAAAATAATCATCGACCGAGCGCCGACCGCGGCCGGTGGAGGCATTGTGCGAGGGAGATAACTAAAAGGGTAGATTCCCCGAAGCTCTGCTTCGAAAACACAAATCAATTCCATCCGATACCTCGCAGCTCTGCTGCGAGGAGGTTCAATGTGGAAAACTTAATGATCATTATGCCATTGCACCTAATGGCGATGTTCTGTATTTTTTACTGTTTGTGGTTTATGGCAAAAGTGATGAAAACAGCCGAATTGCAGAAAAAAACCACTTTTTCGGATTTTGCAGGAGAGTTTTTTCTGTTCTGGTTTTTCCCGATAGGGATATGGGTCTTGCAACTTCGTCTTAACATTATTGCCAAAGCGCCGGATCTCGCCTGAATCTTTACCATGTTATGATGTTGTATTGGATCCCGATGCCGACGTAGGGTGCGGGGCCGTGGGTTGTGAATCCGTAGCCCGCCTGGATGCCGATACCCCAGCGCGCGGGCCGTTTCAGTGTGACGGTTTCCGTCTTGTCTATGTAAACAGTGTTGCGGTAAACCTCCATCTCGGTCAGGCAGGCATGGAAACCCTCGACCACCGCGCGATACTCATCTGTCTGATAGGTTTTCCTCTCTAACGGCACTTCCACCTCGACCAATACCGTGTCGCGCGCCGCGCGGAGCCAAACCGTATCCGTGCGTTCGAGCCGGACCATGCGGGCTGTTAAAACCGTGTCGCGGATAGTGTCGCGCACCACAACGGTGTCACGCCGTACTTCCGTGCGGACAATTTTTCCCGGCCGCTGCAGCAGTACGACGGTCGACATGATCATGATTACGACTAAATATATTATCTCGCGGGTTTTCATAAATGCAGGATTTTTCTTCTGTTCGGGGTTTCTCGGTAGGATATGTGGAGCCATGAGTAGCCGCACTCGTCGATAAGCTGGTCGAAGTCAAGGCCGCTGGCGGCGATCATCTCGAAAAGGCGGCGGTTTTTTGTGGGGGAACCTGCGGTGATGTCGGCCGCCTCTCCGCGAAGATGCTGAGACGAAGGCGAACCACCGACGGCTTTGTTCAGGGCATGGCAGCGGTAGCCGCTGTTGACTGTGATGGGCTTTCCCCACAGTTCGCGCACGGGGTCGAGAAGCTTTTCAGCCAGCACGGTCAACGCCGACGCCGCTTCGGGAGGCGGGGTGTTGTCAATGCCAGCCGCTTCGGCGGCTCTGCTCCGGATGAGTTCCGTGATAGTGAAATATTTTGCCATGTCATGAGCGATTTCGGGCAATATAAACCTCCGGCTGCCGTGCTTGTTTATATATTCTGTAAATAATTCTTCACTGCCGGCGTTTTTGTGCAGTTAAATTGCTGATCTTGTTTTGTATATCCGGAATGTTGATTAGTTTTGCGATTGGACTTCTAACGGATCCCGAAAACTTAAAAACTCTCTCCGATGAAATGTAAAAACCTGTTTGTCTTATTGGTCGCGGCGGTATGCCTGGCGGCCTGCAATGCTCCCCGTGAGCGTGTCATCGAACGCCCGCTTGCCGGCGTTCGTAACACGACGGCCCTCGAAATCGACAAAATCGTTCTGACGGATACTGCCACCGTGATCTACGTCGACGCCTTCTATAACCCAGGTCAATGGATACGCATAGATACCACCGCATATCTGTCCGGCGGCGGTGAAAAGTACGTGATCACAGGCGCCGAGGGGATCGAACTTCGTGCGGAACACTGGATGCCCGAGTCGGGAGAGTCATCTTTCGTGCTCTTCTTCGAGCCGATAAACCCGAAGCTCAAGGCGGTGGACTTCATAGAGGGCGAACCGGACGGCTATTTCAAGATATGGGATATACAGTTACGCGGCAGTAAAGTTTCAGGCAAATACCGGTCCGCTGTTCCTTCCTCCGTCCGCAATGTGGATTACAAAAAAGCCTCGCTTCCGGAACCCACGTTCAATTCGGCTGAAACGGTGGTTAAGGTCCACATATTGGGAGAGCCTTCGGGTTATCATATGCCGCCGAGCCTTACGGTTGCCGGCGTACTGGAACTGTATTCGGACGAAATGGAACCCGACAGTGCGGAAAACGGGACATATATTTTCACGGTTCCGGTGTATGGCACCTCGCAGGGAATGTTAAGTGTAGCTGGCAAACATATTACCGTCATGCTCGATCCGGGAATGGAAAACAATATATGGATCGACCTGGTACAGATGTCGCGCAAGAATTCGCGCTATAACAGCGAATTAGCGGGAGATGAGCCTGACGTCCTGACCGACGGACGATATGCGGCAGTGAACGCCGTGCTCGGCAACGGCATGATAGGCGGGGAATGGAGCATGCAACTGTTTTCGTCTTTAGACGACGTTGTTCCGATGCTGGATAAGACACCGGCGCAGCTCGCTTCGGATATCAGGAGTAAATACGACGGGATGATAAACATGGCGGAACAGGACGGATCGCTTTCGCAGATTGAGAAACAGCTCATCGAAGCCAGGCTTGGCGGAGAGTACGTATTCTCTGTATCGCAACTGGCGTCCGTTCTCATCTGGGCGCAGAAACAAAAACTCGGAATCGAGCCGCAGAATCCGCTTCCGGCCGGAACGGAGCCTTTCAGTTTTGCGGACAGCGATTACAGCATATTTTTAGGCGGTCTCGACGCAGCTTCACTGTCGAGCATGTATGCCGAAAATCCGGGCTATGGATACGTAGTGTTGGGTATGGATGAAAGGCGCGAACTTCTGGGCGTGGAGAATAATGCATTTTTAACAGATATTGTACCCGTTGGGCAGATGATGTCCTTTGTCGGAAACATGCAGGATGCGCCGGAGGACGTACAGGCGAAGTTCGATGCGGTTACGAATCAGGAGTTGAAATCTGCCGTCGAGTTGAAAAAAGCCGTCATGCAGAAAAAAATAGAGGCTGCTAAATTGAAAACCGGATACCGTATCTGTGACGTTCCTCAGGTTGCCGATACCGGGCTTTTCGACGCCATTATGGAGCGGTATGCCGGAAAGGTGGTCGTTGTGGACTTCTGGGCGACGTGGTGCGGACCATGCCGCGCGGCCATGAAGAGCCACGAACCGCATAAGGACGCGTATATAGGCAAAGACGTGGTATTCGTCTACCTGACGGGCGAAACCTCTCCCAGATCGGCGTGGGAAGTCGCCATCGCCGACGTCCGCGGCGACCATTACTACCTGACCGACAGCCAGTGGAAATACGTTTGCGACCAGTTCGAGGTCCGCGGTATACCGTCATGGGTCGTAGTTACCAAAGATGGCGAGTACCTTAAGGAGGAACTGTACAGTCCCGACGAATGGGAATCGGTGATAAACCGCGAGTTGGCGAAATAAAAACTACGCCGCTAGATTAGTCCCCGGCTGTGGCGGCCGGGGATTTTTTAACGCATCCGCAAAAGAATTCTTCCAATTTGCAGGCAACGCATGGTATTCAAATAAAAAAGCTTATATTTGCAGGCTTAATTCAGTAAAAATAAGCATACACACAAATGAGAATCTGCGAAATCACAGGTAAAACCGCTTTGACTGGGAACAATGTATCCCACTCGAACAAGAAGACCAAACGCCGCTTCAACCCCAATTTGAAGATCAAGCGTTTCTGGTCTGAAGAAGAGGGCCGCTGGGTTACCCTTAAGGTATCGGCAGCCGGTATGAAAAACATTAACAAGAAAGGTTTCGATGCTGCTTTGAAAGAAGCTGTCGCCGCCCGTAAAGTCTATTAAACATTAACAGATGGCAAAGAAAGAAGTAAGGGTTCAGGTCATTCTGGAATGTACTGAACAAAGGGAAAGCGGTGTTCCGGGAATGTCCCGCTACATCACTACCAAGAACAAGAAAAACACCCCCGACAGGCTCGAACGCCGCAAATACAACCCGTATTTGAAGAAGGTGACCGTACACAGGGAAATTAAGTAAAACAGCAGACCACCATGGCAAAGAAAGTAGTTGCAACATTGAAGACAGGCTCGGGCAAGAGCTTTACGAAATGCATTAAGATGGTAAAGTCTGACAAGACGGGTTCGTACGCTTTCAAACAGGAAGTCGTTCCCAACGATCAGATCGAAGAGTTCTGGAAAAAGACGAAGTAATTTTCCGGAGCCGGGACGTTTCCCGACGCATCTTAATACAAAAGGCGCTGTCCATATCGGGCGGCGCCTTTTGTATTAAGAATGCCGACGGGGCATTTATCATATTGCCTCACATTCATTCTCAGTAACGGTATCCATTCAAGGTTCTGCCCGTATTGCTGTTAGAAATAGTGGTTGAGATTTTGGGGTTTTCAGCAAAAAATAGTATGGTATTTGTACTGGAGTCAGCATCTAACTATTAAAACATAAGACCATGTCAGAATGTAATTGTACTGATTGCAAATGCAACAGTATGCCGCGTCTGGGAGATCCCGCACCGGCATTCGAGGCCGTAACTACCGAGGGCAAAATTAATTTTCCCGCCGATTTCTCCGGGCGCTGGGTTATTCTTTTCAGCCACCCGGCCGACTTTACTCCCGTATGCACATCCGAGTTCATGACCTTCGGCTCCATGCAGAAAGATTTCGACAATCTGAACTGCCAGCTTGTGGGCCTCTCCGTCGATGGACTGTCGAGCCACATCGCGTGGCTGCGCCGCATCGAGGAGAAAGTGACCTGGAAAGGTATGAAGGGCCTCAAGATCCGTTTCCCGCTCATCGACGACATATCGATGAAAGTAGCCAATATGTATGGCATGATCCAGCCAGGGCAAAGCGAAACCGCCGCTGTGAGGGCTGTGTTTTTCATAGACCCGAAAGGGGTTGTCCGTACGATTCTTTATTATCCGCTCTCGTTGGGCCGCAACTTCGACGAGATCAAACGCATCCTCATCGGCCTGCAGACAAACGACAATTTCGGCGTATCGCTTCCGGCAGATTGGCGTCCGGGCGACGAGGTGATTGTTTCCGCGCCCAAGACGATGGAAGCTGCCGAAAAACGCGCTGCCGAAAAAGACGTCAACCTGCATGACTGGTTTTTTGCCACTAAATCGCTTTCAAAAGAAGAGGTCGAAAGCAAACTGGGCAAAAAGTAGAACGTTCCGGAACGAATGAAAAGCCGGACTTTTTATAAAGTCCGGCTTTTCATTTGATTAAAGAAATCAATTTATCCGTGCAGTGCACCGAATCTCGAAAGGAGGAAATCGGTTTTCAACTTTTCGATAACCTCTTTTACGCTTGAGATCTTGTCGGTCATGTAGGCGTTTGCACCGGCAAAGGCATAACCTTTTTTCATATTGCCCCGGGCGGCATTGTAGAGCGCTTTTATAATGCAGTATGGGCTTTTGGTGTAGTCGCACGTCTTGATGCAGTGGAACGGGCACGAGTGCGGTTTTTCCTTTCCCTCGGCCACGCTGCGGATGAATTCGCCGTCCAGAGCGCGTCCGGGCATGCCCACCGGACTCTGGATAATGCGCATATCTTCCGCATGGGCGTTTATATACACTTTTTTGAATTCTATAGATGCATCGCATTCATTGGTGGGAACGAAGATGGAACCCATCTGTACAGCCGTAGCGCCAAGGTCCATGAACTTTGCGATGTCTTCGCCGGTGGAGATTCCGCCAGCGGCTATCACGGGCATGTTTTTTTGGCTGCTGTAAGACTGTGCGATGGATACGACTTCCGGGATAAGATGCTCCAGCGAGTAGTGTTCGTCTTCGATCTGCTCGTTCTTAAACCCGAGGTGACCACCCGCTTTCGGGCCTTCGACAACTATTGCGTCGGGCAGGTAGCCGTAGTTGGCCTGCCACTTTTCGCAGAGGACCTTTGCGGCCCTTGACGACGACACTATCGGCACGAGCATCGTTTTGTTGTCCTTTTTGTCGATATACGACGGCAGGTCGAGCGGAAGTCCCGCGCCTGCGAATATTACGTCGACCTTCTCGGCTATAGCCGTTTTAACCAGGTCCGAAAAGTTTGAGAGGGCGACCATTATATTGACGCCGATCACGCCGCTGGTCTTTTCGCGCGCTTTGCGGATCTCTTCGCGCAATCCTTCGATGCATTTCTGTGCATATGAGCCGCGGATACCGGGATATAGCAGCCCGATACCTGCAGCAGAGATGACACCGATGCCGCCTTCGTTGGCCACGGCCGAAGCCAGCCCGTTCAGCGAAACGCCGACCCCCATGCCGCCCTGGATTATGGGTAACTTGATTTCGTACTTTCCTATAGAGAAAGACTTCATGCTTCTTTGTATCATACAAGATGTTTTATTAGTTCTTCGCGGTCGCCGTAAAGGAAATCGACCGGCGGTATTTCTATCATTGTGTAGGCGCCGGGACGTTGCAGCATAGACGCGCGCGCCGCCGAAACGAGAATCTGTCCGGTGAGCGCCGGATTGTTGATGCGCATGTTGAACTCGAAAAGCTGGTTCTGTGTCCGGCCTGAAACCCCTTTGCGGGTGAGATTCACGCCGTGGCCCATATCCAGAAGATCGGCTACGCATGGGACCTGCCTGACATGGGTTTCGTCGTTAACGAAGTATGCATCGGTTTTTATCGCCGTTGCAACCGTATCGAAATCGGCCCCATCTTTGGTTTCGACATAGACCATGCGGCGGTGGATGCCAGTTCCGGTAGGGATTGTCATAGAGAGCGCTGCTTTGACGCCTTGTACCGCCTTGACGGCGACCGTATGTCCCATGCTCATCCCCGGGCCGAAATTAGTGTATGTAATGCCCGTGGGCGCGCATGCTTCCAACAGGGCACGTACCACAGAGTCGCTTCCAGGATCCCATCCAGCTGCCACTATAGCCACAGAATTACCTTTTCTGGCGATTCCGCCGAGCCTCGACCGAACACTGGAGATGTCGGAGTGGATGTCGAAACTATCGACGGTGTTAACTCCCAATGCGAGTATTCTGGATGCCAGTTCCTCGACCTTGCGCGATGGCGAACAGAGGATGGCGACATCAATTTCGCCGAGTTTGGCGATATCGTCTACAACTTTATATCGTGCGATCTCTGCCGGAACGTTCGTTGCGTCGCGGCGGACGATTCCCGCCACCTCGAAATCAGGAGCCGCTCCGAGCGCTTCAAGCACGTATTTTCCTATGTTGCCGTAGCCTACGACGGCTGCTCTTGTCTTCTTCATGCTTCAAAGGTTTTCCAACGGTAAAAGTAGTCATATTTTTAAAAATGTTTATTAATAAATTGCTATTAAAACGGCTTTACACCTGACTTTTGCTATATTTGTCAGAATCATCCGGTCACAAAACCTGAAAACGAGAATGGAATACCGGATAGAAAAGAGAAATTGTTACAAATGAACGGACTTGAGAAAAAATTTGCCGAATACGGGCTTGTCGACGTGGGTAGGCTGGACCCGTTCATAGCGGTCGATATGAAATACTCGACGACCGATAATTTCGTCGGGCATAATATGTACGGCGACCTGCGCACCGCATGGCTGGTTCCCGAAATGGCTGAGAGGGTCGTTGCCGTACAAGGCAGGCTGCGTGCGCGTCGACCCGGATTTTCGCTTGTCATTTTCGATGCCGCCCGTCCGATAAGCGTTCAGCGCAGGATGTTCGCCATCGTCGCCGGTACGGACAAGGCAATTTATGTCGCCAATCCCGATAAACGGGGCGGGGGATACCACAACTACGGCCTTGCGGTTGATCTGAGCATTCTCGACGACAAGCGCGAACTGCTCGATATGGGTTCGGGATTTGACTGGTTCGGGCCTGAATCGCACGTAGGGGATGAAGAGCGGTTGCTTGCTGCCGGACGTATTTCGCGCCGGGCATACGATAACCGCATTCTGCTCTATGGATTGATGGCGGCCGAGGGGATGACGCCGCATGCTAAGGAATGGTGGCACTATCAACACATTCACAACCAGGAACTGAAGCGCACATACAGGCTTCTCGATTTCTAAGGTCATGACGACAGTGAAATAAAAAACGGCGCTTTGCATTGGCGCCGTTTTCGTTTACAAGGGAGAAGCTTACACTCCGCCGATTTCGCTTGCCGGTATATTATCGGGTGGCACAAAGAGAGCCATATGGATTCTTTTGCCTTGCGGACCGTTTTTCTCATCTTCCGAAAGTTTTCCGTACAACCGTATGGCTTCATCCCTGATCCACTGTTGTTGGTCGTACTGCCGTGCGGCGATACTTAGCGATAGCAGTTTCTCGATCCACGGTTTGGATACGGGGGTTTCGTCCATTATGGCTATGTCATTGCGGAGGATTATCACCCTGACATCTTCCCTCAACCGTTTCAGCGAGTCTATGGTCTTCCCCGCATTCCCGTCCGGATCGCCCAGTATGGTTTTCTTTTCTTCCATCAGAAGCAGCTGCAGCTTGTCGTATTCTTTTTTCGATGCCAGCATATACCGGTCGGATATCGTCTGTTCGGGCACTTTGCTTTTGACCGTCCAGGTATAGATAAGATTATTCCCGCCTTTTATGACGGCTTTTTCTCCTGGAGAGCCGTAAATGTCTCGGCCCATCGCGGAGAATCCGGGATCGTCGAAAGGTGCGTTGACCGAGAACATGGTGTTTTCCTTAATGGGAACACGGAATGCAAATTTCCCGTTTATGACGGTATCTGTGTCTTTTGTTACCCAGAAGTTCTTTTTCTGTTCATACAGAGTGATCACGGTACTGTCTTTGAGGCTTTTTACCCGGCCTTCGATCACGAAGAAGCCTTCGTTCCCGCTACGGCCGCAGGCTGCGGCAAAGAGACATAGCAGTAAAACTGATTTTTTCATTTGACGGAATGATATTCGTGTGTTTCCTGCAAATATATATAAAAAAACGGCACTCCATGTTCTGAGTGCCGCTCTTTCGCATATTTACGGGTTACCTGTTGGCAACCATCGATTCGTATTCTTCTTTCGAACCCACAACGATCTTTTCGTATTTGCGGAGGCCAGTACCTGCAGGTATAAGGTGGCCGCAGATGACGTTCTCCTTGAGGTTCTCGAGCGGGTCGATCTTGCCCTGTATGGCGGCTTCGTTCAGCACCTTGGTGGTTTCCTGGAACGATGCGGCCGACATGAAGCTGCTCGTCTGAAGTGCGGCACGGGTTATACCCTGCAATACCTGCGTCGAGGTCGCCGGAGTGATGTCGCGCGTCTGCACGGGCTTGAGGTCTTTGCGTTTCAGCATCGAGTTCTCGTCGCGCAGTTTGCGGACAGTGACGATCATACCGGCCTGCAGTTCCTGAGAGTCGCCCGCATCCATCACCACCACTTTGTCGAACAGCGAGTCGTTCTCCTCGATGAAGTCCCATTTGTCGATGACCTGGTCTTCGAAGAAACGGGTGTCGCCCGGGTCTTCGATCTTCACCTTGTTCATCATCTGGCGGACGATCACTTCGAAGTGCTTGTCATTGATCTTCACACCCTGCATGCGGTACACTTCCTGCACCTCATTCACGATGTACTCCTGAACCTTTGTGGGACCTTGTATCGCAAGGATATCGCTCGGGGTGACGGCGCCGTCGGAAAGCGGCATGCCGGCTTTCACATAGTCGTTCTCCTGCACCAGGATCTGGCGCGAAAGAGGTACGAGATAGCGGCGTATGTCGCCATCGCGCGAGGTGACGACGATCTCGCGGTTACCGCGCTTGATCTTGCCGAACGTGATTTCGCCGTCGATCTCGGAAACGACAGCCGGGTTTGACGGATTGCGCGCTTCGAACAGCTCGGTGACGCGGGGAAGACCCCCGGTGATGTCACCCGACTTCCCGACTGCGCGCGGTATCTTGATAAGCACTGTACCGGCCTTGATCTTGGCGTTTTCCTTCACGACGATGTGGGCGCCCACGGGCAGGTTGTACTGCTTTACCTCCTCACCGTTCTTGTCGATGATCTTGATGACCGGGTTCTTTGTCTTGTCCTTGGAATCGGTTATGACCTTTTCGCGTAGGCCGGTCTGTTCGTCGAATTCGTCGCGGTAGGTGACGTTCTCGATGATGCTTTCGAACGCGATCTTACCCTCGAACTCCGAGATGATAACGGCATTATACGGGTCCCATTCGCAGATCAGGTCACCTTTTCTCACCATGTCCCCGTCTTTCATGTGCAGTGTGGCACCATACGGCAGAGAGTGGGAATATACGGTCATTTCCGTGTTCGGGTCGACGATATGCAGTTCGGCCTGGCGGCTTATGACGATATTGTCGTTCGTGCCGCCTTCATCCTTCACCTGGATCGTGCGGAGTTCGTCGATCTGCAGGCGTCCGCTATAGCGCGAAACGATGTTCGATTCGACTGCAACGCCACCTGCGACACCACCGACGTGGAATGTGCGGAGTGTCAACTGTGTTCCCGGCTCGCCGATAGACTGCGCTGCGATAACGCCGACCGTTTCGCCCTGCTGTACCATGCGTCCGGTCGCCAGGTTGCGTCCGTAGCATTTGGCGCAGCAGCCTTTGCGTGCTTCGCAGGTGAGAACCGAGCGGATATCCACTTTTTCTATGGGCGATTCTTCGATCTCGCGTGCGATGTCTTCCGTGATCTCTTCTCCGGAGGCTACGATCAGTTTTCCGGTCGAGGGATGTACCACATCCTGCACGGCCGTGCGTCCCAGGATGCGTTCGTACAGCGTCTGCACCACGTCCTCGTTGCGTTTGATGGCTGTGGCCGTCAGTCCGCGCAACGTGCCGCAGTCCTCTTCGTTTATGATGACGTCGAGTGCGACGTCCACGAGGCGTCTCGTCAGGTAACCTGCGTCGGCAGTCTTGAGAGCCGTGTCGGCGAGACCCTTACGGGCACCGTGGGTCGAAATGAAGTACTCGAGCACCGAAAGACCCTCCTTGAAGTTCGAGAGGATCGGGTTCTCAATGACCTGTCCGCCTTCGGCGCCGCTCTTCTGGGGCTTGGCCATAAGACCGCGCATACCCGAGAGCTGGCGGATCTGTTCCTTCGAACCGCGGGCCCCCGAGTCGAGCATCATATAGACCGGATTGAAACCGTCCTGGTCCTTGGTAAGGTGGTCCAGGAGTGTTTTTGTCAGTTTCGTATTGATGTTCGTCCAGATGTCGATGATCTGGTTGTAGCGTTCGTTGTTGGTGATGAGACCGGCGTTGTAGCTGTCCATCACTTCGTCCACGCGTTCGTAACCTTCGGCCACAAGCGTCTCCTTTTCTTTGGGTATGAGTACCGCGTTGAGGTTGAAAGACAGGCCGCCGCGGAATGCCATCTGGTATCCCAGGTCCTTGATATCGTCCAGAAAAGCCGCCGCCTTGTCCGCACCGGCTTTCTTCATCACTACGCCGATGATGTCGCGCAGGGAGCGCTTCGTCAACAGCTCGTTGATGTAGCCGACTTCTTCGGGAACCACCTGATTGAACAGGATACGGCCGATGGTGGTTTCGACCAACTCCGTCGTCCCGTCCTTCTTCTCCATCCTCACCTTCACCTTTGCGTGCAGGTCTGCCCGCTTTTCATTGTAGGCGATGATGGCCTCTTCGGCGCCGTAGAATACGAAACCTTCGCCTTTGACTCCCGGACGCGGTTTTGTGATGTAGTACAGGCCCAAGACCATGTCCTGCGAAGGGACGGTGATAGGTGCGCCGTTCGCAGGGTTGAGTATGTTGTGCGAGCCGAGCATAAGAATTTGGGCCTCAAGTATCGCCTCGTTGCCTAACGGAAGATGGACTGCCATCTGGTCGCCGTCGAAGTCGGCGTTGAATGCCGTACACGACAGCGGGTGCAGCTGGATAGCCTTGCCTTCTATGAGTTTCGGCTGGAATGCCTGGATACCGAGCCTGTGAAGCGTCGGGGCACGGTTCAGCAGAACAGGGTGTCCCTTGATGACGTTTTCGAGGATATCCCAGATGACGGCATCCTTGCGGTCTATGATCTTCTTTGCGCTCTTGACCGTCTTCACGATCCCGCGCTCGATGAGTTTGCGGATGATGAACGGCTTGTAGAGTTCAGCAGCCATGTCCTTCGGAATACCCATCTCATGCATCTTCAGCTCTGGGCCGACTACGATTACCGAACGGGCCGAGTAGTCGACACGCTTACCCAGAAGGTTCTGGCGGAAACGTCCCTGTTTGCCCTTTAGGCTGTCACTCAGTGATTTGAGCGGACGGTTGCTCTCAGTCTTAACGGCATTCGACTTGCGGCTGTTGTCGAAAAGCGAGTCGACGGCCTCCTGCAACATGCGCTTTTCATTGCGCAGTATCACTTCCGGGGCCTTTATCTCTATTAGCCTTTTGAGGCGGTTGTTGCGGATGATGACCCTGCGGTACAGGTCGTTCAGGTCGCTCGTTGCGAAACGTCCCCCGTCTAGGGGCACCAGCGGACGGAGTTCGGGAGGGATCACCGGGATCACCTTCAGCACCATCCACTCGGGTTTGTTCACCCCTTTCGACATGCGGAACGACTCGATTACATTGAGCGTTTTCAGGGCTTCGGTCTTACGCTGCTGCGACGTTTCAGTGCTTGCCTTGTGGCGCAGCGAATATGAGAGTCCGTCCAGATCGACCTTTTCCAGAAGCGTGTAAATGGCTTCCGCTCCCATCATGGCGACGAACTTGTTGGGATCGTCATCCTCCAGTTGGGCGTTGCCTTTCGGCAATGCGGCTACGATGTCCAGGTACTCTTTTTCGGCCAGCAGGTCGAGTCTCTGAACCCCCTGTTCCTGCGCTACGCCCGGATTCACTACAACATATCGCTCGTAGTAAACGATGCTTTCGAGCTTTTTGGTGGGAATTCCCAACAGGTAGCCGATCTTTGAGGGGAGTGAGCGGAAGTACCATATATGCACCACCGGAACGATGAGCGAAATATGCCCCATGCGTTCGCGGCGGACTTTCTTTTCGGTGACTTCCACGCCGCAGCGGTCGCAAACGATACCCTTGTAGCGGATACGTTTGTACTTACCGCAGTGGCATTCGAAGTCTTTCACAGGCCCGAAAATCCTCTCGCAGAACAAACCGTCGCGTTCGGGTTTGTATGTGCGGTAGTTTATCGTTTCGGGTTTTAGCACTTCGCCGCTCGAATTCTCAAGGATCTCCTCCGGTGAGGCGAGTCCTATCGATATCTGGCTGAACTGGGTGTTGGCTTTGTTATCTCTTTTGATTGCCATATTTGTCCTTTCTCTATAATTATCGAAAATTTAACCGGGGTGGACCTACTCTAATTTCACACTTAAAGCGAGTCCGCGAAGCTCGTGCAGAAGCACGTTGAGCGACTCGGGGATACCCGGTTTCGGCAGATTGTCGCCTTTCACGATGGCTTCGTAAGCCTTCGCGCGGCCCATAACGTCGTCAGACTTGATGGTGAGGATCTCCTGCAGGATGTGCGACGCGCCGAACGCCTCGAGCGCCCACACTTCCATTTCCCCGAACCTCTGGCCCCCGAACTGCGCCTTACCGCCCAACGGCTGCTGGGTGATCAGTGAGTATGGACCTATCGAACGCGCGTGCATCTTGTCGTCGATCATGTGGCCCAGCTTCAGCATGTAGATCACACCCACCGTAGCCGGCTGGTCGAAGCGTTCTCCCGTACCGCCGTCGTACAGATACGAAAGGCCCGCACGCGGAACGCCGGCTTTGTCCGTGTACTCGCCGATATCCTCGAGGCTCGCGCCGTCGAAGATCGGGGTTGCGAACTTCATGCCGAGTTCCTTTCCGGCCCATCCGAGAACGGTTTCGTAGATCTGGCCAAGGTTCATACGCGAAGGTACGCCCAATGGGTTCAGCACGATGTCGACGATCGAACCGTCTTCCAGGAACGGCATATCTTCGTCCCTTACGACCCTTGCGACGATACCCTTGTTACCGTGGCGTCCGGCCATCTTGTCGCCCACTTTCAGTTTGCGCTTCTTGGCGATGTAAACCTTGGCAAGCTGTATGATGCCGGTCGGGAGTTCGTCGCCGTTGGTGAGGTTGTACTGCTCGCGCTTGACCTGCGCGTCGGCTTCCTTCCACTTGATGATGAAGTTGTTGATCGCCTTTTCCACCAGGTCGTCGGTATGCTTGTCTCCCACCCATTTATCGGCAGATAGATTCTGGTAGTCGATCTCTTCGAGCATCTTCTGGGTAAACTTGGCGCCCTTTGCATAGAGTTGTACGCCGAAGTAGTCCTTGATTCCCTGCGTTGTTTTGCCATTGAGCAAGGTCCAGAGTTTACCTACAAGTATCTTCTTGAGTTCGGCCTTTTTGGCGTCGCCCTGTACCGAAACATTCTCGAGTTGGTTCTTTTCAGCGCCTTTGTTCTTTTTTGTTTCCTTACCGGCGCGGCTGAACAACCTGGTGTCGATAACGGTACCGAAGAGTGAAGGCTGTGCTTTGAGCGATGCGTCTTTCACATCGCCGGCTTTGTCGCCGAAGATGGCGCGGAGCAGTTTTTCTTCCGGAGAAGGATCGCTTTCGCCTTTCGGGGTGATCTTGCCTATCAGGATGTCGCCAGGCTGGACGTTCGCACCGATACGGATGATACCGTTCTCGTCGAGGTCCCTGGTTGCGTCCTCGCTGACATTGGGAATGTCGCTCGTGAGTTCTTCGACTCCGCGTTTGGTGTCGCGGACTTCCATGATGTACTCGTCTACGTGGACCGAGGTGAAGATGTCTTCCCTCTGTATACGTTCCGAGATCACGATGGCATCCTCGAAGTTGTAACCCTTCCAGGGCATGAACGCCACTTTCAGGTTGCGTCCTATGGCCAGTTCGCCTTTGTCCGTAGAGTAGCCGTCCGTCAGTATCTGGCCTTTCTTCACCCTTTCGCCGATACTGACAATCGGTTTCAGAGTGATTGATGTGCTCTGGTTGGTCTTGCGGTAGCGCGGAAGGTCATATGTGGTAATGTCGCCGTCGAATGAAACCAGTTTTTCGTCATCAGTGCGGTCGTAGCGTATCTGTATCCGCGATGCGTCCGAGAACACAACTTCACCGTCACCTTCCGCGACGAACTGGATACGGCTGTCGCCTATGATGTCCTTTTCCAGGCCCGTACCCACAATCGGCGCTTCGCACGTGATGAGGGGGACAGCCTGGCGCATCATGTTCGATCCCATGAGGGCGCGGTTGGCGTCGTCGTGCTCGAGGAACGGTATGAGGCTTGCCGCGATCGAAGCGATCTGGTTCGGCGCGACGTCCATCATGTCCACTTCGGTCGAGGTCACGGTCGGGAAGTCGGCTTCCAGACGCGACTTGATGCGGTCGGGGATCAGGAATTCGCCCTTTTCGTTGACCGGTGACGATGCCTGCGCGATCACCAGGAACTCTTCGTCCTCGGCGCTCATATATTTGATACCATTTTCCGAGAGGTCCACGATACCGTCGTTAACTTTGCGGTATGGGGTTTCGATGAATCCCATGTCGCTGATTTTTGCGAAAACGCAAAGCGACGAGATAAGGCCTATGTTCGGTCCTTCGGGGGTTTCAATGGGGCAGAGGCGTCCGTAGTGCGTGTAGTGAACGTCACGGACCTCGAAGCCGGCCCTTTCGCGGGACAACCCGCCCGGTCCGAGAGCCGACAGGCGGCGTTTGTGCGTCAGTTCGGCGACAGGGTTGGTCTGGTCCATGAACTGCGACAGCTGGTTGGTACCGAAGAACGAGTTGATAACGCTCGACAGGGTCTTGGCGTTGATCAGGTCAACGGGCGTGAACACTTCGTTGTCGCGCACGTTCATCCTTTCGCGGATGGTGCGGGCCATTCTCACGAAGCCCACCGAGAACTGGTTTGCGAGCTGTTCGCCCACGGTCCTCACGCGGCGGTTCGACAGGTGGTCGATATCGTCCACGTCGGCCTTCGAGTTGAT
>JAVBRB010000015.1:0-65614 GCA_031548515.1 Rikenellaceae bacterium | reverse complement strand
GGCGATTATTACGTATTTTTATGTTTCTCAAGACATTAAAGATTCGTGACAAATTATCCAAGTAACCTCACCGAAAGCCAGTATCGTACAATTTTAGGTATAATCGGCGATAAACGCAAGCGTAAATGTTCATTGAAAGAGATTTTTGACGCCATTTTTTACCTGTTAAAGACAGGTTGCCAATGGCGTATGCTCCCTGGCGACTTTCCGAATTGGAAGTTGGTTCACTACTACTTCCACAAATGGAGCCGTGACGGAACGCTGGAAATGATACACGAAGTGCTTCATAAACGCATTCGCCAAAATAGAGGCAGGCATCCGCAACCCAGTGTGGGTCTGATTGACTCACAAAGTGTTAAGACAACGAAAGTTGGTGGCGAAGCTCGCGGTTTCGACGGCGGTAAACGGGTGAAAGGTCGCAAGCGGCACATCGTTACCGACACGCATGGATTCTTGTTGGCCGTCAAGGTTCATGCGGCCAACGAGCACGACAGTAAGGCGGGGTGGGATGTGCTGCGATCGGTCAGGCATAAATACGGACGGATCAAGAAGATTTACGCCGACGGTGGCTATCGGGGCGAGTTGGAGGATAAAGCAGTCAAAGAACTGGGAATGGAGATGGAAATTACCCTGCGATCCGATAAGTCGACAGTCTTCAAACCATTGCCAAAGCGCTGGGTTGTAGAGCGTTCATTTGCATGGATGGGCGACTTCAGGCGACTGGCAAAGGATTACGAACGGTCGATAGAATCATCTGAAAATATGATTTACCTCGCCTTTATTGCTCTGATGATTAAACTTTTATAACACAAATTTTTAGACAAACTCTGAGTGTGGTGGTGGCATTGCATTCTGTGTTGTCATCCCGAGAGAACTGCGAGGAAGGAAGCAGGACGAGGGATCTACCTTATATTTTGTTTGGTAAGCGGTAGATTTCTCGTCGAAGCGATGCTTCTCGCTCGAAATGACAACACAAAACCCTCGCTTATTGCAAGGGTTTTGTGTTGATTATGTATGTGTTGATTTTTTTTACCACTTCTGGTTCCAAAAACCGGCTTCTCCTTTTACTATTTATCCATCTCTTTAAAATAGCGGTAGGTCGAAACTTTAAGTTCTGTCGCCGCAGGATCATCCACCACCAGGATACCGTTTGGATGAGTCTGCAATCCGGTAATCGTCCAGGAATGACTGTAAGCGCCCTCGACGCCCTCCTTCACGGCGCGCGCCTTCTGATAACCGGTGGCAAGTATCATTACCTCGCGGCTAGAAAGGAAAGTCGCGACACCTACTGTCAGTGCGGTCCGTGGAACCAGCGTCACGTCGCCTCCGAAAAAGCGCGAGTTGACGATTATGGTATCCTGTGTCAACGCAATCTCACGGGTACGCGAATTCATCGACGAGAACGGCTCGTTGAACGCGATATGGCCGTCGTTGCCGACTCCGCCCATAAAGAAATCGAAGCCGCCCGCCTCTTCGATGCGGGCCTCGTAGTCAGCGCACTCCTTAGCAAGGTCGGCAGCCATTCCATCGAGTATATTCACGTTTTCGGGCTTGATATCGATGTGGCTGAAGAAATTGGTCCACATGAACGAATGGTAACTTTCAGGATGGTCCTTCGGCAGGCCTACATATTCGTCCATATTGAAAGTCAGCACATTGGCAAAGGAGACTTTGCCCGCCCTGTTCATCCCGACAAGCTCTCCGTATGTCCCGAGTGGAGTGGAACCAGTCGGCAATCCGAGCACGAAAGGCCGCGGACCTTTGTGGGCATTGATACGTGCGGCAATGAGGCCAGCAGCCCATTCAGCCACCTGTTTCGGCGTGTCCTTAATTATCAGTCTCATATGAACTGTTTCGGTTTGAGTTTCACAAATACTTCGATCGCCTGGTACTCGGCCATCCCCAATTCGTCGTAAACACTAGCAGTATGCTGGGTCCGGTCTTCGGCCCTCTGCCAGAATTCGCGCGCATCCTCACCGGGAAACGGCACTATGTCTTTCTGCGAAATGTGACGGTAGATGGCATGGCGTTTTTTGATGACTTCGTCCGGACTGAGCGGCACGGCCATATCGACCATGTCCAGGTCCCATTCCTGCCACGCGCCACGGTAGAGCCACAGGTTGCACTCGCTGATCCATGCATCATTCCCGCACGCTTTCAACGCACCAAGGACCGCTTCGATACAGACGCGGTGCGTTCCGTGCGGGTCTGAAAGGTCGCCTGCGGCATATATCTGGTGTGGCTTTATCCTGCGCAGCAGGTCGACTGTCATGTCGATATCCGCTTTCGAAAGTTGGCCTTTCTTGAGTCCGCCTGTTTCATAAAACGGCAGGTTGAGGAAATGGCAATGCGTCTGGTCGTCGAGTCCGAACTCGCGGCAGGCGGCTTTTGCCTCTCCCCTGCGGATGCCGGATTTAAGTGCGCGCAGGTCTACCGGCTCCGGCTCGCCGTTCTTTTTTGAACGTATGAGAGCCTTCACTTCGTCGTAACGGTTCGGGAAACCGCATTCGCGGGCGGTGTCGAGCGTCATGAGCACCATGTCGTCATACACGGCAAAATTGCCGGAAGTTTGGTAGGCCACATGGACGTCGTGCCCCTGTTCAACCAGACGGCAGAAAGTACCGCCCATCGAGATCACGTCGTCGTCGGGGTGCGGGGAGAATATCACTACCCTTTTCGGGAACGGCGTGGAACGCTCGGGACGGGTGCTGTCATCGGCGTTCGGTTTCCCTCCCGGCCAACCGGTAATCGTATGCTGCAGGTCATTGAACACCCTGATATTCACAGAATCGAATGTACCGGCACTATCCAGCAACTGCCCGAGCGAGTTGTCCGTATAATCCTTGTATGTAAGTTTCAGCACAGGTTTGTCGACCTTCTGAGAGAGCCATATCACAGCCTTGCGTATGAACTTCGGCGCCCAGTCACAGGTGCCAACCAGCCACGGAGTCTTGAAGCGTGTAAGTTCTTCGGCGGCATTCCCGTCAGCGACTATTTCAATATCGGGATGACCCTGCAGATAACTTGCAGGCAGTTCCTGTGTGATCTCGCCCTCGACGATCCTGTTTACGATCCATGCCTTTTCCTCGCCCCATGCCGGCATAAGTATCCTGCGCGCCCCGAGTATCGTGCCGATGCCCATGGTAATAGCCTTTGTCGGAGCGTTCTCGGAACCGAAGAACTGATCTGCTATTTTTTTGCGGGACGTGTTGCTCATCGCCACCAGGCGGGTACGGGTATTATAGAAAGTTCCGGCTTCGTTGTATCCTGCCTGCCCTTTCGGCCCCACTCCGAGCACAGCCATATCGATCCCGCCGAATTCGGCGATCTTCGCCTCGTATCGGCGGCAATATTCGTGGACGGACTCGATGGGGATGGACGCGTCTATCATATAGACATTTTCAGGCCTGATATCGATGTGGCCGATGAATTCGTCGCGCAGTTTGTAACTCTGGCTCAACTGGTGCTCGCTTTTTATAGGATACACCTCGTCAAGGCTGAATATCACCACATTGTCGAAACTGACCTCTCCTTTGCGGCGTTTCTCGATCAGCCTGCGGTAAACCCCCAGTGGGGACTTGCCCGAAGTAACGACCAGAACGAAAGGTTTGCCCCCGGCCTGTTTGCGCCGTATATCCGAGACAATTGCTTCGGCAATGTATTCGGCGCCTTCGGTTTCAGTTTTGAAGACCCGCGTCCGGATCTTCTCATAGCGACAGATTATATCTTCGGGTTCGGCCCCGGGGATCAATCCGCCCTCTTTCGGCAACTGATAATTATCCTGCATCCTGTCTATTGCTTTGTGTGTACCGGCTTTTTCAAAGCCGGCAAAATTCATACCGGAAGTTCTAACCCAACCAGAACTTTTCGTACCAGTTGACAAACGAACGGTTCACTACGCGCATGCCGCCTGGCGTAGGATAATTACCCGAAAAATACCAGTCTCCGTTGTTCTTCGGACAGGCCTCGCTGAGTTTTTCGACCGTCTGGTAAACGACGCCGACCTTGCAACCGCACTCTTCAGGCGTGACCATTTCGGCAATGCGTTCGGTGATCTGGTCGTAAGCGAATCCGTCGTATATCTCCTTGACATGGTTCTGTATCTCATTGTCGGGCTGACCCACCGAAGCCTTGCATTTGGCATAGACCTCGTCGATCAGCCTTTCGCGGCCGGCATCTTTGATCAGAGAAATGGCAGCGTGGAAAGCAATGAACTCCTCCATGCGCGACATGTCGATGCCGTAGCAGTCGGGATAACGGACCTGGGGCGAAGACGATACTATAACTATCTTCTTCGGTTTCAGACGACTCAGTATCTTCACGATACTCTGGCGGAGCGTCGTTCCGCGCACTATGCTGTCGTCGATCACAACCGCATAGTCGCGGTACGGCTCTATAGTATTGTAGGTAATGTCGTAAACGTGAGTGGCGAGTTCGTTGCGGCGGTCGCCCTCGGCAATGAACGTTCGCAGTTTTATGTCCTTTATAGCCAATTTCTCGGTACGCACCTTGTGGCTCACTATCTCCCGTATCTGTTCCGGGGTGATGGCGCACCCGAGTTCGGTCAGCCGTTCTATTTTAATGCCGTCGAGGTAACTCTCCAAGCCCTCCATCATGCCGTACCATGCAACCTCGGCAGTGTTGGGAATGAACGAGAAAACCGAGTGATCGATATCGTAATCCACTTCTTCGAGTATCTGCGGTACGAGAAGCCGCCCCAGGGCTTTCCGCTCGCTGTAGATGTCGGCGTCGCTGCCGCGCGAGAAATAGATCCTCTCGAACGAACACGGCCGAGGATTTATGGGATCGTTTATCTGCGCCAGCTTCACTTCGCCGTTCTTGCGCAGGACGAGGGCCTCTCCCGGTAGAAGTTCTTTCACCCTGTCGGAGGATAGATTCATAGCTGTTTGTATGACCGCCCTTTCCGATGCCACAACGACAATTTCGTCATCTATATAATAGTGCGCCGAACGAATGCCCCACGGGTCGCGGATCGTGAAACTGTCACCGCTGCCGGTGGTGCCCGTTATAATGTAGCCGCCGTCCCACAACGCCGAAGCCTCCCGAAGGATGCTTTCGAGGTCTATCAGCTCCTCTACCTTGTCGTTGAGTTCGCCATTGCGGTAGCCCTCCTTTATGAACCTGTCATAGAGCACCTCGCACTGCTTGTCCAGAAGGCAGCCCAATTGTTCGAGTATAATGAAAGTATCGGCGTTGTGGCGCGGATGCTGCCCCTCAGCCACTATGTGTTCCAGCACTTTGGACACGTTCGTCAGGTTGAAGTTCCCCGCGAGGCACAGGTTGCGGCATTTCCAGTTGCTGCGGCGCAGGAACGGATGGACATAGGAAAGACCGGAGCAACCGGTCGTACTGTACCGCAAATGGCCCAGGTAGAGTTCTCCTTCGAACGGGATTGTTTCGCCGCACCCTTTTTCTGTGCGGGCGCGCGCCACCGCCCTGTTGACCTTTTCGAACACTTCGGTTATCGCACCGCTGCCCAGCGCCCTTTCGCGATGAATGTATTCGCTGGCCACCGGAGAATCGATCTTCACAGCCGCCAGCCCTGCTCCTTCCTGGCCGCGGTTGTGCTGTTTCTCCATCATCAGGTAGAGTTTTCCCAGCCCGTAGCCGTCGCCGTATTTTTCCTTATAGTACGCGAGAGGCCTCAGCAACCGTATCTGTACGATGCCGCATTCGTGTTTGATCTTATCGCTCATTGTGTGATTTTATTAGCTGGAATCACTACAAAGATATGAAAAATGCCTTAATGACAGTGCATCCCCCGGCGCATTATTAAAAAATATTATTAACATTTTTTCAAAAACATGGCTGTTCGGGATGAACAGCTATATTTGCATTCATATCTTATCATCATTATGGACATTCTGACACATACCATATCGGGCCTGGCCGCTGGAACGGTAGTTGCCGGGGTCTCGAAGAAAAGCACTCCAAAACAGTTGGGAATCATAGCCATTTCCGGCTTCGGAGGGGCGTTTCCGGACATCGACGCCCTTAGCCTGTGGTCAAAATTCGATGTGACCATCGGCCGGTTCTTCCACTTGTCGCATCCGGGCGACATGATTTATTCCGGAAAATTCTGGTACTCGCATCACGGATTTTTCCACTCCCTGTTCGCCGCGCTTATGATTGCCGCCGTCATCTGGACGCTGGGATACCTGTTGCATGCACGATTCAGGAAACTGAATTTCAAAGACTTTATCAAAAGCGGCGGCGCGCAGAAATTGCTGCTGATCGGATTCATCGCCGGATATATGATGCATCTGCTCGGAGACATCCCCACCCCGGCATCGACATGGGAAGGGATAAGGCTTTTCTGGCCGTTCAAAGCGTACATCGGCGGAACGGGACAGATATGGTGGTGGAACAACTACGATATATTCCTCATCACCTGCGGAGTTTTCGCAGTGAACACAGCCTTCCTATTCATAGAGCGGTTTTTACGATCCAATCTCAATAAAATAATCGCCGGAGTATTTGCCGCAGGGTTCGTGTTATCCTTCATACAGATAAACACGCGTAACCACGATTTCGCCTATTCCGGACACACCACCAGGTATCAGGAACTCGAAGCCGCCTCGAAAGAACAGCAAAAAGAGATTCTCGGCGACAGGCTTTACAATGTTATGGAAAAGTTTGACAAGAACCTACCCGTTCATTTTTAACAATAATCGCAATGCAGATCCGTTTTATTTATGAAGGATTTTTTTGTATATTTGCAGCAACTTACCATTGGGGATGACCGGTTTTGACAGCAGGCAGAGTCTGATTGTAAGCACGCCGAGCGTTGTGTGGGCGCTCGTAAAAGTGAACGCTCAAAATTCAAATGGCAATAATAGCTATGCACTCGCTGCATAATTTTACCGAGTAGAATTATCTTAATCCGCGCGCCCGAGGGGTGTGCCGACGAGTACCCCGCCGAAGTCACCCGCTCTTTGTGGCTGAGGCACCACGGGGTATCGATCAATGAAGAGATAGCCATGCGGAAGGTTCCGGCTTCGTGGTGAAAATTTAGGGACTGGGGTCAGTGGTAGGTTGTTGCCTGCCAGCCGCTGGCAGAAGGATCAAACGGCAACTAAGCGTGTAGAAACCATTCGGAGTCCTTGTTTGGACGAGGGTTCGACTCCCTCCATCTCCACCAAAAGCCACAGAAGAAACAAGCAGATCGCTGTAAGTAGCACGCTTACAGCGATTTTTGTTTTTAGGGCGAAGCAGTAAAAAGCATTCTCAAGCAGTTAACCTGTGGGTTATTCGGTGGGTCAGAATGTTCTTCTAAAATATGAATCCTATCTGGCTGTGACCGAAGGGCGGTGAATACCGAAAAATATCAAAAAGTCCGCAATCTGCTAATATTTTGATATTTAAGACACAAAGACTATTTTTGTGCAGGATTTAACGCCCCCGTGTTTCAAGCATAACCGATAACCGCTGTAAATCCCACTAAAATTTACACAGAGAGGATGTGCCGGATAAAGCACGTACCCTATACCTTACAGTATAGCGTGGTACCGATTTGTCCTATCCTCTATACTTTAGCGGGTAAGCGGAAGGACGTTGAGGTTCGCGCTTTTTTCATTTTGCGGCTCCTGTACGACGCTTTACTGCTTCCCGATATATATAGCCTGAATTACCCGACAACCTAAACTACATTGCTATGGGACATCGCCGCGTCTACTCCCGCATCCGCATCAGAGACGATATTGTAACCCGCTTCGTTTGCCGTTGATTGTATCGGTCAATTTGCGAACGAGTTAAACAAAGGGCAATTTTAGTAATAAAATTGAATATTTATCTAACTTTGCAATGCCCGCATAGTAATATCCGGGCTGACATATTCGACCGATAACCGCAACAAAAGCTTGGCCGCTAATAATTTCCAATGGTAATCGGCAGACATTATGATGTCACTCCGTACTTTAACCGGTATGGCGTGGTGTTTCGTCTGTACCATTGGGGGGTTGCTGGCCAGGCTGCCCGTTGAGGTTGGATGTTCACCACGCTTTTTCTTTTGTCCGTTCCGGATGGGGATAGGCGAACATCCCCGAAAAAAGCAACATTCCGAGGCTCGTTTTATACTATCGTTTCGGATGCTGCAAGTCTGGTATAAGCTGACTCTGGCTGATATTTTCATATATTTTTCCACCATGGTCACGAATACGACAAAATGACATTTTGTAATAAACGGACGCTAAAGTGCGTTCTAATTGCAAGTTGAATATGGAGAAAACATACAAAACGGAGGAAAATCCTCAGATTTCAAGCAAACAAATAAGTACCGCAAAAAAAAGATACGGCCAGACGACCGAGGTTGCTCACGACTTGCTGGAAAAGTTAAAAGGTGGTGATGAAGCCGCGTATGAAAAAATCTACAAAAAATACGTTAGGCCGCTGTTCGATTTTTTGAGCACCGTACTCCACGACGAAGAAGAGGCGCGCAATATCGTACAGGACACATTCATGTATATCTGGGAGAAGCGCGGCACGCTCGACTTCACCCGCGGCATCAAGGGCATCCTTTACACATACTCCCAGCATAGGGCTTTCAATCATATCCGCAAGTGTAAGCGAGGAGAGAAATACACATCCTCACCCCATCACGAGTCCGGTATGGAATACGCCCATGACGAGGTGGTGATCGGCGATGAGTTATCCCTGATGGTCGAAATGACCATCGACAGTATGCCGGCCCAACGAAGGAAGGTTTTCGAAATGCAGCGCATGGAGGGCAAGTCCAACAGGGAGATCGCCAAGGAACTCGGCCTCTCGGACGCAACTGTGTCGGTGCATCTGAAAGAGGCGAGAAAGGACCTGGAGAAAATCTTCCGGTTGATCGCCTTCTTCCTGATGATTTAGCCCTTAATATCCCCGGAACATAGAACTTTTACAGTGATTTCTGGTCGCGCATTTTAAAAATGCCGCCAGGATTACACGGGAATCCCTTGTCTTTTCTGAAATTTATTAAACATGATTAATGGGCTGTATATCAATCCATAGCAGACGTTCGCGCCAAATTTATTGTAAAAAAGTGAAAGTCCGACACTAAAAAAGAGCTATCCACGGGGGACTATAAGTAAAGAGGATGAACTGACTTACCTCAACGAAAAGCCTGGCCAGGCAACTTGTTTAGTGGAACAATGAAAGGACGAACTATGGAATAACTTGCTTACGGCCTGTTGGGCTAACTGTTCAAGCCGGATGCCGAAACGACACCGGAAGAAGTAAGGTCGGTTCAGTATTGGCTTGCCCGAAACGGCCACCGAGTCGAGTCATAAAAAAGCGCCGGGAAGCAAAAAAACACATTTACAACACACTGCATCTCAGCGACATGAAAATAATATTAAAAAAAGACAAAGATCGACACTAAAAATCAGACCCTCACGGGGAACTATTAATAGAGAGGCGAAGAAACAAGTGCCGATCAAAGGACAAACTGAATGACGAATAAGCAAAAAAATAAGATAGACAAGATTCTATCGGAATATTTCGATGTGCAGCACTCGGATAAGGTTAGCAAGGCGGTTAGATATTGGCTTGTCTCGGAAAAGAATGAGGCCGAAAAGATCGACGCCCTGTGGAAGTTATTCGATCAGAGGGTTATTGAAGACGTCAACCCTGGCGCATGGACAGACGAAATGTACGAAGACCTGAAAATGAGATTAGCGGCCAAGCAAACACATGATTCAGGAAACACGAAAGTCATTAAACGCCGGACTCCTTTCCACCGTTCCATCCCTTTTTTGCGCTATGCCGCGGTATTGATTCCGGCCATGTTGTTAGTAGGGGCAACTTTTGGGTTGCTACACATCAGGCATGGTGTGTCCGATCCCGCACCGCTGGCGGCCTTCGTAACGATGGCCGTACCCGATACGTTGGGAGCGCAACACAGAACGTTGCTGCCCGACGGCTCGAACATCCTTGTAAGGCCCGGCAGCGATATTGCCTGGGCCGGGGAATTCAACATGGCCGATACCCGCCATGTGAAGCTTTCCGGGCAGGCTTACTTCGATGTGGCAAAAGACTCAACGCGCCAGTTCATCGTCGAAACGGAGCACATCAAGGTCCATGTGCTGGGTACCTCGTTCGACGTTCAAAACGACCCCACAGCCGAGCAGACCGTCATCTCTCTCTATCGGGGTCAGGTGCGCGCAGAAGTATCGGACGGCACGACCCTCACGCTAACCCCTGGCCAGCGGCTCGTCTACGAAAATTCCACGGGCAGGAATCGTATCGAGCCGATCGCCGGGAACTTGCCCGAGTGGGTGGCCGAGCGACTCTCTTTCAAGGACGCAACCCTTGACAAGATGCTTCATGTGATGGAGTGGTACCTGGGGGTACAGTTTGAGGTTACAGGCAGAATCGACCCCGCTAAAGTTTACACATTCCGCATCGACGGTACCGAAGACCTCGACACAGCGCTCCGGCTGCTCGAAGAACTGGTCCCGGGCATGAAGTGTACAGCATACGGCAACACGGTCGGGGTAAATGTCGAGCGTGTCAGCAAGAATTAGAACAAAATTTTAACAAACCGACAAAACAATAACAATGAAGTTAATTAAACCTATGCAGACGGGCATATTGAAACGGACTGTACTGGCTGTCGCCGGTTTGCTCCTCTCTGCAAACCTGATGGCGCAGGACAAGCCGGTAAGCCTGCCGGCCCGGACTCTTACCCTGAGCGAGGCTTTCGCCCAGATTGAAAAACAAACAGGCTACATCATCGCCTACTCGGGCAGCGAGTTCGATGTCAATCGTCCAGTAACGGTCGCAAAGAGCGAGGGTACGACCAAAGACATCCTTACGCTGCTGCTCGCGGATACAGGCCAGGTTTTCAACCTTTCGGGCAATCACATCTTCCTGAAAGCCGAGCCTGTCAACCGGACCACGGCTTCGAAGCCCATCCCTGTGACCGTGGAGCCTGTACCCGACAAGGTTCAGGGAATAAGCATCCCCACAGTGACGCAGAGCGTGGCAGTCACTCCGGTCGAGGAACCCGTACCGGCCCCTAAAGGCAACTATTCCACCGTTTCAAATCTGCGCGAGACGCCCCATTGGGCTTTGAAGACCAATCTGCTGCTCGACGCCACGGCGAGTATAGCCCTGGGAGTGGAGTTCCGCACCAGCTCCAAAACCACGCTGGACATTTCGGGCAGCTACCGCTCGTGGGACTTCCACGACACCCGGCGCTTCCGCTACATCCTCGTGCAGCCCGAGTTCCGCCTGTGGACCTGCGAGGCTTTCCGCGGGCACTTCTTCGGACTCCATGCGCACTGGGCCGACTATAACGTGGGCGGATGGCAAAGCCCTCCTTTCTCAAGCTACATGAACACCCACCAGTTCGAGGGATGGCTGGCTGGCGCAGGGGTATCTTACGGATACCACTGGATACTCGGCAACCGCTGGTCGCTCGAAGCCACCATAGGTGTGGGCTACGCCTACATGAAGTACGACGTCTATCCGTGCGAAACGTGCGGCAAGAAGATTACCAACAAAACAAAGAACTACTTCGGCCCGACGAAAGCCGGTGTCACCCTGATTTTCATGATTAAATGACGCAGGAGCAAGAGCAAAGACAACCGCCGACAAACCGAGAGCAATCAAGCTCGCTTGAATTGCCGAGGTACGAAGTAGGAAGATGCAATCAACATCGCTTAGGCTTTGCCGAGCGAGGAGGAATAAACGGCCTGTCCTTTTAGGCCGTAAATAAAATAGAAAAATTAAACACATGAATAATTTACGATACATAGCCCTTACAGCAGTCCTTGCCGTATCCGCGTCCGCCTCGGCGCAGCGGATCAGCGTGACCCAAAAACAGTTCGCGCACATGGGCGACTCGGTATACGTCGATCTTCAGATCGGGCTTAACAAAGCCGAAGTCCGTAAAAATGCCTTCGTCCTCATCACACCCGCCATCCAGAAAGGCGGTACGACGATGGAACTTCCCGCCGTGATAATCGACGGAAAGGCCCGCCACCGTGCCTATCGCCGCCTGGTGGCCCTCAAACGCGCCCCGGCGGGTGTGTCTCAGGAGATCAATGCCGGGAATAAGAAAGGCCCGCAAACCTTTGCTTACTCCGCGGCCGTACCCTACGAGCCGTGGATGAAAGATGCCGATTTCTCCGTACGCGAGGAGCAGTGCGAGTGCAACGGCCCGTTGGTTTCCATTTCCTACGACAAGTTTACCGACCGGATGCAGGACCTCAATCCGCCCGTGGCTCCGCCCGTTACCGAGGTGCGGATGAACTTCGACGCAAGCTTCAAGATTCCCAGCCCCGAGCCTGTGAAGATGCGCTCCGAAAGCGGCAAGGCGTACCTCGACTTCGGCAAGGGACAGTCGGCCGTCAACCCCGCCTTCGGCAACAACCGCACGGAACTTGAGAAGATCGGCACGATGATCCAAAACCTCAAGGACGATCCCAACACCACGATCACCCAGATCGTGATCGACGGATACGCGTCACCCGAAGGCACCTACGCCGGCAACCTGGCCCTTTCGGGCAAGCGTGCCGCCGCGCTCAAAGAGTATCTGAAAAACAACTACGGGGTCTCTGAAAAACTCTTCCGCGTCGCGGGCAAGGGAGAGGACTGGAATACCCTCACCGACATGATAGAAGCCTCGGACCAGCCGTGGAAAGAGCAGGCGCTCACCATCGTCGGCGGCCCGGACAACTTCGACAGCCGTGAAAAGAAACTGATGGACATGCAGGGGGGTAATCCCTACCGCTGGATACTCGCCAATATGTTCCCGCAACTTCGCCGCAGCGACTACGACATCAAATACTCGGTGCTCCCATTTACCGTCGAGGAAGGCAAGCGGACGCTCGAAACCAATCCGTCGCTGCTGAGCTTGAACGAAATGTTCCTCATCGCCACCAGCTATGAGCCGGGAAGTGAGGAGTTCAACCGTGTGTTCGACGTGGCTGCCCGCACCTATCCGGGTAGCGACATCGCTAACCTGAACGCCGCAGCCGGAGCGCTTTCAATCCGCGATGAGAACGCCGCACAGCAATACATGGGACGGGTGGTCAACCGCGACGCCGCCTTCGAGAACAATGCCGGACTGTTGGCTGCCATGCGCGGCGATTATGATGAGGCCGCCGAAAGTTTCAAAAAAGCCGCCGAGGCCGGTAACGCCGAGGCCGTGAAGAACCTCGCCGAAATAGAAAAACTCAATGTAACAACAAATAATTAAAGTAATAACCAAAACAAACAAAACACATTTTTTAACTCAATTTCTTACAACCATGAAAAAAGTACTTCTGATGAGCGCTGCCGCGGCAGCCATAATCTTCGCTTCCTGCGCAAAAGACGGGGGCAACGATGTGAACAACGACGCCAAAATCGGACAGCTTTCGATCAAGCTTTCGGGTGTGGTCTCTTCCAGGGCCGTGCAGGATCCCGGTCTGACTGCAGACGGTACCATCCAGCTCGACAACGGGCACATCTTCATCCTCAACCCGCTGGGAGACGTTACCTACAACGAGGCGCTGGACCCGACAGAGGCACGCACCACTGACGGCCAACTGCTCGCACAGCAGGTAGCCAACGATTCTCGCGTCTTCATCCTGGGCAACATCCCCGCCGCTGACGCCGCCACGATTACTGCCCTCACGTCGCTCAATGCGATCAAAGCTGCCGTTTCGGCCCTGAGTACGCAGACCGATTACGCGCACGCCGCTTTGTCCAACTCTGACGGCGCTCCCGCCTCGATCAGCTTCAAGGAAGCAGGCACGGGTGCTAACGAAGGCAAGGATATTTACACGACCACCGTTTCGATCAAGCCGGTGATCTCGCGCATCGAGCTGGGTAAAGTAACCGGTAGCGGAAACATCACCGAGTTCACCGTGTCTGGCGTCTATCTCGACGATTACTATCCTTCGTTCACCTACGGGGCCAGCTTCTCGGGCACCAAATACGAGCAGAAACAGAGCACCGTATTTACCGGTGCACAAGGCGATGCTGGTACATGGGCTGCAGCTTCGCTCGCAGCCGTCCCTGCCGCAGGTAAGGTATGGGCTCATAACGTGGCCGCAGGCAGTCTGCCCCGCTTTATCATTGCTCTGGAAGGCGTGAAGTATATGGACGGCGCTACCGAAGTAGACCTCACTGGCACCACCTACTACCTGACCGTGACGGGCTACGACGGCGTAACGGCCTTCGAGCGCGGCAAGATCTACCGTATCGGCGGCGATGCCACCAACGGAAGCGGCAAGGGTATCGAGTTCGATGAGGACGACCTGGGCATCACTCCCAACCCGACCGATGTTCTGCTTATGGTTAAAGTCTCTATCGACGAGTGGGTACTTGCCACTCCCGATGCAATTCTCTAATCACAATTCTACAGGGTGGCGGGGATTGATCCCCCCGTCATCCGCTATTGGCTACGGCCTACCGCATTTAAACCACATGAATATGTTCAAAAAAATCATCATTTTCTCACTGCTGTCATGTTTGATCAGCAGTTGTATACGGGAGGATCGGAGCGATTGCCCCGAGGGATTCCGGCTGCAATTCAGCTACACCCACAACAATACGGGCGAGGACCGCATGGCCGCCGAGGTAGGCGACCTGCGCTTCTATGTCTTCGACAAGGCTACCGGCCTGCTGGTAGACATCATCAAGGTGGGAGCCGCGCAGATAGCCCAGGGCTGGATTGACGTCAGCCTTCCAAATGGGAACTACACGATTGTCGCATGGGCAGGCAGCGGTCCCGATCTGTTCGCAGATGGCTACATCGAGGCCGACATGACCGACCCGTCCACCCACAGCTATGCTCCCGGAGCGACGATCGGCGTGACTACGCTAGACAATTTCCGCGTGATGCTAGCCTGCGATACTTTCTCGGGTGCTCCCGAAGGGGATATTACCCCATGTACAGGCAGTTTCGACGATCTTTTCTTCGCCATGCAGGATGTGACAGTCAACACTGCAAAGGACCAGACCGTCAATTTCGACTTTATCAAAAACACCTCCGTGCTGAGCGTTGAGATCACAGGACTCGAATACCTCAGCTCCTACACTCCCGTGCAGGGCAAGGCGAACTTCTCGCGCGCCGCAGCGTCCGACCAACCGCTTCTGGTCTTTGCCACGGCCCGCAATGAGCGCTACATGTACGACAACCTCATCGGCGCCAACGGCCGCACGGTGCGATACGAGCCGCCATATACGGCGCTCACGGCGACCGATATGCAGGTCGATATCCAAATCCAGCGCCTCGATGTCGTCCAGCATACCGGCTGGCCCGTGTTACTCTACATTCAGGATGTGACTACAGGTTCCGACATGGTGCAGCCTATAAATGTTCTAGACGCGATCATGCGCGTGAAGGACTCGCATGGCAACCTCCGTTGGCCCACCCAGCGCGAAATCGACAATGAGGACGTCTTCCCGTTCCGCATCTCCATCCTGCACGACCTGAGCGTGAACATTACGGTCGAGGGCTTCGAAATAGAAGACACCGACCCCAATATCGGCAGACCTTAAACGATGATAATGCTTAAAAAATAGAGACTAAAATGAAAAAAATCTTCACATTACTGACCCTCGCGGCAGTATCGGTCATAGGCTTTTCCTGCATCAGGAATGCGCACAATGACTATAGCAAAAGCCCTCTCAAGGAGGGCGACGCCCAGATCATGTTGCGGCTCAAAACGCCGGGCAGCTTTGCGGCGGCACAGGCCAAGTCCCGTTCGCTGAGCTATCAGGACGAGAACACCATCAACGACATCTATGTGCTGGTGTTCGACAAAACGGGCACCCTCAAGGAGATCAAGGCGGGCGAAGACGCCACCGCCTCGGCGGGCAGCGACAATCCGGCCTACAGCGGCGAAGGCTCGTTCTCGATAACGCTTGCGGCGAGCAAGACCACCGCCGACACCTACCGCCTGGTGGTGCTGGCGAACGCATCGTCGATCCTCACCAATACAATCGGACTGGACGCGGCGGCTGTATCCAACAAAGCCTACGCCGACGTTATGGCCGCCATCTATAGCTCGATAACCGGTCCGATGTACGCGGCCGGGGGGACGATCCCAATGTGGGGCGAAGTTACCAACCTGGTTATCGCACCGGGCAGCAGCAACCAGTCTGTACAACTCACCCGTTCGGTAGCCCGCATCGACGTGGGCGTAGGCGCACCATCCAAGGGCGAGAACGACGCCTGGTCATGGAACGGCAAGGACGCCACCAGCCAGGATATCCCCTTCGTGCTGGGACACGTCTATGTGATCCGTCCCAACAACCGCTACGCGGTAGCGGCCAACACCTCCGCCTCGGCGGGCGATCCCACCGTTCCTGCGGGTACGACCGCTTTCTCGGTAAGCGATTCCGAGAGTAAATTCGGATTTTCGGCCACCTCTTCCGCCACGGGCGGCTACACTTCGCGCGATATTTACGTGCCCGAAGCCGATGTCGTCATGGGCGGCAAGCCGGGCGATGCCAACCACACCGGGCGCATGGCGATCGTGGTGGGCGGCTACTACAACGGCAGCCCGACCGAAACTTTCTACCGCCTCGATTTCGCCAAGAGCGGTGACCTGATGAACGTACTTCGCAACCACCTCTACCAGTTCAACATCTCGAAAGTGCGAGGCGCTGGTTTCGATGACGTCGAAACCGCCTACGAGTCGCTTGCGATGAACATGGAGGTCGAAATATTCGACTGGGACGAGACCGATATGGGCGACATCGTCTTCGATGGCACCGACTACTTCTCCATTTCCAGCCGCGAGGTGCATTTCACACCGTTCGGAAACGAGACCCAGGTCGTGAAGATCAAGACCAACGTCCCCGATTTCTCCCTTTCGCTGGGCGGCAACGTCGAGCTCAAGGCAGGAAGCAAACTGACCTACACCAGCACTGCGCAGAATTATCAGTACACTCTAGCCCAGACCGGCTCGGACTCCTACACACTGACCGTCTTATGCCCCGACCACAACGTATCTAACAGCGTGCCCGACCGCCGCGAACTGTGGACCATCGTCGCCAAACGGCTCAGCATGTCCTTTACAGTCGACCAGCAGTGGACTAACCTCTACATCTCGATCGTCGACGGCCAGTCGGCCAAGCTCTACCCCGAGGGTACAAACGGCACGGCTATTCCCATCAACATTCTGGCTTTCGTGCCGGTTACCATCACCGTAGCCCCCGCCGAAACGACCTGGATCGAAGGTCTGGACGCTCCGGGCCTCACCACTCCCGACGGACAAGGCTTCTATAGCGCAGCCCTTGAGTTGACCGTCGCTCCGTTCCGCTACGACATCGACGGTACGGCCAACCGCAGCGCGACGATCACCATAACTCCGAGGAACGAGGATCCGATAGTCTACACCATCTCGCAGGAGGCGCCATATATTCGTTTCAACAAGGGCAACGTCCTCATACCGCGCCCGGTCGCAGCCCCGTCGTCCGCTACAAGCACCAGCGTAGATGTGATCACCAACATCCTGCCCGAAGATCTGTCGCTGACACGGATCAGCGGTACGGGCACCGGCAATGCGCTGATCACGCTCGGCGGCGATCTGTACGGCCTCAATGCCATGCGTCCGCGCTACCAGCGTTTCGACGTGAGCGCCGATCTTACCGGCACGCTGCCTGTCAATGGTTTCAGCGCACTGTTCGAGGTGGCCGTCAAGAGCACTCTGGGCACCAAGTACGGCACCGTGGATCCCGCCTCTGTCAGCGTGGGCGTGCCCAGCGACCAGGAGAAACTCACTCCGTACTGGTACCGCGCCGACTTCGGCTTGGGCACCTACCCGTGGACCGCCGCCACGCGCTACACCGACGCGGCGCAGACTTACGTCTTCCCGTGGAACGCAACCGAGGCGGCAGTGGACGTACTCTCCAACTTGGAGTGCGCATTCGACGCTGCGGGCAGCACCCTGGGCAACGGCACCGTAACCCCCGGCACCGAGATAGGCGTGAGCGGCGACGTAGCCTACCCCTACACGTTTACCTTCAATAACGACGCCTACAGCACCGTAGGCTCCTACGCACTGAAGTTCAACTCCGTCACTCCGGCGGGCACCACCCAGACGCTCAACTTCAAGCAGGGCGTTCAGGTGTTCCAGCGCGGCAACCTCGCCAATACCGCGGTTAACTACGCCGGTTGGACAGAGGCTGCGGGCCAGACACTGGTCGTGACAAGCAACGTCGACTGGACCGTAGCCCTGGATTCGTGGAACCCCTCAACCCCCGCCGACTGGCTCAAGTTGCGCCTGGGCAGTTCGGGCAGCTACTCGGTGCCCTCCGCAAGTTCGCCCATCGCTAAGAACGATCGCTTCATGGCTCCTGTGGCCTATGCGGGCGACTACGCCGCCAACGCCGCCTCGGTGCTGACCGCCGCCTCGACGCTCTACGTGAGCGCCGACGCCATGGCCCTGAACGCCACCCCGACAGTGCGCACGGCCGAGATCGGCTTCACCAACCTCTCGCACGGCGGCCCCAAGGGCGGCGCGGCGACGGGTACGCCCATCACCGTCACGCAGTACGCTCCGGTGCTGACCCTCAGCAGCAGCACTCTGCCAGCCGTGGGCGCTATAATTCCGCATACCGCCACGACCATTACATTCAACGGTTCGACCAACTTGCAGAACTCGGGTATCAAGGTCTATGTCGGCAATGACAACACAGGCACGCTGCTCATCAACGGCACCTCCGCCACCACCGGCTCGTTCGGTGCGGGAGCTACGATCAACTCTGCCGCGGCAGCCGTGGCACGCAACACCTCTGTCACAATTCCGGCAAGGACGGCGACGGAAACTGCAGAACGCGTGCTGGCGTTCTACCTCTACAACACCCATGCGGGCATCGCCTCCGAAACGCTTTTGGGTACTTGGACTCAGGCGGGGTATGAGATTGTCGGCGTACACTCCGCTCCGGGCGTGATAGGCTACTATGCCAGCGGGCCTAAAAAGGGCCAGCTTACACTGTTGGGTTCGTCGTTCTACAAAGGCGACCCTAATATCGATCGTAATGACGGCAAGTTGTCCGATGAGACCGTCTACGTGGCCTACTTCAAATGGGCTTCGCTGGTGGCAATCGGCAGTCAGCCTGCGCCTTCCTCCTCGTTTAATTCCACGAATATCATCTGGGCACCCGCGGGCTATAAAGGCACCGCTACCCCTGCCGCCGCTCTGGCGCAGGTGATAGCCGATGTCGGCAATACATGGAGTGCCGTTCCGTTCAGGACTGGCGCCGACAACCAGAGCAATGGTTGGAATCAGATCGCAGGAAGCGGCACTAATGAGGGTATAGGCGATCCATGCGCTTTCTATTTCGGCACCGCCAGTGTCGAGAGCATGAATGAGGATGGTTGGCGTATGCCAGTCGGTGGAACCAACGGTTGGAACGGCGGCGGCAACTTCGGCAAGACTAATTATACGGCTTGGGCAAGCCTCGCCTCCGGCGGCAAGTGGGTAAGCACTTCCACTACCCCCTCCGCCCCATACGCGGGTGCTGTGTCCGGTGACGGCGATGGTGGCCAGGATTGGAGCATGTATTTACCCGCTACTGGGTATCGTAGCACCCCCACTGGCACCGTCAGCACTCAGGGCTCACTCGGGAACTATTGGTCTAGTACGGGGGGCGGTAGCACCGTCGGTTACTACCTGAGCTTCTCCAGCAGCAGCGAGAACCCGGCCGACAGCAGAAATTACGCCAACGGCCATGCTGTGCGTTGCGTCCGATAGAAGGATGGAGACAAAGCCTTGCGGGCAGTGACCCGCCCGCAAGGCACAAAAGAGATATAGAATAACAATCCCGCTCTGCGCAGCCGGAAGACACGCAAGTCTACATGTTGGAATACCTGTTATAATAACGTGTGTTCGGGATAAAAGAAATGAGTATATAAACATACATGAAGCGAGATAAGATACTTTTCTTATCCCGAACACACGTTATTATAATATTTAGTTCCGATTCGATGGCTCCAAATATTGAAATACCGGCTCCGGTCGGCCCACGCCTGCGCGAATGTGGCGACTGGACCTCCCTCCGCTTCGGCGAAGACGGTGACAGGGTGTGGCAGGTTCCCGCGCAGGACGCCCCGACTCTTGTGCTCGTCACGCGGGGACGCATCGTCCTCTCGGCTGAAAGGATGGGCCGCCGCAGTCTTTCACGGGGCCGCATGGCGCTTGTTCCGGCAGGCCGCCGTTTCCGCTGGGAGAACATCGGCACAACACGCCTGCTGCTCTGCCGCTTCGACATCGCCATGGGCTGCTGCTCCGACTGCACGGCGGGCCGCCTTGCCCGATACCTCGTTTCCGGCTCGGGTTCCCTATGTGCCACAAACTACAGCGAGCAGATCGCCATGATACTCGACTTCACGGAGATTTGCATCGGCACGAGCATGGTACACGAAAAGCCCCACCTGTTCGAGCAACACCGTAAAGACCTGCTATTCCTGCTATACAAGCAGTTTGGCGTCGACGCCTGCACTCCGCTGCTGCCCTGGCAGGAGAAGGTACTCTCCGTGATCGCCCTGCGCGAAGAATCGCGCCGCGAGTTGGCCGATGCCATCGCACAACCCCTGCCTGTCGCCATGGACACATACTTTAATTCGTATTTCAAATTGAAAAAGAATAACGCCGTTATTTAACCGGCAGATGCTCTTCATGTCGAAGATTGATTGAGGAAAAGTTGGTTTTGTGAATGGCATGTTTAGGTCTCGGGCCCTGCGGATTTATCCGTGGGGCTTTTCTCAAAAAGAAAGAAAAGCTATGAACAATAACTCCAGATGATACGGTGGCAGGAGCAATATCAATTACCATAGCTGAATGAACTACCCCGCCTCAAGCAACGTGGTATCCAAAACAGGAATTTATAATATCGCCGCAAGCGGCGGGGAATATACCATTTTAGTTATCTCCCTCGCAAGATGCCTCCACCGGCCTACGGCCGACAGCCGGCGCTCGGTCGATGATTATTTTGCGAAGCAAAACAATTGACATACAGGCATAATTTGGAAAGAAACCACTCCCCCATCTCCACAATTCCATCGGAAACGAAAATAAAAATCACATAATCGTCTGAATTACAGATCTTTTGCATCTACCTGCAATCAAAAGCACATTTCGGAAATCTTCGGGAACATATCACCGGATTTTGCGAAACGAAGCCCATATTGTCATTCCGATCAGAGGCGTCAGCAGGCAATTCGTCACTTCAGCGGACCGGATGCGATCCGGTGTCTGCCGCTTTCCAGGACAATATTCCCGGCTTTGTCCGGAACCGTCCTGCCGTCGGGAATGCAGTCTGCCATCCCGTAAGGAGCTGCAACTGTAGCCGTTACTCCAGGAGGCAGGGACACATCCATATGCAACTGTCCTTCCGCATCAATCTTCCAGTCCAGTTTTATCATGCCGTAAGGCGTAGCCTTCGTAATTTTACACCATGTCACTCCTGTGGGTATCTGCGGCTCGATGATGACATGCCGGTAGCCGGGAGCATCCGGATCGGTCCTTAATCCTCCTACGGCCTGATAGAACCACATACCTATACCGTTATAACAATTATGGACCCTGCTGCGCTCGCCGTTCCAATACTCCCAGGTGGCCGTCGCGCCGTTGTCGATCATATGCAGATAGCCCGGATAATCACGTTTTTTCAACATTGAGTACATCCAGTCGACAGCCCTGTTATCTATGGCCCATTTCGTAATGACCGGCACTCCGACAAGCCCGCCGCCGATGTGTCCCTTCATTTGCGAGGCAGTGTAATCAAACAATTGCTTTTGCACTTTCGGGTAAAGTGAATCGGGCGTCACGCCCACCAGCATCGGATAGGTCATGTCCAACTGCGAACCTGTGGCGTAGGTGTTGTCTGCCGGATTGAAGAACTTTCCGTGCAGAAGTCTGTTCAGCGCCTCTCTTTTCTGCGCATACATTTCCGCATCGCCGGTTCGGCCTAACATTGAGGCCATCTTTTCCATCTTTGCGAAACAGTCGCTGATGAAACAATTGTTGACAAGACTTATAGAGGCGGGATTGCCCGTGTCTACCCCATCCGGAGCCAGCCAGTCGCCCAGGAACCAGTCGCGGTATTCGGTATCGGGCCAACGTGCCAGCAGGCCGTCCACAGTGTATTCGTCCACATATCCGAGCCATTCCTGCATGGCGGGGTAGTATTTTTCGATGAGCCTGCGGTCACCGTAATTCAAATAAGTCTGCCATGGCGCCATTACAATAAAACCGCACCAATAAGGACCGCCTCCGCCGGCTCCGGCGTTGGGCGCGACATGTGGAAGACTGCCTCCGGGACGCATTGCGTCGCTCCATGACTGCACCCAATTGGCATACAGGGGAGCAACGTCGTACATGGTTTGCAGCGTTTCGGTCGACGAATTGCCGTCGCCGCCGTATCCGGCGCGTTCGAGGTGCGGGCAGTCCACCATGTAGCCGCTGTATGCCAGGCATTTCATAGTATGGAACACCATGTCGTGTATGGCATTGAGACCGGCATCCGAGCACTCGAAAGAGGACGCAGCGGCATAATCGGTGTGGATAAGATGTGCCTTGATACTCTCCTTCGGCGGCAGGACGGGCAGGTTGGATATCCTTACGTAGCGGAAAGCGTGGTGATTGAACTTATTGATGAACGTTTCGCTCCCGCCTCGCGCGATATAAGTGTCTCTTTGCCTCTGGTCGAGCAGACTTGGCATTCCATCCTCTCCCATCGATATCTCGTCGCTGTACTCTATTTCGACTGTATGCCCCGCAGGCAGCCCGAAAAGGGGCAGTTCGAACCATCCGGTTATGACCTTGCCAATATCCAGATACCAACTGCCGCCGCCGAGGTCCTCCGCCGTTACGGGGATCAGCGTTTCGCGGATACGGTTCGGCTCGCACATTTGAGGTGCGGCGTTGTACTGCGGTTTCACGGCCGTTATAACATCACTCCATTCCAGCGCATCCAATGTTTCGGAGCGCATATCCGCAGGATTGAGCCTTGCATCTACCAATTCGCCGCCGAAATCAAGGGCGTTCCACGAACCGGTGTCTGTGTAGCCACTCAGCCGCGCCTGCCAGGTCGCGTCGGTGGCGCAGACAGTGTTCCATTCTTCCGCCGTCTGCACGTCGAGTTGGGCCCTCACGAGCGGTTCGCTGTACGGCTCATTATCTTCCCACCGCCCGAAAGTATTTTTCTTGTACCATCCCTGGCCGAGCCAGACCACAAGTTCGTTGCCGCCTTGGCGGAGAAGTGCGGTTACGTCGTAAGTAACCCACAGCGGCCTTTTGTTCATCTGCGAAATGGCAGGAGAAAGCACATCGCCGCTCACTTTCCCGCCGTTGATGTAAACTTCGTGGTAACCCAGCGAATTTACATGCAGTAAAGCCGCCGCGCCGGTTTTTTCGACAGTGAAACTTTTCCTGAGCAGCACAGCCGTCTTTCCCGAGGAAGGGTATCCGATAAACGTTCCTTCGATATCCCCGGCATCCGTAAGCCCTATACCGAAACGGGCAGCGGGCGACCATTGAGAAGCGCCCGTTCCTGTCCACACCCTGACACGCCACCAACACATGTCGCGCGATGCCAGGGAACTTCCGCCGTAAGGCACCATGACAGACTCAGCCGACTGTATTTTTCCGGAATCCCACAGCAGTCCGTCCTTCCGGAAGAGGCTGTCACGCGAAACATGTATACGGTAAAACCGTTGTGATTCGCCCTTCTTTGCACTGGAGAGTTTCCAACTGAAATGAGGAGCCGTGTTGTCTATGGCCAACGGATCGGCGAGATTTTCACATTTCATATCCTCTACAACAGTCGAATTACATGCTGTCAGGACGGAGAGTGCCAGTATTGCCAGATATCTTTTCATATCGGTGAGCCGGTTCAGTCGATTTTATGCAGCACTACTTTTCTCATTACGGGCTTATTTATCTCATATATTTTCGAAATGAGCATTTCCATCTCCTGTTCACGCGCTTCGAGTACTGCGGGATGCATGTATTTGGAGTATATCTCACGGTGCATCCTTACCCATCCGTCGCTCTCTTTTTTGGCATCCAGCGCTGCGACAGACTCCGCGTCATAGGCGAAAAGCATGCCGCGCGATTGAAAAAAATTGTAATTTATCCATGCCAGTTCCCTGAAACTTCGCTCGATCTCCCAACGGTATTCATTGAGGTACATCACCGACTGAGCCTGCCGGTACTGCGGCGTCCATGTCTGTTCGGCGAGATTTATACCGCGCGCCAGTTCATCGCCGCTCCATGCGCCTATCTCTTCCCCGTCGATCAGCAGTTTGTAGTTGCCTTTTAGTCCTTTGACCGTAAGCATTTCGCGGTTCATTTCGCTCATAAAAGGAACGAGTTTGACCGCCTCAGCCTGGCTTTTATGCATTTCCCAACCGCGCGCTACAGTGTCAAGCGGATATGGCAACGACCCCGCCAGGTAATCGAAGCTTATGTCTTTGCCGATCTTTTTGATATTGGTTATCTCAGCGTTGACCGATCTGAGCGCCTTGGCTTTCGCAGCGTCTATCTCGACGTCTGCAACCTCGCGGCCGGTAAAACCCTGAGCCTTCAGGTAGAAGTATGCCATCACCATGTGGCCGTCGTTGTCGGGATGGATGCGGTCGGACCCGCAAAGAGCGAAGGCGGGATTTTTCTCCTGCTCGCGCTGGCTGACTGCGGTCATTGGAGCGTTCAGGTCGAGGAATTCCCATCCGTTCTCTTCGGCGGATTCTTTCTGGAACTCAACGACTCGCTGCATGACAGCATTCTTGCCTTTGAATGCAGGCCGCTCTATCTGTGCCGTTTCGTCGTAAGGCGAGCCGCCCATCATCACGATTCGAGTGTCGGAAAGTCCCTGAAAGCGTTTCTCCAACAGTTTATAGTTGTCGAAGCATTCCTGGTATCTTTTTTCGCCGAAAGCTTTCGCATCGTCGCCGCTGTATTCGACATAGCCCGTGTCATTCATGCCGAAAGTCACCGTAAGCACCGTCGGGCGTTTGCTGAAAACGTCTGTATCGAGCCTTTTATACATATCTCCGGCCGTGTCGCCGCCAATCCCCGCATTGATCACGCGGAGGTCCATATCCGGAAAGCGGGTCATGTAATATAGCCATATATATGAATGGTAATGGCCGCCGTCGGTGATACTGTTGCCGAGGAAAACAGCCCTGTCGCCATCCTTGAACGGCTGTACCGGCTGCGCCTGCGCGAAAAGTGCGATACAGGCTACCGCTGCGATCAGAAAAAAGAGCTTCTTCATAATATTCTATTTTAGGTCAGTCATTTTGAAATACGAAAATTCAGCCGGGGCATCTCCGCTCTGGATGATTCCCGGACGCGATATCCTGTCCCACTGGATCGTGGAGCCGGCATCCCCGGAAACGGCGTCGATCTTTGTCCACGTTTTTCCGTCCATGCTGAACATAAAATCCATGCGGCGCCCATCTCTGACCTCTATTTTCAGCCAGGGCGTCCCGCCTTTGCAGCCTGATTCGTATACCACGTACTCTTTCCCTCGGGCCACAGTTTTCAGGAATAGCTTCTCTCCGGCCGTACCCCACATCACCAAATTACTGTCGTCGCCGTACATCACCAGCCCCTTGAAACTGTCGTTGGCAGCATCCACCCTTGTTTCGTATGCGTAATCCGTACACTGCGGACGCAAACAGAGAACCGATCCGTTCCGGGTTCCCTCGCAGGGTTTTCCACCGAGCGTAAGCCTGCCTTTTTTAACCCGCACGTCCACATCCGAATACGGATAGTTCCATGTCCAATCCACCTTAAGCTCCGGTCCCTTGAAGTTGTCGTAAAAATTGGCCAGGGGTTTCTGTGAAGTGCCTGCGAACGGTACCGCCTGTTTTGCAACGGCGAGACGTCCTGTCCGGAACTCCGGCCAGCCTCCGTCGTTCACGAACATCTCCTGCAGTATCGGCTGACGCCCCATAAAAAAGCCGTCTCCCTGCAGGTAGGCATGACACATATAGAACATGCGCCCATCGGGAGTCTCTACCGCAGTTCCGTGGCCACAGGAGAGGTAATCGCCGTAACCGCCGTGCAGTATCGGGTTGCCTGCATATTTTTCGTAAGGGCCGCCGTAGCTTTTGGAGCGGGCCGCATAAACGTCGTAATTACTACCCGGACCGCAGCACCCGTGGGCAGAGTAGACTATATAGTAATAATCCCCCTTTTTGAAGTGGTACTGCCCTTCCATGCCGATATTCCCGTCGTCCGTAAGGAGAGTGAAAGGCTCCGAGGTTACGTTGAGTCCATCGTCCGAGAGTTTGCATGCCAGCAGTTCTATGGGACGCTTGTCGAGGCCGTAAGCCTTCCAACTTATATAGAGCTGCCCGCCGTCGTCGAAAACGAAAGCGTCTATCGCCTCTGTACCGTACTCTATGAGCGGCCCGTGGTCGGTGAATTCGTGTTCAGGCGATTCGGCCGATGCAACGCCGATGTATGAAATGTTGTCGCCTGCGCGCCGCGCCGTATAATAGCAGTATACCCTGCCGTTGTGGACAAAGAGTTCAGGTGCCCAGAACGAGTGCGACGTCCATGCAGGTTTTTCATTGAAAACATGCCCCGTCTGCGTCCAGTTCATAAGGTCCTTCGAGGCGAAAACCGGATAGAAAGGCGCCCATTCCGACGAGGTTCCGGTTGCGTAATAAGTACCGTCGAACACGACGAGCGAAGGATCGGCAACGTCGCCCCTTATCACCGGATTACAGAAATAACCCGTCTCCTGGGCTGACAGCCCCATGACGGCAAATGCGCACAACACCGATAATACTCTTCTTTTCATAACCTTATTTTTTCATTGAGGGATCATATACCGCCACCGCCACGCGCGAATCGGCACAGCCGTAGTAAAGGTACCATTTACCGCCATGAAAAACAAGACCCTCGATGAAAACGGTACCTGCGGGATACTGTCCGCTCTTTTCGAACTCCGCTTCGGGTATGAAGAACGGCTTATCGAGTCTGTCGATAAGTTTCGCCGGGTCCTTCGCGTCGAACAGCGCCTGCCCGGCACAGTACGAGTTGGCGGTGTAGTTCACATCGCCACGATCCCCTGTCGAGTTCTTTCCGTTGTACATCAGCAGTATGCCGTTATCGGTAATCACGGCCGGAGGTCCGCATTCCGTAAGGTCGCTGTCGAAATATCCCGTGCGGGTCTCCATCACTTTCAGCAGTCCGCCGTCGGCGTCCAGCATGGGTGTCCAGTCAGTGAGGTTGTCAGAGGTCGCAATATTGACAAATTTTTCGCCCCAATACATCCAGTATTTTCCATCTATTTTGGCAATGACCTGCTTGCCTCCTTCCATCCTGGTTATTATCGAGGCCGATTTCGAGAATTCGCCGGCAAACCGTCCGTCATAAGCTTTTACGAAAGCCGGACCATGCTTTTCCCAGTTACGCAGGTCTCGCGAGGTCGCTACTGCCAGACGCGCCTGTTTGCGGTTCCACTGGGTGTAGAACATCACATATAGACCGTCCCCGGTCATGGCGACACGCGGATCCTCGACACCTCCTGGCCACTCCAATTCACGCTGGCTGTCGTCCCCGGGATAGAATACCGGCTCCGGAAGCCTCTGAAAATGCAGTCCGTCGGCCGACCATGCGTAGCCCAACCGCGAGGTACGCCCTCCGATGCCTTCGCCCGAACGGTCCTCGGCACGATACAGCACCACGACATTTCCGTCGTATACGGCTGCGGCAGGATTAAAAGTGTCGTTCGACTCCCATTCAACGAGTACTCCACTGGCCGGACACTGAAAAGATGTCGACGCATCGGGCGATATGATGGGGTTAATGCCTTCCGGTCTCATGAATTCCAACCACGCCCAATCGGGATGCGTCGGCTTTTCCTGTGTGCCGCAGCCCGCCAGTGCTATAAATATTACACCGACAGCCGCTTTAAAAATACTCTTCATAATGATCGTTGTTTTCGATTCGCGAACCGTAGACGCAGCCAGCATCTACGGCCCTCGGATGTTACGCCGGCCGCTCCTCGTTTACCGGGAGCGGCCGGTCGTACATCGATATTCAGCCGTTAAAGGCTTTGGACTCGATTATTCGCCTATCACGAAGAAACCCTCGCCTTCGTCATCGACAATAATGCTCTTGTCCTGATTCGAGAAATAGAAATAAGTCGCGGTAATATCGGCGTCGGAAGGCAGGTCGAAAAAGTCTTTCGGATAAATATACTTCTGCCATGTACCGTCGCTGCCGATCTTTTCCATAAGTGTCCTGCTACTTGTCGCGTCTACGTTTTTCTCCTGCCCACCATTATATACCACTTTGCCGAGAAGATATACCGCATCCGCACCCACGAGGCCTGTGACCGTAGTCGAAGTCTGTTCCTGGAATTTGACAGAAAAAATATCTCCGTAGCCGAATACCCCCGGCACCGTCGAAACCAAACTTACCACAGTATAGTCCAGCGTAGCACCCGAACCGCCCGTAACCTCCAGTTCTTTCGACTTGACGTTTTCCGTGTATTTCTCGCTGTCGAAACCATGGGTCTTCCCGCAGAACGCGTAACCCATAAACAGTTTAATATTCTGGCTGGTAGTCGGGATCTTTATCTTAACCGTACCATTCACCACCTTGGGGCCGTTTTTGTCGTGTATCGCAAAAGCTGTCTGTGACTGGTAAACCGCCCATTCTACCGGCCCTGTATTGCCAAGTACGCCATATTCGCTTTGGAACGAAGCCGCCCACGGCGTCCCGCTGGTAGGATTGAGTTCATTTGCGGGAATGAGCGTCAGAGGCTCGTCGATGACATCCCCGGGAGTATATCCGCTTGTTGTAAGCGTCAACGTGGCGTTGCTTGCAATGTTCCATATCTTAGGACCCAGCATACCGAACGCAAGCTTGCTGGTACCGTCGGTCTCGGCATCGATCTTGATCTTGACGATGATCTCGATCTCACTGTCGACCTGGGGGTCGGTAGGATTGATGATATCCTCGATGCTCATGCAGGTTATGACGATAAGGGGCACTGCAAGAAGCGCCAGGATATGCTTGTAGTCTTTCAAACGTTTCATATCGATAGTATTAGATTATTCGACGACTTTTTTGAATGTGTACTTGTAGCTCAACTGAGGGCTGTCCAACTGGAATGTGACGCTGAACTCGCCGTTAACGAAGTATGCGATCACGTCGCCGGTCGCCGTAAGACGCAGGGCGTAAGGGCTGACATCCATATCCAGGTATGCAGGTACTTGCCCATCCGGCACTGTGAAATCGTAGGGAGAAAAAGGTACGTCACCGTCAGAATAGGTGACGGCGCTTATCTTGCGGTCGGTGTAGTGCAGTGTAAGCCTGTAAGTAGAGAAAAAATCGAACTTGCTCACGATGTTTATGCCGTTGATATTCATCGGATCGTACTGCACAACCTGCCTCAGTCCGTAAACTATGTCATAGTCAGCAGGATCGTCATCGGTCATCTTGTTGGTGTAGCTGTCCCCGCAGCCCGAAAGCGGCAGAAGCAGAGATGCCACCGCGAAAATTAACAGGTATTTTTTCATGATATTCACTTGATTGATTTAACAGTTAGTTATTTAATATCTCATCTACAGGTATCCAGAAGAACCTGGGACGATAAGTGGACACGTCGCTGAATTGTTGTGAAAAATCTTCAGTATTTACATTATAGCTCACCAGGATCATGCCGTCGCGTTCAAACTGCGGATGCGCCATTGCATTGTAGGTGAACAACCCCCGGGTCTTCTGTTCGTATGTCCTGAAGATCAGTTTCTGGTTTTTCCACGGGCCGCAGGGCGTATCTGAAACGAATGTGTATATCTCCCCAGAATTGAAGTTCTTTTTCTGCGTCAGCAATACGTACTTGCCGCGCAGTTTGAAGACATTGAACTGAGAGGAGACCGCTACTGCCGACAATCCCGGCAATTTGGCTGCACTCGAGGAATTGCCGCTCCAACCCGACCCTGTGTAATACTCCCATGAGTCGTAGATATCGTCGACGATCGTTCTGGCAACAAGGACTTCCGTAATCGGGTTCGCATCGTTGGTGATATCGACTTGCGCGTAGATATACAGATAATTCCCGTCATTCAGCGCCGCCATACCGTAGTGCGTGTCTGCCGAACCCGAGAACGGTATGGGCGCCGTCTTCACCAGCTCCATACCGGGCAGCCTGTACTCCAGTATGTGGGTGGTTTCATACATGAATCCCCACATTCCCGAAGCTCCCTGATACATCAGCGTCTGGAAAATGAAGAGCCTGTCGCCGACCACAAACCCGTGACCGGGCCAGTACCACTTCTTATGCTCGTCGGTTACTCCCGGAGGCACTGCTGCAGAAGTCTTATCGCCGTTGGCATCGCATATGGCGCTCACATGACCATCGTCATACAGGATGTATGTATTCCTGTACATGTGACTCGATGTCGAACGCTGTCCTCCCGTAACAGGACTCGTATAGGAGTCGCCCATAAGGAAGATGCTTCTTCCGTCGGGAAGCGGGATTGAGTACATTCCGTCGCCTCCGGTGACGCTACCGTAATCGGGTATCACTACCGAGGCAATCTTCCTGTCCAGCCCGTCTATCTTCGTATCGAATTTGTAGGAAGCCACCGATTTTTCACCGTCGAGAGCCGAAAAGGTAACCGATACGGGTGAGTCGTAGGGCAGGTGTGTCAGCATGCAACTCGTTTCTTCCCTGCCCAACGTTTTTACCGTGCCGGTTCCGCTCATTTCAACCCTGTAGTTGTCGAAATGCAGCGTCTTGTCGGCAAGCGTCCACGAAAGGAAAAGAGTGTCTGCGTTCGACGACTGCGAAACCAGAATGAAATCGTCTCCGCTGTCGAAAGGGTTATCCCTCTTTCCGCTGTCCCCGTCGCCGCACGAAACAAATAGCGACATCAATATTATTCCCAACAATGCCATATTATGGAGATTCTTTTCATTTTCTTTCACAACAATACCGCCTGTCGTTTTTATTTTTATTGCCTTACCAGGTTGGGATTAAGCCTCACCTCCCTGAGCGGATACGGGAACAACAGGTCAGAAGCCTCGAAAACCGCACCCTCGGAGTGCCCCGGCGTGTAGAGCCCTATCAGATTGTCGATCTTCCCTGTAGTGAGATTGAACCCTTTGCGCGTACGGATCATGTCGTACCATGTCTGGTATTCGAAGCACAGTTCCCAGAACCGCTCTTTCAGCACGTCGTCAACGGTGATCGATCCGGGCTTCGACTCTGTGGGGTTGGCCCTCTTCCTGACCAGGAAATATGCGTCGACCGCATCGGTATCTGCGGTCGATCCGCCGCCAGCCTGGGCTTTCGCTTCAGCCATCATTAGCAGCACATCGGCATAACGCAGCAACGAATAGTTGGCGCCGGATTTCCCTGACGAAGCCGAGGCGTCATCCCAGTATTTATAAATATAGGGTTTGTCGAGCGTAACGATCCCCGAACCATCCAGAGCTTCGTGCTCGGTATAGTAGAATCCCTGTTCCACGGTACGTTGGTCGCCTGCGGTGTAAGAGTTGTAGAAAGAAGAATGGGGTGCCATCGCTCCGCCGGAAGCGTGGTTGGTGGATATGGCTTTGGCAGGTACCGGATAGGGAAGCATGCAATTGTGCACGGGCGAGCCTGCATTGTCCGCCTCGCGCTGGATCATCCAAATGAATTCGCCCGAATTTTCATTGGCCGGATTCCTAAGGTCGGAATAATTTGCGAAAAGGCGGAACTCGTGACTTGCATACAACTCGTGCGCCTTTTCATAAGCCTTGTTGTAGTAATCGGCGCCCTTCTGAACGGGATATCCGGCCATCGTGAGATAGACCTTCGCGAGCAAGGCTTTCACCGCCCCTTTGGTTATCCTTCCGTCCACACTATTCCACGGCGCACCTGCCTTTTCCATCCATGTTTCGGCACTCACGAGGTCTTCCACTATACGTGTGTAAATATCCTCCTGCGAGGAGAGCGGCATGACCGCATTCGACAGATCCTTGGTACTCGTGATCTTCAGGGGAACTTCGCCGAAAAGCCTCACGAGATCAAAATAAAAATATGCACGGAAGAAATAGACCTCGCCCAGCATTTTCCGTCCTTTCGAGCGGGAGATGATGGTTTCAGGCGCATTTGGATCTTCCATAGCCTGAATGATCGGCTCGATGCCTTCCCTTGCGCTATTTACGTTCTCGATCGCGGCGTATGCCGTTTTCCAGATCCTTTCGAGATAGCCGTTGTTTTCGGCCACGGTCAGATTCATTGCCTGCGAGATGGCGGTCGTTGTTCCGGCATACGGCCTTATCGCATATCCGGGCAGGTAGTCCATGAACATCAGTGTCTGCGATCCTTTTTCTATATCTCCATCGAAAATATCATCGACAAACGTATATACCCCGTTCACTGCGGCCGTGATCTGCGCATCCGATTTGAAATAGTTCTTGGGCGAGAGGAATGTTTTCGGATCCTCTTCGAGGAATTTGTTGCACGAGGCGAGGATTATCGCCACGACAACCAACCAGCCTGCGCTAAATATATATTTTTTCATACATTTTATCTTTTTAGAATACGATCTTAAGATTTGCGGAAATAGTGGTCGGTCGCGGATATGAGTAAAAATCCACACTCTGTCCCGTATCGGTATTGAACGCTCCGACTTCCGGGTCGAATCCGGGGTATTTGGTGAAAACATGCAGGTTCTCGACGGATACTCCCAGCGACAATCCCTGGACAACCTTGAGTTTGCGGAGTAATTCCGGACTGAAACTGTACGACAGCGAAACATTCCTGATCCTCAGGTAATCTCCTTTGTAGAGCATGCGCGAGTCCTTTTCATTCTCCCCGAAATTCACGTCCGACGGCAGCCGCAAGGCGGCGATCATCGAGTTCTGACTCTCCGGCATCCATGCGTCGAGCACCGAGGACAGCGAGTTGCCATACAACTGGCGGTTCTCCATCATGGTGGGCGTGACGCCGAGTATCTTGAAGCCATATACGTAGTTCAGGTCGAACATCAGCGAGAATCCCCTGTAAGTAAAGGTATTTACCATGGTGATGTTGCCTTTCGGAACACCGTTGCCCATGATCCTGCGGTCCTTATCGTCGATAATATAGTTATGGTCCCTGTCCTCGAACTTTATGTCGCCAGGTTTCTTGCCATACTTTGCCGCTTCGTCGACTTCGTCGAGTCCCCAGGTCCCGAGCCTGTTGTAGAAATTGTACGAAGCCCATTCCTCTCCTTCACGCGCAATGGTGTCGTTGCCCGTATCGATGGTCTGGCCGCCGACGTCAACAACGACGATCTTGTTGGCGGAGAAAACGATATCCGTCGTCCACATGAAGTTTCTGTTAGCGATATTGCGCGATGAGACAGTCACTTCAAGACCTTTGTTGCGTATCTTTCCAAGGTTTGTCCATGTAGTGGAATATCCCGTGGTGTACGGTATATTCTTCTCGAACAGAAGATCCTTGGTGGTCCTGTCGTAGAGATCCAGAATCAGTTCCAGCCTGTTTCTGAATAACCCTATATCCAAACCAACGTTGAACTGATACGACGCTTCCCATCTGAGGTCAGGATTACCCATGTTGCCGAGAACGACATACGGCTGTAACTGCTTGTTCAATATCATCGAGCTGTTGTTGTAGGAAGGCAATGTCCTGTAGCTTGGAATCATGGCGTTGCCGACGGCACCGTAGCTGACCCTGAGCTTCATTTCATTGACGACTTTTTTGGCAGGCTCGAAGAAGCTCTCTTCGGACAGACGCCATGCCGCCGATGCAGACGGGAAGTAACCGTACTTATTGTTCTCCCCGAAGTTGGATGCCCCGTCGGCCCTGAACGTAAAGCCCAGCATGTATTTGTCCCTGAAAGAGTGGTTCATCCTGAAATAAAATGAGTTCATGGTAATCTTCTCTGCATTGGAGCCGGGTTTGTGGTATACGGTTCCCGCGCCGAGGTTGTTATATCCGAAAGAGTCGTCGAAGAAATTTTCAGAGCCTGCCGAGAAACTCTCCATATAGTTGTAGTACCAACTGGCTCCCAACACGAAAACGGAACTTAACTGATCGTTGAAGAAATCGTCGGTGTAGGTAAAATAGTTTTCGCTGGCAATCCTTTTCCTGTTGGTATTGCTAAGGTCGGCATAGCCGCCGTTATTCTCGCTGTAGTCGAGAACACCGGCCTGGGCGTACCTCTTGTTTTTGCTGTTGTTCAACTGATAGTCTCCGATCGCAGTGAACTGAAGCTGCTTGCAGAGATTTACAGTGGCGTTGAGGTCGAATATGGCGAAATCGTATTCCGTCAGGTTCTTTACCTTTTGCAGTACCACCAGCGGGTTTTCGGCCGACTCGCCGAGCGGGTAATCGCTTTTGCGTCCATATGTGCCGTCTTCGTACTGTACGGGAACGATAGGAGGCATTTCGATCATATTTCTGACAGGCCCCTGGCCGAAGCCGCCGTCCATTTCGTTGTAGTTCTGCGAACCTGCCGTGGCCATTGCTTTGACCACCAACCAGTCTTTGATCTTCGTACTGGCATTTACAGTTCCGGAGTAGCGTTTGGAATAGGTTTCTTTGACAAGGCCCTGATAATCCTGGTACCCGACGCTGGCATATATGCTGCTTCGGTCGTTAGCTCCGGAGAATGACAGTATATGGTCGTTGGTGAACGCCTTCTGGGTAAGCTCTTTTTGCCAGTCGGTATTGTATTTCGGCGAAGCTATCAGAAGGCCGCGACTGTCGTATTTGTAAGAGTTGTCAGCGTTTTTGTCATAATAGAACAGGTTCTCCATAGGAGTCGTAAGGTGCGGCATGGTCTTGCCGCTGTAGGCATAGGCGCGCTCCTGAACCTGCATGAATTCGTCCGAGTTCAGAAGGTCCATTTTGCGGTTCAGCATGCCTACTCCCAGACGCATGTCATAAGTTACCGCCCCTGCACCCTTCTGGCCTTTCTTGGTGGTAATGATAACTACGCCGTTACCGCCCTGCGCACCATACATGGCTGCGGCTGCGGCGTCTTTCAGCACGTTGATCGACTCGATGTTGGAGGTGTTTATGATATCTGGATTTACACCGACGACACCGTCGAGAACATATATCGGGTCGTTTCCGGCATTGATGGATCCCATACCGCGGATACGCAGCGCCGACGCCCCACCTGGTTTTCCCGAGAACGAAACGTTCTGCACACCTGCTACCTTACCCGATATGGCCTGCATCATATTGAATGCCGATGCCCTCTCGGTAAGTTCTTCCCCGCCGACTGAACCGATGGCGGTGGCTATATCCTTTTTGGTCATGCTTCCATATCCTACGACCACCACTTCGTTAATCCCGATAGCGTCGGAAATCATTGTCACGTTAAATTTCACCTGAGAGCCTACAGTCACATTCTGTGTCTGCATCCCAAGGAACGAGAACTGGAGAATATCCGCTTCCCCGGGCAGGTTCAGCGAGAAAGAGCCGTCGTTGCCCGTTATGGTGCCGGCCGTTGTTCCGGGGGCGATAACGACTACGCCGCCGACAGGATTGCCGCTCTCATCTGTCACGATCCCGGATACCGCTTTAGACGGATTTTGCATATCGGGCGCAGCGGTGGATGCCGCCGCCGCGAAGATCAACGTCAGTACAGACGCCAATCTAATGACATTAAGCATCGCGAACATTCTGGAGCCAGGTGTTTTGACACTCCGTTTTCTTTTCATATTGTCAGTAATTATATTGTTAGGTAGTTTGATTTAATACCAGGTACAGATTGTACACCGGCCGGAAAAAGATTGTATCCGGCGCTCCGTGCGGGCGCCTTCTTCAGATAGTTCAGGTTCGGGTCCGTTCAGTCTAATCAATTCCATAGGCATAATGATTTAAGTTCAAGAATTTATGATACGGTTACGCTAATTCCAGTTTGATTTTCCCCATTCGCTGTTCGGCCCAGGCCCCATGAATAGCTCCAGGGTGCCGCCTGCGGCTATGTCTGCGAAATCGAGCCAGCATTTGTCGTATTCCCTGCCGTTGAGCAGGGCTTTCTGGATATACACATTATCCGGCGAGTTGTCGTGAGCAACTACGGTGAACGACGTCCCGGCAGCATACTCCGGATCAAGCCTGAATTCTATGCGGTCGAATGCCGGGCTGGTTATCTCCATCCGGCTTTCGCCCGGACACGACGGATGTATCCCCGACGCCGCCAACACATACCAAGCCGACATTTGCCCTACATCTTCATTGCCCACGATGCCCTCGACTTTGTTATGGTATGCGTTGCGGCATATGAAACGCGTCCACTTCTGGGTATCCCACGGCATTCCCAGCTTGTTGAAAAGGAATGGCGCCAGATGCACAGGTTCGTTCGCATGGTTGTAATAACCGTTCCACATCATGTCGGCCGGCGTCTTTTCGAAAAATTCGGTCAGGTCGGCAAGGACTGCTTCCCTTCCTCCCATCAGTTCCACCATGCCCGGCACGTCGTGAGGCACGAACCATCCCTGCTGGTATGGGTTCGACTCGATACATCCATAGCCTTCTGTCAAACGGGCATTTTCAGGCCAAGGCACCCACGAGCCGTCAGCGTTTCGAGGACGGAACCATCTTTCACCCGGATCCCAGATATTGCGGTAGGCCTGTCCCTTTACTGCAAACTCTTCCGCATAATCCTCTTTACCGAGAGCCGCCGCAAGCTGCGAGACACACCAGTCGGTGTAGGCATATTCCAGCGTGTGCGAAATACATACGGGCGAAGGGGTATAACCAAGGGCATCGTTGCCGAATCTGGCGGAAGTATTGACCGCGTACCGGAAAGCCTTCCCTGCATCGAACGTCCTTATCCCCTTGATATATGCGTCGGCCAGGACCGAAAGCGCCGGATTGCCGATCATACATCCGGAATACGAATTCACTATCTCCCAGCGTTCGTAATATTCGCGTCCGCTCTGTTCTGCAAGCGTTATCAGCGAATTGAGCTGGTCGCTCACCAGACGCGGGTTGATAATGGTCTGCAACGGGAACTGGCTGCGGAATACATCCCAGCCGCTGAATATGGTACGTTTGGTGAACGTGCCGTCAGAGGCATACACGGCTTTGTCGCCTCCCACATAGCGCCCGTCGGTATCGGTATAGATACGCGGATCTATCATGGTGTGGTAAAGGGCGGTGTAAAATATTGTCTTTTCGTCGTCACTGCCTCCCGATACGCGGATGCGGCCCAACTCGCGGTTCCACTCTTCGCGGGCCTCTTTTCTGACCTCTTCGAAACCCTTGTCCGCTATTTCGGCGTTGAAGTTCTTCTCCGCACCCTCCATATCCACGAAAGATATGCCGACTTTCACAGTCACCACTTCCTCCTTTTTCGTGGAAAAGTTTGTAAAAAATCCCAGATGTTTGCCTTCCAGTTCATCGACGCCGGTTATTACGGGCGCCTCGGAAACCCTTGTCAGATAGGGGATGCTCACCACGTCGTCCTTTTTACGGCTCCATCCGTCGGGGATATCCGCACTCCAGAAGCCATAGTCTTTCAGGGGTTTGCTGAAACGTGCGTAAAAATGCACCGTGTAGTCGGCCTTCCCCTCGCCGTCGCCCCAACCTCCGCCTTCGGGCGTGCACTTCATCCATCCCTTTATGGTGTGCCGGTCCACCACCTTGACATATTGACAGGTCGACGTCCCCCCCACCCTGCGCGCAAGGTCTATCTGTATGCGCGACTGCTGATTTTCAGGAAATGTGAATTGCAACATACCCGCACGCACAGCCGACGTACACTCAGCCCGTATGCCATAACCGTCGAGCATAACGGAATAATACCCTGCTTCCGCCGTTTCACTGCTTTTATCGTAGTGCGAGCGGTATCCTGCAATACTGCCGTCCTCTTTTCCTGCTATCGTCTTCAGTTCGCCGGTGGTAGGCATCACCAGAAAATTACCCAAATCTCCGAACCAGCCCACGCCGCTCATCTGCGTGAAGGCGAAACCCTCGATGGTGGTGTGCTCGTAACTGTATCCCGGGCTGTTGTCGCCTCCGGTTATCGTATTGGGACTCACCTGCACCATACCGTAAGGAGTGGTGGCTCCGGGAAAGGTCTTGCCCAGCCCGTGGTAGACGCCCGCCGCCGAGGTGCTTGTACTTGCCCCGATAAAAGGATTGACATAATCGGCCGGAGCGAACTTCTCGGCACTCTGTTTGCTGGAACACGCCGCGCAGCACAAAGCGAGTGCGAATACCGCGGCGGAAATCTTACAACTGGCGAAATTCATGTTTTTTATTTTGTTACGAGAAATGTCTTTAATCCGAAACGGGGCATGGCAATCTCAATCTCATTATTTTCCATCCCCATGCTTGTTACGGTATCCCCGTTGAGGTCTATTTCGGTTATCGAGGCGACCGGGAATCCGAATTTCACTTTCTGCGCGGAACTGTCTCCGTCGGCATTGTAAAGCCTCATGACGATGCCTCCGGCGACCGGATATGCGGCACTGATCTCATATCCCGTTCCGGTCACATCTATCAGCGACCTGCTGCCTGGCCGGGCCATATCGTGGAAAGAAACCAGCAGAGGCTCGTTCCAATTCGTGCTTTCCTGCTGAATCCCTGCATCGTCCCACTTTCCACTGTGCGGGACCAATGCAAACTTCATCTCGAGCGGCCCGTCGATCGGATAATCCCTTCCCCACAGGCCGTTTCCGGAATATTGCGCCGTCAGCGCCAGCGGAAATTCCTCCCCGCAGGAATAGGATGTGGTGTGGTCTGAAAAGAGAGCCAGACCATAGCCGTCGTTTTCGGCCAGGTCTACCCAATGCAGAATGACGTTATGCTTGATGGAATCCCACGTATTGAAAAAAGTGTTGTCCAACCGGCTTTCGCAGACATCGAAAGGCGCGTCCTTATATAATACGGGCGCGTCGAAGGCGACCGGAAACATGACATTGAGTTTGAAGCGGTCGTTGCAGAACGCACGGCGGTTATTGGCATAGGCATCGGACTGCCTGAACTCGCCTATTCCGGGATTGCCCTGCCAGTCGATTTTCAGGTCGAAATCGATTTTTCTTTGCCCTTCGCGGATGGTAACGGTCTGAGTGAACGGATGCACCCCGATACAGCCTTCAATGCGAACGCTCTTCTCGAAAGGGTTGTCGCTCTCCACGGTCACACAGGCAGGGGCATCTGTCGAAGAAAGCCACCGGCCTTCGTCGTAGAAATATCCGCGGAGTTGCCCAAGGGCGAAGCCGTCGCCGCTTGCCGCGAACTCTTTCCCGTCCTCCGTTTTCGCTTTCAGGCTTTTAATGATTCCCCCTTTCGAAGCATCGACCACGATCCTGTACATGCTGTTTTCCACAACAATCTCGCCTGCCTCGTAACTCCTCTCCCTGTCTTTGGCAGCCGCAACTTTTTTGTTTTGCAGTATGCGGTAAGTCGAATACCCGAAAGGGGGAATGCCCACCTCAACAACCAACCTTGTCTTATCTTTTGAAGCCTCCGTATAGCTCGTGATTTTTTTGTTCGCCGCATCGTAGACTGTGACCTGCTTCCCGGCAAACCTTTCGGGCAGAGTCACCGAAATGACCTCTTGTCGCGCCGTACCGCCGGTATTGTAAACAGAGATGTAGCCTTCGTTGTCGACGGCTGCGCCGCTGCCGGCAAGACCATCCTGCATATCGGCGATCAAGCTGCCGCTAAGAGCATTGGCGGCAGCTGTCCATCGATTGATGGCCTGCGCCCATGTTTCCCTTTTGTGCAGCCTGTTATATGGCACAATCCACGAGTCGTGGTGCTGGGCCAGCATCAGGGTACGCCACGCCTCGTCGATGTCTTCCTGCCGGTACCCCGTAGTACCGGCAATGGCGGCTATGGCTCCCATTTTTTCTGCTGACACGATACAATTCTCCGACGAACGTACCTCGCGGGCGATTCGCTGCAGCACCTGGCTTCCCCACATCAGGTTAGGCCGCACATCTTCCTGGGACATCCGGTAATCGTCGTCCGTCTTGCCTTCGCTAACCTTTTCCATATACTCCCTCCAGGTAACGTATACGGAGTTGTTCCTGATGCTGTCTCCGTATCCGAGCCAGGGGCCGTTCTTCCATCCGGCATCCTGGTAACACATGCCAACGGGATCTTCTATTCCGTATGCAAAGCAGGCGTCGAGATACTCATCCGAGTTGCCCCATGCCGTAGTTTGCCACACGGAGTTTTTTTCGAGTTCTTCGCAGGCGTAGCGCGGCACCGTCAGGATGGACGTCCCGTCGGGGCCGATCCAGTTCACAAGCTGGCCTCCGTAAGGCGCCGAATAGCCGCCCCAACAGGTATTGGGACACTTCAACACGGCATATCTGAATCCGAACTGCTTCAGTATCTGAGGCAGGCTGCTGGTGAAACAAGGCTCTTCCACTGAATAAGTCACAAATTCGACTTCCGGAAAGTGGTCGTGTATTTTCCTGATACCGTATACGAATTGGCGGATTATACTCTCACCGGAGACATTGTAACAATATGGCTGCGCATAGGCCGGATTAGTGAATTCGATGCGGCTGTCCGTGACTGTTTTTTTGAAATTTGCATAAGCCGCAGGAGTCCTGAGTCTCACCGTATCCCATGTTTCTGGTTCTATCTCAAGGCCGATCCTCCATTCAGGATGCAGTGCCAACTGGTCGATTATAAATTGAGTTTTCCACTCGACCGGATAGTGGCCGTATATTCCGCCGTGATATCCGTCCACGAAATATACTTTCTTATGTGCGCTCTGGGAATAGGCGCAAACGGCACCGGCCATCAACACTGCTAAAGTAAGATGAAGTTTTTTCACGGCGGTCAAGATTTAGGTTAAAGAAATGGCGGTGTCTACCGCATCACCACAAAATAACCCAATAAATGCCGGAAATAGAATAATATTAGCCTCAAAGTAGGCGGCGGAGTAGATGTCGCAGAGAATTATACATCTGCTTAACAACACATTAACACCGAGGCATAATGTGATTTTGGTAAGTTATATGGAGTCTGATTGGGAAATGGACAGACCGAGTTTTCTGACCTCTTCTTCAAAGTTGGAAATGTCTTTCCGGGCTTTGCTCCTCACTTTGCTGCGATAATTATAGATGGTTTGCAGCGAACAGCGCAGGAATTCGGCTATCTGATTGATATTGGTTATACCCAGGCGCATGAGCGCGAATATTCGAAGTTCTGTATTCAGGCGATTCCCTTCGAGTTCGTATTTCGCATCCGGTTCCAGAAGAGAATTGAACCCGTCCACGAAATCTGGGAAGAGTTTCAGGAAAGCCTCGTCGAAATTAGCATAAAGTTCCTCGATCTCTTTTTCGAGTTCTTTGGTCGACGGCTTGTAGATCCTGTCGAACTGGCCATTCTTAACCTTGTGATTGACGTCCTTGCGGTACTCGTCCAGTTTGTTGACATACGCGGCGCACTGGCTCATAAAGTAGCCGATATATTTCTCTTTCACGATATTGGCCTCTCCCAAGCCGCGGTTGAGTCCGACGAGCTGATGGTTCATTTTCCGCAGGTTCTTTCGTGCCCTGACCACGATCTTCATCTGGGTGAAGATGATGGAAAGCGCGATGATGAGTGCCACCAGGAAAATGCTTATCAGTGTCGCGTATACCCTCAGGTTCCGCTTCTGCTTCTCTATCTTGTTCAGGTAGTTGCTCTCTATGACCGGCTGCACCCGCGCGATGACCGTGTTCTTGAAACGCGAATTATAGAAATTGGCGTCTTTGAGCGCGACACCTATGTAGTTGAACGAGCGGTCGATATCGCCGCTTTCGAACAGGTTCAGCGCCAACGACAGCAGCGCCTCGTTTTCCTTCACGGCGAAAGTGATGTCGGTTATGGCGGCAAGTTTCAGAAATTCGTTCTCAAGTTCCCTGTCGCCCGTCTGCCGGTACACCTTGCTAAGGCTCATTGCGGCCATTGCGTAGCCATGGGTTCCAGGCTCGTTCCGACGGAATATGTCGTTCAGTATTTCGAGCGCACCTTGGTAATCCCCTTCGGCCTGCAGTCTGAAAGCCTCTTCTTTAAGCCATTCTTCCGAACCTGCGGGGAGTATATCGAGCAGCGTACCGCGCAACAGGGCAATCTCTTTTTCATATACTGCGGAGAACCTCGGTTCCGCTGTATATTTCGCAAGATTTTCGTAATATCTTATGCTGTTCCAACAGTATCTTATCTTCTGCATCCAGTTCAGCCTGTCATAATCTATCTTACGCAGAACATCCGATGCCTGCACGAAGAGTCCCGACAGCGAATAGACGAATGCAAGCCTCAGTTCGCTGTCCGTAATATATTCGCTGTTGCCCAACTGCCGGGCGAGATCCAGGTTTTCGTGAATATAAAACTCAGCTGAATCGCAGATGAAAGATTCGTACTCGTTGATTATCCGCTCGTTTATCTGATATGTTTCATCCGGCGAACTGAATCTTTTTTTCTGTTGTTTCAGATTTTGTATCTTTTCGTCTTTTTGATGCGTGTATATATCACGTGCGGCAATAGCCCTGTCGAGCGCCGTCAGCAGCGAGTCGGGCCTGTCGGCTGCCGTAAGCTTTGTGGAAACTGCTGAAACAACCAGAAGAGGGATCAATATGCGTATTTTCATCCGAACGGGAATATGTCAGATATATTATACAGCATCCAACTATAACAAATATAGTGAAAAGGAGGCGCAATCGTGAGGACTTGCATACGGAAGATCGCCGGACCGCACCCCATATCCGGCAAATATAAACAAAAATCAGACAATCTGAATTTACCTGAAAATTTAACATGATACATGAGAACTGGAGTTGTATTTTGTTTACAAAAGCAATAAAGGAGTTATGATTACTGTATTCCCCAAAGGTGTTGCTTCAACCCTGATCCCATACCGTTCCAACCACATAGCATCTATTTTGAAGAAGGAATATCCAATAACCGAAACTGCCGAAACAATCCATTGTGATACGACTTGCATAGACCACTCAGCGATGGATTGCGGTAACCATTTCTGTAAAAATTCACAAAACAAATGCAAAACGTAAAAAAATCATTAGTTTTGCAGCGCACTTGAATATATGCGATCGCAGATCGCCAGCATCTTTTTGATCCGTCAACAGCATTTCGGCCTACTTATTGATAGATCAAAAACAAATCAAAATTATTCCCGCCTATGCTTTCCAATAATGATCCAAGAAAGCCGTCGCCAGACTCTTATCCCAACCGGAAAATAAAAAAAAGAGAAGGGCAGGTCATGACTCCGGAACTTATCTGCAAACTGCGCGACGGAAGCCAGGAAGCCTTCAAGACCATATATTTGCATTATTACGGCTCTGTTGAGAATTTTCTTTTTTCCCTTCTCCGCTCCAGAGAGGAGGCCGAAGAGACAGCGCAAGATGTCTTTATGACCCTTTGGGAAAAGAGGGAGCGCCTGGATCCGTCCCATAATATACGCAGTTTCATATATACCACTGCCAGAAACGCAGCCCTGAATCTGTTCGACCGAAGGAAAGTCATGGACAGATTTTCCAAAATGGCTCCCGTCCCGATCAATGACGAGACCACTTCCGAAGACATGCTGATTGCCCGCGAAACCGAACTGCTCATAAGACTCGTGGTGGCACGAATGCCCAAGACGAGGCGCCGTATCTTCGAACTCAACCATTACGAGAACATGGATAATACGGAGATCGCCGAAAAGCTGGGCATAAGCAAGGCAAATGTAGCGAACCATTTGGCCCTGGCACGGAAAGATATCAGGGAAGTTATCCGGATGCTCATACTCCTTTTATTGGTCTGATCATTACCAATCCGTCAGTCCCTGCCAAATCCATCCGGAATGTAGGACCCCGACTGTCCCGTACAGGTCGGTAGATTGCATTTTCCATTATCCGCGTTTTTTCGCGATCCTGACTTTCCTGTCAGCCCGAGAGTATAAGCCATGTCCTGAAACAACTTTTCGGACAAGCAGTGTCCTCCCGTTTTCTATTGCTGCAAATATAATCGCATCAATGACCACGCAAGAGTCCTCACATACAACATGCCGAATGCAAACATGTTACACATTCGGCATGATTTTTTTCTACAAAAATTTATATAAATACCGGATAAACCTTTAGTATAAACAAACGACGAATGGCGTGTGTCTTTACATATAATTTCAGACAGGCCGTTGCGGACGTTAAAATGCCTTAAAAAAATATGCTTCCAGCTACAAAAAACAGAATCAAGCTTATCATCGAAGAATTTCTGTCTGCGAATAATGTCAGTAAAGAACTAACGGAAGAATTCCATGAATGGTTCATCAGCCCTGGACACTTTGAAGAAAAGAAGCATGCTCTCGAGGTCATGGCGGAATCCAATATCCGTTTTGAACCATACCCTGACGAAAAAACCCGGGAAGCATACAAAAAGGTAGCCAGGAAACTGGGTTTACAGGAAGACTGCGATCTGGAAACACGTAATGGCGGGGAAAAAAACAAGTCACTGCGCCGCATCGTTGCGCGTATCGCTGCCGTATTGATCCCGGTAGTAGTCATACTCGGCACCACATTTTATATACTGAATCGAACCGCGCCCGCCGGACTACCCCAAACAGCCAGAGAGATATTCCTTGCGGTTCCGGCAGGAGAGCAGAAACACACCACGTTGCCCGACGGCTCATCGGTATGGATCAACAGCATGGGGGAAATAACTTACGGGGAAGATTTCAACGATGACCGTATCGTGAAGCTGTCCGGAGCAGCCTACTTCGACGTTGCCGGGGCAGAAGGCAAACCTTTCCGGGTTACATCGGGCAATATGACCGTCACAGCCCTCGGAACCATCTTCAGCATGAACGATACTGAAGACGATATCATGGACGTGTCGCTGTACGAAGGGTTATTGCGGGTAGACATTTCAGGAGAGTCCTGCATCTTGTCGGCGAAGCACGAACTGCAGTACAATAAGCTCGACGGGACCATATCCGTAACTGGCTTGTCCCGCACCAAGCCGGACTGGATGCGCAACATAATGGACTTCCGCTTGCAGCCCGCATCTGACGTACTCAATTCCATCGGAAAGATATACGGTTACAGCATACATATGGAGGGGATGGCCCAGGATAAACTCGCGGAAGAGATCGTGACCCTAAAATTCGAAGAAGATATCGATTTCAGGGATGTGCTTTCGATCATGTCCGATATGAGCGGATTCTCTTTCACCATCAATGATGAAGAAAATGAAGTATACATAACCGCGAATCCAAATTAGCGCGGATGAAAAATCGACCAACGGTAACAACAAACAATAACATAATCGCAACTTTAATGAGAGCCAAACACAATCTTTTCGTCGGTCTGACGAGAAAAGCCATGTTGCTGACCTTTCTGGTACTGCCTGCTGCGGCTTTGAAAGCCCAGGATGCCAGGGTAGTCTTCCCGGGAAACAACATGACGATTCAACAGGCGTTCGATGAGATCGAAAAGCAGACTGACTATTTGATCTCTTTGAACCACACGGATTTAGACGCTTCACTTAAGGTCAAACTGTCTAAAAACAACCTTACGGTACAAGATGCAATGCAGCAGATCCTTGAACGTACCGGCCGCAGGTTCAGCGTATATGGACACCATATAGTGGTTTATGTCTCTGACGAATCGGCACCAGCCGCCCTGGAAGAGAATCCGGCAACCTCGCCGGAGGTCGAACTACCAACGATACCGGAGACGGACCTGACCAAGCCTCCCGTAGACGTAGACAGCCTCGAACTGGCGCTGAAGGTCAGGAAGGTTGAGCTTTCCTCAGAGGCTCCACCAACGCCGGTCCTTAACACTACTGCGTATTACGGCCGACGCGACAGCAAGACGGCCTATACGGGCACGCCAGAGTATGTGCCCTCGCTTCCCAAGGTGGCGCTGCGCACGAACCTTCTGTATGATTTTGCCGTACTGACGCCCAACCTGGGTGTCGACATAGCCCTTTCGCCGCATTCGACACTCCTTATCAACGGCAGCTACAACGGCTGGGGCCTCAATAATGAAAGCCGGGATAAGATGCTGTGCCATTGGCTCGCCGACCTTGAATACAGGTATTGGTTCTGCGAACGTTTCAACGGGCACTTCCTCGGTTTGCATGGCTATGGAGGCAACTACCATATAAAGGGCGTCAGGATTCCGCTTCTGATGAAAAAAGGCTCCGAAGATTACCGCTATAAAGGCACCGTGTATGGCGCGGGCATATCCTACGGCTACCAGATGCTTCTGGGTGCCAGTTGGAACATGGAGTTCAACATAGGTATCGGCTTCGGAGTTACGAAATATGACAAATACGACTGCGACCGGTGCAGCGACGCACTGGAAAAGGGCCTGTCGAAAACATTCGTGGCCCCGACCAAACTGGGAATCAGTCTTGTGTATATTATAAAATCGAAAAAGTAAGGCCCGTATATGAAAAAGACATTACTCTTGATGATCATGACTGCTGCTGCCTCGGCAGTATATGCTGCCGCCCCTTATGAAGCGGAAGTACTCAATACCAAAGTGGTCAAGAACGGGGAAAGACTGGACGTAACGTTCGATATCGCCGCCGGAAAATTCCCCTCCAACCGCCGCGTTCATATTACCCCGATAGTATATAACGGAAACCGGGAGTGGGTTGCACTGGAGCCTGTGGTACTGGTTGGAAAGAAAAGGAATAAATCCGACAAACGTACCGGCGTAACCGATGGCGACAGGCGCCTCGTCACCCGCAAAACACCCGTGGTGCATTACAGCGGCACAACACCTTACGAAGAGTGGATGCAATATGTGGCGGTGGCGGTGGATCAGGTCGTGGTAGAGTGTTGCTCGCAGACGGATGTGCCGATCATGAATGTGTCCGACCCACAGTTGATCTACTATAAAATAACTCCGTATTTCGACACTACGCCGCTAAGGTACGAACTCTCCGAGTTGGAGAAGTACGACATAGAGAATCCGTTCCTGCATCCTATGGAGGATTACAACAAACGCTACGACATTCTCCTGAATGACAGGGATAAAGGTACCGCCGCAGTCGTATTCAAAGTGGGTTCGGCCGTGATAGACACGGATTTCCAGGGTAACGGGCAGGTACTGGATGCTGTCGCCAAAGCTTTCGACCTTATAGAGAACGACCCGAATGCGATCCTGAAACATATCATGGTAGCCGGATACGCTTCTCCGGAAGGTTCCCTGGCTACAAATACCCGTCTTGCCGCGCAACGTGCCGAAGCTGTGAAGAAGTATCTGCAGACCACCATGAACGAACCGATGGACCACCTTTTCGAAGTCCATAACGGCCGGGAAGACTGGGATGGACTGCGCGACCTGGTTTCCAAGTCAGAGATGACGGAAAAAGACGAGATCATCCGCATCATCGATTCCTACACCATGGAGCAGGAACAACGCAAGACAGCTCTCAAAAACCTTGACGGCGGAGCACCGTACAGATACATGCTCGAAAATTTCTACCCCAGACTCCGTACCGGCGGATATGTACAGGTCTATTACGAGATCGACCGCAAGGCCACTGTCGCCACAGCCGTCACCGACGAATTCGGGCGTACCACATGGATAGATCCGGATTCACCTAGCAACAGGGGCGTTACAGCTATAAATAAAGGCCTCGAACTGATAGTGGATCACAAATTCGACGAAGCTCTGGATATCCTGGGCGAATTCAAGGAAGACCCGCGTTCGTGGAACCTTATCGGCGTATGCCACATGATGAAAGGCAACTATGCCGAGGCTGACAAATACCTGTTGCGCGCCGCAGAGCAGGGCAACGAAGATGCAAAAAAGAACCTCGAACAGACCGGATGGGCAAAGAAGGTTTCAAAATAACAATTCTAATCAAGCTGATAATTTTTTCAACCCTTAATTTTAAAAATCTATGAAAACGATGAAACAACTCACGATTGTGATGTGCGCGATGGCAATGTTTGCCTGCGCTAAAGAAGGACCAAAAAATGGTACGAAGCAGGCAGGCGAACCCTGTGATGTATATCTGACCATCAATACCGTCAGTTCAAGGGGTATCACCGATAATTTCGAGGACGGCACCAACGACGAAAACAAGGTAACGATGCTCGAATTCTATGTGTTCGACGAAGCTACCGGCGCGCCCGATACAGAAACCAATGCGACCGCAGGCCAGGAAGGTTACGTAAAGATCAACACCTCAGCCAACGCCTTGACCCATAAGATAAAGATGACAGGCGGCGACAAGATTATCGTGGCAGTTATCAACATGGACCTCGGCGTTCCCGCCACCAACACCTACGCAGGCCTCAAAGCCGCAATGGCAAAGTGGGTATATTACTGCAACACCACCGACGGTTACAATGCCCGCACGGAAAACCGTACTCTCGGTTTTGAAATGACCGGAGAGAAGGCTTTCTCAATAGAATCAGGATCTGTAAACAACAGTATTTCCGTTGACGTAGCGCGCACATCGAGCCGAATCAATGCTCCCGCGTTCAACACAACGGCAGCCGATTTCATAAACCTCCTTCCGGAACACTTCGATGAAATCTGGGGCGCCGACGTTGCCAACATTCAGGGCAAGAGCATAGAATTCGTGAACGAAGGCTACGTTGTTATCAACGGCCGTTCGAACAGCAGCGCATTCTTCACTGGCAACACAGACTGCAACGACCGCGAAATCACCACTACGGTCGTAGCCGGTATAACTTACAACAAACCCAACTGGCCGCTCTGGTCTGCTGACAGCAAAATCACACGCAACTCTGCCTTCGACGCCAACGGATTCTACACCAACACCTACTCTGGCAAAGGCACTGCAGACGACTGGTTCCTGGACGGCTCCATCGACGGCGAGCACAGGGTATACGTATTCGAAAACAAACCCGCTACGAAGACGCAGATAGTAGGCGGCAGCACAATCACAGGTTACGATCCCGCATCGACATATGCGCTTATAGTTAAAGGTACTTTCGTTATCGACGGCGACGACACTGACGCAAACGGCCTGAACAGGACCCGTTACTGGAGGGTCAACCTCACTCGCGACGATGACTATCATGTATTCCGTAACGCAAGCTACGCTATAACGATAAACAAGATCTCCACTCCCGGTGAAGGAACTCCCAAGGATGCCGAAGAAGGCGATCCTATCATTCCCGGAAAAGATGAAACCACTCTTGACGTCACTATAAATGTAAACAAGTGGCGCCTGAACGAGTACAACACAGACATGTAATCGGAGTGCCTTTATATTTGCGCGGGGCAGGGAAACAAATCCTTAAGCCTGTCCCGCGCAAAATAAAAAATATTAAAACACAATGGCGAAGTGAAAAATAAGATACTGATACTGCTCCTTGCGTCGGTGGCGCTGACGGCCTGTTTCAACCAGAATCAGGATGGCTGTCCAGCGGATATGTATCTGACATTCGACGTCGATGATTCGTATGAACCGTCCACGTATGATGCCAGGATCGCAAACGACGTGATGCTGTACATATTCAAGGACGAGCGGGTCGTATCAGGTACCTTGATACCATACGATAAAATAAGCGGTAAAAAAGATTATGTTATCCGCAAGGATGCCGACCACAGCGGCCATCTCGACATTGTGGCCTGGGCGGTTCCTGCCGGCCAGAATCCATCTTGCATACCGCAGCTTTCCATAGGCGATGACCTGTCCGACATTTACCGCACCCTTCAACCGACGCGTACGGACGACTGTTGCGCTACGACGCTCGACCTTCAGGTCAAAAGGAAACAAAGTACAGAGGCCGTCGACGAAGAGACAAGGCACAATCTTGGACTCAACTACAGCGACTGCCGTATGGAAGTCAGGATAACTGATAACGACAACGTACTGTCCCAACCCGGAAGCAACCCGGAAGTGTGTGTTTACGGAACGATGACATCAATGGATATGGATATGAAAGGCGTAGGCAACGCCGCGGCCGTACATTCCGATTTAAATTGTCCGTCTGATGACGCCGTAAACTTCACTACGGGACGTTTTGGGGTTTTGCCGTCTGCAAACGGCCAGGTCGTAAGCGTGAATATCGGCGACGGTACCAAAATGGTAGCCACTCTCACCGTTCCTACATCGGCATTGCCGCAGGGAGCCGTTTCCGGAGGACTCATCATATTCGAATACACGCTCAACCAACCTGAGTTCACCATCATCATAGACGGCTTCAGGCAAAACATAGTTATTACCGACATGTAATCTAACGTAGGAATAATTTGATGAAAAATAAAAGTAACATAGTGAAACTTATTCTGCTGCTCGCTCCGGCAATGCTCCTTATGAGTTCCTGTGCCAGGGAACGCGGAGGACATACGGTCGGCAACGGGGAAAAAGATGTCGACATGGTCTTCCTGGCTCCCGCAACAACGCGGGCGGCGATAGCGGCCGAGGATGCACTGAAAGATATCACACTGTTGATATTCGACGGCAGTTCGACTTCTTCCACGTTCCTGTACAGCCGTTATGCATGGAGAACTTCTACCAGTGAAAATAAATTTAAGACGACCCTTCAGATCATGGACGACGTCACGATATATTTTGCTGCGAACGCCCAGGCCCTTATAAAAGGCCTGATAGACAACGGCGACCTTGTAGAAGGAACGACGACCTGGGCCGAAACAAAGGAACTTCTTATACTCGATGCCCCTACAGGATTCGACCTTGCCAACAATGGCCTTCCAATGTGGGGACATAAGTACGATGTAGATATTGTCGACGCTCCCAACAACAGCCTCGGCAAAATCAACCTGCTTCGTGCTGTGGCATCTGCGGATATAACGGTAGGGGCCGCCAACTTCACCCTTCAGAAAGGGCATCTGGTGTATGCCGCAGACAAGGGTTATCTGGCCTACGACCCTGCCCTGCTGTCGGGTACGCGGGTAACCGGTCCTCAATCGCCTTCAGACATGGCCACCACGGTGGATTGGAGCAAGACCGTCGCAGCCGGCGGCACCGAGATCTGCAACTATTTTTACATGTACGACAATGCCACGAGCCTCACGCCCGGCGGAAGCAACCGTCCGACCAAGATCATCCTCGAAGGTGTATGGACTGACGCATCAGGCAGCGGTGCTACGACTTTTTACCCGCTGAGCCTTCGCGACTACAACACCACAACCCAGGAGTACGACAAGAAACAGGCTACCAGAAACAATAAGTATCTGATAACGGTGACCGGCGTCAACGGCGACGGATGGTCCACGCTGGACGATGCCAAGAATGCCGACGACGTCAACATGGAATACGAAGTCATCGAATGGAACGAGAATGACGATGAGGATATATTCATCGACGGCAGCAAGTATCTGTCCATCAAAAACAAGGCGGCTACGTTGCAGTACTTTAAAAGCACTGCCGACGAACCAAATGTCAAAGAGATCGTATTCACTACTAACTGGACTATCGCCGACATAAAGATGACGTTCACATCCGGCGGCACACCTGTGGCGAACTCGGTTTCAAACGACAGGTTCAAAGCCGAAGTGCTTACCGTGAATGCCGGTTTGGCGGACGAATACACCTGTTTCAGGTTTACCGCATTGGAGGATTATGACGAAACGGCTGCCGACAACCCGTCGACTCTTTATGTCACCATAGGGCGTACATCGTTCAAGATCACCGTCACACAGATCGCAAGGAAGAACGGAGACTGGGAAGACGGCGGCAACGATGGCATTGACCTCGGATAATCCAATGCCGTGTTCCAACAAATAATCGAAAAACAATAAATCGAATGACAATGAAAAAACTGATGTTGATAGCGCTGGGGTTTATAGGCCTGACGACAGCTTCATGTCTGCACGAAACGCCTCAAGGCATAAGTCCAGACAGTGATTCTTTCATACTGAAGCTCAGCGTAGCCGGCCAGGAAACGGGCGCTACCCGTGCGATGCCTGTCGATCCGGAAGCCGGTGAAGAGAACATAAGCTCTCTATACTTGCTTTTCTATACTCCGTCGAGCGACAGGTCCGGCACATATGAAAGTTATATAAAACTGGACGGCCCGCTGGTGATGAACCAGAACATAAAGGTAGATATGTCTGCCAATCCGAACCTGAATGCCACGAGTGCATACAAAATACTGGCCGTAGCCAATCTCGACCAGTATGCTCCGTATATGGGCGTTACAATAAGCGAGTGGCTGAGCCAGCTTGAAGGCAAAACCGAGAACTATGCTTACAAGCAGGTGATAGCTTATATAGAAGCCAATCAATCGCTTACAGCGGACAAACTTATAATGACCGGCGAAGCTGCGAAAGATTCCGGAGGACTTGAACTCATGCAAATCGCGCTGACGCGCGGGGTTGTGCGTTTCGACGTTGTAAACAGCGCAAGGGCCTCCTATGACCTGGTGAGCGTTTCGATCTGGAATGCCTTCCCGGAACTCAACCTCTTCGGTGGTGGTCTGACCGATTACAACAAGAGCCGCATACAGCGTTTCTACGGGGTGGATAATACCAGTAATGTCATAAATGTCGATCAGTTAGGCGACATTTTCGGCGGACTGTACACTTTCCCCAATCAGGTTGTCAATCCCGAAAAGACCGACACCAAAACCACCTGCCTGATCGTAGGTCTGCAGGCAAGAGGTACCTCTACCACTACCTATCACCGTATAAACATAAGCGCCCAGGATGCGATGCAGGACCTCAAGCGTAACAACGTCTACCGCCTTACCATACAGTCGGTAAGCGGAGACGGCGCCGGCAGCGAAATGGAAGCCTACACAGGGGGTACCAATGAAATCAAATACCAGATCAACTACTGGGAACTGGACGACGAAGGACTTATCCAACAGAATGGCAATATTATCCTGGGTATTCCCACCAAGCGCATCAAATTCGGCCCCGAAGCCGACGAACGCTCTTATGACATCTTCGCTTTCGGCGGCGCGCCCAACGAACAGATCGTCGTATCGACGGCATGGGACAGCGACGATGCCCGTGACAATATCTTTGTAACCCAGAGCGGCAATACGATCACCGCAAGAGCCAATGCACTTACTCCCAACACAGAACGCTCCGGCTCGATCACTATAACATATGCCGGCTTGAAGGCTACTATAGGTGTAATACAGACGGGAACAGCCAGCCAATACCTGCGCATAACGACTTCGAGTGGCTCGGGCGTTCCGGCATATCCCGGATTCGCAGGAGCAGCTATGGACGGCACTCTGACAGTGGAAGCCTCCAGCAACTGGACTGCCACTATCTACAATCTGGAACCAAATAACTTCTCGTTTACCCAGCCCACCACATATACGGGAACAAAGACCGGTGTAAGCGGAAGCACGCTTCTGCCCATATACACTTTCATCGAGAATGCAACGACATCGTCGCGTAATGCGTTCGTGTCGATATCTCTGGATGACGACCCCGACAACTACAGCGCGGCGGTAGTGCTTACCCAGAAAGCTCTCGGAAGCCTGGCTGTCTCTCCGAGTCTCGCCAAGGTAGACTGGGATGGCCTCGGAAAAGTGACCACCGCCGGAAAATATTCGGATACCGAATTCAAGTTCAACGTGATCGTCAAGGCCGACATGGGCGTATACGATGAATGGGAATCCGTTCTTACGGACGCCGACAGCGCTTTCGAGATCGTAAGCGAAGGGCACAGCACCTCCGTCCTTGATGACAACTTCATCATCGTAAAAGCCAAAGGCGAAACCACAGCCGGTAATCATACCGCCACCCTGAGGTTACAACTGGAAAACTCTGCCGCTACAGGCGTTGACGTAACTCTGAGCCAGACCGGCTACACGATGGGCGTTACACAACCCACCACCCCTGTATCGAACAAAGGCGGCCAATCCAGCGCGATTACGGTTTCATCGAACGGAGCGACACTGACATGGTCAGCCACCGTCAACTCTACGACATCCGCTACCGGTGTTCTGACAGACCATGAAGCATATATTGTGGACGGAACTACGAACGCAACGCTTACCCAGGGAGATAAATTTGCCTTGAGCAAGACCTTCAAGATAGCGTTCCCGAAACTGATGTATGGCAATCACAGGCTGGGCGCTGTTACCGCTACGGTAACCGTCAAACTGTGGAGCGGAACCAATGAAGTCGGTACACGTACCATTACAGTTACCCAGAACGCACTGAATCCCAAGAATGTGAATCTGGTCAACTATCACGGCAGGGCTGAAAATTACGGTAATCTGTTCTCATCCAGTGCATACTACAATGCGGGATGGAGGACATTCCTGACAACGATGTTCACTACTACCGGCAGCGAAGTTCCGGCATATCCCGCCGCTCCCGCGACGCCATTGACAAGAATGTACACGCCTAATGCCATAACATTACCGACGGGCAATACCAACGCCTCTACGGTAGCTTCCACTGTTACCTATGTGCATGCCAGCATGGCAGACTTCATCAGCAATGCGTCCTCACAGGCCGACTGCCAAGGCGCTATTGAGGACTGGCGCGCCGCGGACAATGGCATTCTCTTCGCAGGGTGCCAATGGGACAGTTCAACCCAGCTGTTCTGGCCGCTAAGAGCAATCGGATTGTCTAAGGCGGGTAATGCCTATGATAACACCTCCCGGACGATACGGCGCGGAAGCGACAGGAAGATACGCGACTTTATCTACAATAAAGGACCGTTCGGCCCGGTGGGCAACGATTCCAGTTTGGACGGTAATGATGACTTCTACATCGACGGCTACAGCCAGTCCCTGAATATAACGGGTTCTACGACCGCCGTAGCCATTGTAGGTAATGACAACAGAGCTGCCATTGTGATCGACCCGGTCAACCGTGTGATTTTCGTCGGCGACGACCAGATGTTCAGTCGAAACGCTACGTCTATCGCCGCCGCCGACAATGTCAGCACCGATCTGGCATCGTCCAAATCGAGACTTCTGGCCAACCTCCAGGCATACGTTGTCCTGACGGCACAGTACGGAAGCAACTTCTCCGATCTGTTTATCGATTAATCGGTATAAAGAAATGATGAGAGAAGGGCAGACACCGGTGTCTGCCCTTCTCTTTTATGCAGTAAAACGGATTCTCGGCCTGTGTTTATGGATGTCCGGATCACTGCCGGCAACTGACATTATAACTCCATACGATCCGGTATCTCCGTGTAAAACAAAATGGGGGACACGCTCGGGACTCTGCAGAAGAACCCTTTCAGCTTCTGGTTGGCGTGATTTTTGTTTGATTCCAAGCATGAAGAAATTGCTATGCATTGTGGTAGTGCTGTCATTTCTGACTGCATGCAAACACAGGGAAACGGCAGCGGTTGTCATGCGTCCGGTCAGGGTGATCGAGGCGGGTCGAAGCCTGCCGGCGGAGCAACGTTTTCCCGGATTCGCAGAGGCACAGGAGTATTCATATCTGGATTTCCGGGTAAGCGGGATGATAATTACCATGAATGTCGACCAGGGATGGAATGTCCGGAAAGGGGATCTGCTGGCGCTTCTCGATCCCCGCGATTACACTCTCCGCGTTTCAGCCACAGAAGCCTCATGGCGTCAGAGTTCGCTGCAACTCGAGCGCTACGCCAACCTCTATGCCCGCCAGGCCATTTCGCGGCAGGAATACGAAATTGTGCAGGCCCGTAACGAAAACGACAGGGCGGCTTACCGTCAAGCACAGAACGATCTGCATGACACCCGTCTGGAAGCACCTTTCTCTGGCAATATCGAAGAAAAATATGTCGAAAACCACCAGCATGTGGCTCCCGGACAGAGGATATTCAAACTTACCGATCCGCGCAGGCTCCAGTTCAGATTCACACTTCCCGAAACTATGGGCGTTCTTCTGCAGAGCGACTCCATCAGGTGGAGCATAGCATTTGACGCCGTTCCCGGACAGAGGTTCGAGGCCTACGCCGACCGGATAGTAACATCATCCGATGGTATGGGCATCCCTGTCATACTCCGCATAAGCGACGCCACGTTCGCGCCAATCATGGGGCAGGTCCTGCCCGGCGACGCCTGCTTGGCCATATTGCAGCTTCCGTCCTCCATGCAGGCAGAGATAACCCTGCCCCTTTCGTCGGTATTTTATGATCCGCAGAGCGGCAAAACGTCGGTATGGAAGGTCAGCAGGGCCGATTCAACCTTATCACTGGTTCCGGTACGTATGGGTAAACCCACCGGGAACAATGTCGTAGAGATACTCGGCGGTGTCGACCCCGGCGAACTTATCCTCACAGCGGGCGTCACTATGGTCAGTGCAGGAGAAAAAGTCAGGATCCTGCCGCCGGAAACGGAAACGGAAAAATAACCCCTCCGGCCATGAAGTTAAACCTCGCCAAATACGCGCTCGATAACCGTCCGGTCATCTGGTTTTTCCTCGCCCTGCTGACAGCCGGCGGGGTATTGGCGTTCAACTCGCTGCCGAAAAAAGAAGATGCCCCGTTTGTCGTGAAGCAGGCGGTGCTTGTTTGCCAGTATCCCGGCGCTGAAACCGCAGAGGTCGAACGTTCGGTCACAACTGTCATTGAACGCGAGATACAGACCATACCAAACATATACAAGCTGAAGGGGGAGTCACACCCGGGATTCAGCTACATCACGGTGGAACTGCTACCCGGCACCGATCCCGCAACCATGAGCCAAATGTGGGACGAACTGCGCAAGAAGGTATATAACGTCCAGCCGAAATTGCCGCAGGGAGCGGGAGATATAGTGGTAAACGACGATTTCGGCGATGTTTTCGGTATCTATTTCGCGCTCACGGGCGACGACGGGATATCCTACAGCGAGCTTCGCGACAAGGCTCAGGAGATAAAGACCTTGCTCAATCCCATCGAAGGGGTGGCAAAAATAAACACCTTTGCCGAGCAGACAGAGGTAGTGAATGTGTACGTGCAGCCCGAACAGTTGGCAGCCCACGGCATCCCGCCAGCCGCTATTATGGCGGCCATGGGGCCACAGAACCAAATCATTGCGACAGGTACCAAGAATTCGGGCGAACTGAGCGTCACGGTCATCGCGGGCGGTGCCTACGATTCGGTCGAGGACATAAGGGCGCAGTTGGTGGCTGCACCCGACGGCAACATGGTCCCTTTGGGGCAAATCTCACAGGTGTCGAAAGGATACCTGGAACCGACGCAGGTACTGATGCGGGTAAACGGCACCAAAGCCATAGGCATCGCCATCGCAACGTCGCAACAAGACGACGTGGTCAAGGTGGGAAACCGTATACGCCGCACCATGCAGACACAGGTCATGCCGTTAATGCCCTATGGCTTTTCACTGGAGGAGATCTATCCAGAAGACACCATTGCCCGCCAGGCCAACAGCGACTTCTTCGTCAATCTCATAATATCCGTGATTACGGTCATTGTACTACTCTTTTTCTTCTATAAGTTGCGGGCTACCGTACTCATCGGCACATCGCTGGTATTCTCCATCGCCGCCACGCTTTTCACCATGCAGTTCTTTGGAACAGGGCTCAACCGCTCGTCGCTGGCGGCGTTTATAATAGCCATAGGGATGCTTGTCGACAACGCCATAGTGGTTACTGACAATGCGCGCACAGGCATCAGGCAGGGGATGAAGCGCCGCGACGCCCTGATCGAAGGCGCAACGAGGCCGATGTGGGGATTATTGGGCGCGACAGTCATAGGCATTATTTCGTTTTTACCTGTATACCTGGCCGATTCGGCAGCTGCCGAGATAGTCCATCCGCTGTTCGTCGTGCTGACCCTGTCGCTGGCTTTCAGTTGGATACTGTCGCAGGTGCAGACGCCGCTTTTCGGCAGTTTCATGCTGAAGGAAAGCAACACAGGGAAGATTTCCGATCCCTACGACACAAAAGCCTACAACCGCTTCGGCAGTATACTCTCAGCACTCATACGGCGCAAATGGCTGACTCTTGGAATTGTGGCGGCGATGCTCGCGGCATCGGTGGTATTGCTCCGGCGTATGCCGTCCGATTTCTTCCCCAACCTCGACAAACCGTATTTCCGCGCCGACCTTTTCCTGCCCGATGGTTACGGTATCGACGCCACATCGGCCCTGGTGACCGAAATAGAGGCGCATCTGATGTCGGTCGCAGGCATCAAAAAAATATCCTCGGCTATAGGCGGATCACATCCGCGATACTACCTTGCCAGCACCAGCTATAATCTTAAGCCGAATTTCGCCAATATTCTGATCGAGGTTGACGACCATAAGCGAACCGCTGTCATGGAGAGGGAGTTCTATGATTATGTTACGGCCAATTATCCGGATATCGTGTGCCGATCCTCGCTTTTCAGGCTCGCTGCGCCTGCCGACGGAGCCGTCGAGATTCTTTTCAGCGGCGAGAATACCGACACTCTCCAGAGCCTTGCCGACCGTGCCATGAAAATCATAAGGACGGATGGGCCGCCGGTAAGATTCCTGCGAACCAACTGGGGTAACAAGGTTCCCGTATACATTCCCGTCTATTCAGAGCAGAAAGGCGAAAGACTTGGGATCACGCGTTTGCAGATGGCAGAAGGTATCCGGATGAGTACGACTGGCATACCTGTAGCCGAATACCGCGAAAGGGATCTCTCGTTGCCGGTGCTTCTGCGCGCCGAAGGCACAGAGGACAACTCGCTGGCCGGAATGGCCGGAACGCCCGTTTTCGGCGCAGGCGGGAATTCGGTCCCTATGGCGCAGGTGGCCGATCGTTTCGACATCAACTGGCAATATAGTACGTTGTGGCACTTCCAGCGCCGCAGTTCCATAGCCGTACGCATGGAACCTCCGCACGGCGGCAATATCAACGCCCTTTTCCACGGGACATGGTCGATCGTGAATAAAAAGATGGATATTCCCGAGGGCTACGCAATGAGCTATCTGGGAGAACAGGATCCGCAGGATCAGGCCAACGGTTCGCTACGGGCCAAACTGCCCCTGGCGTTCATACTGACGGTCATGGTGCTTCTGTTCCTGTTCCGCAATTTCCGCGATCCGTTGGCGATCCTGGCCATGCTGCCGCTCATATTGGTCGGGGTGGTACTGGGATTATTGGCACTCGGCAAGGCGTTCGATTTTTTCGCGCTCCTGGGGCTTCTGGGGCTGGTCGGAATGAACATCAAGAGCGCCGTCATACTCGTCAATGAGATAGCGGCAGTGCGCCTCGAGGGGAAAGAGCCGTTCGAAGCAGTGATATATTCTGCCAAAAACAGGCTCGTTCCGGTCACTACGGGCGCTGCAGCCACAATCGTTGGCATGGCCCCCCTGTTGGGTGATGCGATGTTCGGAGGTATGGCCGCCACGATAATGGGCGGATTACTGATGGCGACCATACTGACCATGCTGGTACTTCCGGTGACATACTGCGCAATACATAAGATAAAAGCAAAAGCGAAATGAAACGGCTCGTCGTCACACTCGTCGCACTCTGCAGCGTTTGTCTCCTGCAGGCGCAGGACAGTCTCACTCTCGCCGGGTACAAACAGCGGGTATTGGCCTACAGCCGCGACATGCAGATAGCCGGACAGACGCTCGCAGCCGCAGTGGCCGCCACCCGCGAAGCCCGCACCGCATATTTTCCGGCGCTGACCGGAAATGCCTCATACGATTATAATTTCAATCCGCAGACGCTGGCACTCGGCGACACCGGCATCACGATGCAGAAACAAGGCTGGCGGGCTGGCGGCGAGCTTTCCCAGAGTATTTACTCCGGCGGCAAGATCACAGGAACCTGCCGTTCGCTCGAGATCGGGGAGCAGATAGCCTCGCTGGAGCAGGCGTTGGCCTCGGAAAATGCATCGTATGCCGCCGAGGTGGCCTACTGGAACGCGGCCGCCTCCACTGCCAACCTCGCCATAGCCCGCGACTACCTCGGCATAGTCGACCGCCTGCGCGATCTTGTAGCTGTACGCTTCGACGACGGATATGTGGGAAAACCCGACTTGCTGAAGATCGAGACGAGTTACCGTGAGGCACAGTACCGGCTTTCACAGGCAGAACAACTCTATGACAACGACCGCATTGCATTGATGGTCATGATGGGCGCTCCTGCTGATTCGGTAGTGGTCCTTGCACAGACTATCGACTCGGTATCGCCGTCCGGAACGATTGCAACGCCCGAAGACGCCCTCACACGAAGACCCGAATACCAGATAGGAGTGAGCGGCGTTGAGTTCCAGAAAAAGCAGTGGGAAGTCCTTCGCAGCGATTTCCTGCCGGATATATCTGTAGGCGGCACACTTTATTACGGCACTCCCCTGTTGAATGCCGCCCCCGATAACTTCATGCTGATGCCGGGAGTCTACGCCCGCCTTTCGATACCCGTCTTCCAATGGAACAGGCGCCGCCATACGCGCGACCGCAGCAGGGCCGATATAATATCTCGCGAACTGGCTTTGAGCCGGACCGAAGATAATATCCGCCAGGAATTGACCGTTTCGCGTAATGACATGGAGCGCAGCCGCCAGCAGATCGGCATTGCCTCCGACAACCTCGGTATCGCCGCCGAAAGCCTCGACCTGCACACATTCAGTTACCAGGAAGGCATGGTTTCGCTGCTGGAGCTGCAGTCGGCGCAGATAATGTGGCTTCAGGCACGCATGAACCTTGTTTCAGCATGCCTTAGCGGTAAACTCTCCGCTGCCGCCTACAATAAAGCCGCAGGATTTAATTAACTCGACCGGCAGGTATATCACCGAATTGCAGTTCACGTTAGATTAATATCTGGCCCGGTAATTCTCCGCGCGTTTTCTCACCCGGTGATTTCAGACACAGGCAAGCGCCTGTTCCAGATCGGCCAGCAAGTCATCGATATGCTCCGTGCCTATCGAAAGTCTCACCGTGCCCGGGTAGATTCCCTGTTCAGCGAGTTTTTCAGCGCTCAACTGGGAATGGGTGGTAGTAGCCGGATGAATCACCAGCGACTTTACATCGGCCACATTGGCCACAAGGGAGAATATTTCCAGGCTGTCGATGAAGCTGTATGCCTCTCTCTGCCCGCCCCGCAACTCGAACGTGAAAACAGAGCCGCCCCCGTTCGGGAAATAACGCCGGTACAGGTCATGATCGGGATGTCCGGATAGCGACGGATGGTTCACTACTTTCACTTTCGGATGTGCTTTCAGAAAGCCGACTACTTTCAGGGCATTGGCGACATGCCGCTCTACGCGCAACGAAAGAGTCTCCAGGCCCTGCAACAGGATAAAAGCGTTGAGCGGACTAATAGCCGCCCCCGTGTCGCGCAGAAGGACGGCCCGGACACGGGCAATATATGCAGCCGGACCGAAGGCTTCTATGAAACGCACCCCGTGATAACCCGGATCGGGTTCGGTGAGTTGCGGAAACTTGCCTGAAGCCGCCCAGTCGAATTTTCCCGAATCGACTATAACACCTCCCAGCGACGTTCCGTGGCCGCCGATGAACTTTGTCGCCGAGTGCACCACGATATCGGCCCCATGTTCGAAAGGACGGATCAGGTAAGGCGTCCCGAACGTGTTGTCTACGATGAGCGGGATCCGGCGACGATGGGCTATTTCGGCCACCTTCCCTATATCGACTATATTGGAATTCGGGTTTCCAAGCGTCTCGATGAAAACGGCTTTAGTATTTCCCCGAATAGCCTTCTCGAAGTTCGACAAGTTGCCCGGATCGACGAACGATGTCGTCACCCCGTAAACAGAGAGAGTATGGGCCAGCAGATTGTACGTTCCACCGTAAATAGTTCCGGCAGCCACGATGTGGTCTCCCGCCCGGGTGATATTCTGAAAGGCATATGTTATCGCCGCCGCTCCCGATGCGACTGCCAGTCCCGCCATACCGCCTTCCAGTACGGCAACACGCTGTTCGAAAACACCTTGTGTGGTATTGGTCAGACGTCCGTAAATATTTCCCGTATCCTGCAGGCCGAACCGCGCCGCCGCATGGGCCGCATTGTGAAACACATAAGATGCGGTCTGGTAGACAGGCACTGCACGGGCATCAGTTGCCGGATCTGGTTGTTCCTGCCCCACATGTAGTTGCAACGTCTCGAAATGTAATTTTTTGTTTGCCATAATTGTATATTCTAAAACATTTGGGCGCACATTATACACCAACAAAATTATAAAATGCATATTTTTAAAACAACAAACAAGCTAAATATAGAAAATATCACTACATTAGCGGCAATATACAGAACAAATAGCCTGACCAATTCGTTTGACTGGCGATGAAAAAGAATATTCTATGGACACATTGGATAAAACGGACCTGCAGATACTCCGCACCCTGCAGCAAAACGCGCGGTTGACAACGAAAGAGTTGGCAGCAAGGGTAAACCTGTCGTCTACCCCGGTTTTCGAACGGCTGAAACGGCTGGAGAACGGGGGTTATATCAAAAAATATATTGCGGTGGTGGATGCAGAAAAACTGAACCGGGGTTTCATCGTGTTTTGCAGTGTGAAGTTGCGCAGGCTCAACCGGGATATCGCCGCCGAGTTTACCCGGATCATCCGGGATATCCCCGAAGTCACGGAATGCTACAATATATCGGGAAGCTATGATTATCTGTTAAAAATCCACGCCCCCGACATGAAATACTATCAGGAGTTCATCCTGAACGTACTCGGAACGATCGACAGTCTGGGGTCGCTCGAGAGTACGTTCGTAATGCACGAAGTCAAGCATGAATACGGCATCCACATATAGGAAGCTTGCGCGATAAGTCCGGCATACGGATCCTTCACTGGGATTTTTCAATTGTTTTGCTTCGCAAAATAATCACCGACCGAGCGCCGGCCGTCAGCCGCAGGCTGGTGGAGGCATCTTGCGAGGGAGGTAATTAAACAGGTTGATTATCTTTGCCTGTCGGCTCGAGGATTTCGCCCCGCCTTACGGCAGACCCCGGTTCCCCGAGGTTTGCTTCGATATATCTAAAATTATTCCATTGAATACCTCGTAGCTTGCTGCGAGGTAGTTTATTTCCACACAGGCGTATCGCCCATATAAAAACGCTAAAAGCCCCGCGAGAAATGTTCTCGCGGGGCTTCGCCGGTATCGGAGTAATCTCCAGATATCTTAGCACAGGCTATTCGTCCCTGTCGTCATACCATTTCCTGTATTCTGCCAGGTTGTTCACAGCAATATCCAAACCGGCGTCCGCCGCTTTCTGCAACTGTTCGAGAGCCTTTTCGTATTCGCCGTTATACCACAAGGCAACCGCGAGATTATTCATGGCCTCCGGAGTATCTATGACGCTTAGGCGTTCGATCGCCGTATTGTAGGAGCCGTTCTCGATCTCCATGGCTGCGACGTTGAACTGGGCTACACGTGAATTGGGATACAGCCTTGCGGCTATGTCGAATACGTTTTTGAACTCCTTACTCCCGTGGTCGAACAGTTCGGCAGCCATGAACATTTCCGAAAGGCTCAGCAACTGCGGCCGCGTTCCGATCAGGTCTGACGCCTCCTGCGCATTGAATCCGCGCACTTCGTAGGATATGTTGTACTCGTTGCGGCGCAGCGGAGGATATAGTTCTTCGAGCATCGTGCGGTATGTACGTCCGCCGGACAAAGCCCGTATCGCAGCTTTTCGGCGCTCGACATTGGAATTATTGTCGATGGCATTGATAACCTTGTCCTTATCCGCCAGATCGGACCCCATCACGCTTTTGCGTAATCCATCCCAGTCCTCACCCTCTCCTACGGCCTTTATAATGTTGTCGGCCTTATAGAAACCATGTTTCGTGTGGAGATAACTTACAATAGCCTGCGCACGCTCTTTCGAAAGACGCAGGTTGTTGGCGGAGTTTCCTTCGGGAGAGGCGTAGCCGCGCACGGTGATGCTGCGGATAGTCAGGAACGGGTCGTTCTTGATGCGGTCGACAATGGCGTCCGCTTCGGCCAATACGGCCGCGTTGTTGCCGAAATCCTTCAACAGATTCGAACGGTTCACCTGGAAATTGAGTTGCGCCGAATATGTCTCATCCTGGATCTTGATCTCCTCCCTGGGCGGTGCCATATATATAACAGCGTAGGTCGGAGTGTACGGAGCCGGGAATATGTACGGATCTCCCGCATATATCTTGTGGTCGTTCCCGTCGGCGTATATCAGATTCTGGTCGCAGCATGCGGAAGTATGTTCCGTCACTGTCATCTGCGAATAACGCATCCATTTCTGGAACGGCAGGGCGTATTCCACTTCTATCGTATTTTCACGATCCCTGTGCGTCATGCTGACAAAGCGCGGCAATGCGGGATCGACCGCCACTTCGTCGCCGAAATAGCCCTCGCGGCGCACGATCCTTGCACGTCGCGGGCCTGATACGATTATCTTGTCGAATATTATCCTGTAACGGCCGTCGAGCGAACGCATGACCGGATCCAGCGTGATCATCTGGTTGTTTTTCAGTTTCAGCACCGTCAGGTCTATCGTCGTGCGGAGCAGTACCTCTCCGTCGTCGAGCGTGCAGGGCTTTATGTCGACATCGATATTTCCCTTATACGGGTCATGCGGCGTTTTGCCTTTGGCCTGAACCTGCATTGCGCCCAGAAGCAAGGCCAGTGTCAGCACACAAGGTGTAATGTACTTATGTATATCGTATCTTTTCATGTTTGTTCTTTTTAAAAAATTTAACGCAGGAAGACGATGAGGCTGACGGCGGCTTTCGTCGGGCCGAAATAATTGTACGTGCCTTCTCCGATCTTCGGGGCGCATTCGGCGCATCCGAACTGGTCGTACCACATTCGCGCATACCCAACCCCTATTTCGGCTTCGAGCGCCATACGGTTGGAAAGTATCCACTGGTAGCCATAACTCACGCCGCCCCCGACGAACCAACCGTCGTAACGGTAGTCTTTCAGTTTTTGGAACGGCCCCACCCCGCCCACATTGAACTCTCCACCCTGGAGGTGTATCCCGAAGAACGAGCCGTTGAACCTTTCGCAGGTCCAGAAGCGGATTGCGGGCTGTACGTTCCAGTGTTTCCACTTTTTATTGTCCTTGAGAGTCCAGTTATTGTAGGCCCCATACAGATCGAACGATGTTTTGCGTCCCAGCCCTGCCTCGAGGCCGAGGCTCGGTGTGAGCGCGGCTATCGACAGCACGTTCGTCTTGAGGGCGAAGTACGGCGAGTTGCCCTGCTTCGCATCGGTTTCGGCCGTAGTCCGGTTTTGCTGTTGAAGCATGTCCTGCGACGCGGCATCGTCTGCTTTGACCTCCTGCCGCACGGCTATCTGGGCGCTGGCGGCGAACGGGATCCCGGCCAGGAGGGCGGCCGCTATCGCGGCGCGCCCGAGGCTCTTTCGTGTGATTGACATGATTCTATTCATTGCGTTTCGAGTTTTTCTTTTCGTTTTGTTATTGTTCTTTGACGCTGCGGACGGCGCAGCCGCCGGCGCGATGGAACTGGTTCTGCGGGTTGATGGCAGTGTTGTAGAAGGTCAGGGCGCGGCTGAAGCCAACATTCGAGATCGGGGTAGCAGGCCAGTAGTAGCCGTAGTTGCCAACGCCGTTGAGATACTCATTCTGGTAGTTACGGTAGCCCATAGCAGGATAAAATGTCGTTCCGCCGGCGCCGTTCAGGCTAAGGTGGAAGTTCCAGCCTTTGTTCCAAGATCCGCTGACATTGCAATTGGCAGGAACGCCGGATATAACATTACTTCCATCCGATGTAAACCCTGTCCACGCGCCGCTCGGAGGCATAATGAATCCCACGGGGCTGGGGTCGTAGACAGTCTTCACCGGCTTGGTGGTATTGAGGTCCACCACAGTATTCGCCATGCTCCAAAGGTTGTCGTACC
>JAVBRB010000031.1:0-11666 GCA_031548515.1 Rikenellaceae bacterium | reverse complement strand
GGCGCAGGAGCCGGGCGGTACGGTGTTCTATAACGGTTATGTTCCGGGCCTGGACATCTGCGGCAAGACAGGGACGGCACAGAACCCGCCGCGTAAGGACCACTCCGTGTTCCTCGGGTTCGCTCCCAGGAACGACCCTAAGATCGCGATCGCGGTATATATCGAGAACGCCGGTTTCGGTTCGACGGCCGCCGTGCCCATAGGGTCGCTGATCATGGAGAAATATCTCACCGATACCATCACGCGTCCGGACCGTGTGGCATACGTCAAGAATATGCAAATCTCATATCCGCACTATGACAACAAACGCTAAGGACACTTCAATCCTGCACGGGAAGGTCGATTGGTGGACCGTTACGGTATACCTTGCGTTGGTCGTGCTGGGATGGCTGAACCTTTACGCGGCTGTCTATGACGGCACGCATGCCACGGCATTCGACTTCGACCTGAATTACGGCAAGCAGATGATATGGATCGTGGTCTCGTTCGCGGTAGCCATGGTAATAATGTTGGTGGACGATAAATATTACCATATACTGGCCTATCCGATATACGTCGCGATACTGGTGCTGATGCTGTCGACGCTGCTCTTCAGTCCGGAGATCAAGGGAGCGAGGGCATGGCTGATAATAGGGCCGGTCGCGATACAGCCCGCCGAGTTCATGAAATTCGCGGTGTCGCTCGCGCTGGCCCGGTACATGAGTAATTTCACTTTCTCTATGAACAGGTTCAAAGACCTGCTCAGGATTGCGGTTATCATTGGCTTGCCGATAGGCGTGATGGTCCTGCAGCATGACGTGGGTTCGGCTGTTGTCTATGCTTCATTCCTTTTCATGCTCTACCGCGAAGGATTGAACCGCTGGGTATTCATAGTGCTCGGAATGATCCTCGTACTGTTTTTCGGATCGTTTTGGATTACGGATACAGGACTGTTGGTGATGATAATCGTGGGTTGCGCTGTAGGATTTGCCTTCCAGTACCGGGAATGGAAGGCTGCTGCGGTTTATCTGGCTTCGGTCGCGCTGGTCTCTATGCTGGCATGGTTCGGGCTTAAATTCCTTCTCGATAAAGAGTTGGCGTATTACTATGTCCTGTTGGGCACATCGTTGTTGTCGCTGCCTGTAGCGGGGATCATAGCCTACGGGCAACGCCTGCGCGGATTTTGGATATACCTGGCGCTGTTCGTTGCATCGCTGGTATTCGTCTCTGCGGCCGATGCCGCTTTCGACCGGCTGGACCTGCACCAGCAAAAACGAATTCTCGACACTCTGGGAATAGAGTCCGACAGCCAGGGGTGGGGTTACAACGTCAACCAGTCGAAAATAGCCATAGGTTCGGGCGGATTTTTCGGCAAGGGCTTCCTTGAAGGAACACAGACGAAGTTCAACTTCGTGCCGGAGCAAAGCACCGACTTTATATTCTGTACGGTGGGCGAAGAATTGGGTTTCTTGGGGTCGATGGCTGTGTTGGCATTGTTCTGTATTTTGATAATGAGGCTTGTCCGGATGGGCGAGCGGCAGTCGGAACCATTCGGGCGCATATACTGTTATTGTGTGGCGGGGATTTTCTTCCTGCATGTGCTTATAAATGTAGGTATGACCATAGGATTGGTTCCAGTGATCGGCATACCGCTTCCTTTCTTCAGTTACGGCGGCTCCTCGTTCCTGGCATTCACCATACTGCTCTTCGTCGCCATAAGGCTCGATCTGGGTTCTGGTGAAATAGATGCTTCCAAGATATAAAAAACGGACTATTCTGTGCCAAAATGCGACAACCGCACCTGCGGGGGTTGAGGTCAGCTACTTATAGTATATATTTGTATGGTTCCACGTACAATATGTAATCTCAAAACTACCGCCGCGATGAAAAAATCCTTTGCCATTGTTTCTGTCTTGCTGGCCGTGCTGATACTGACCGTGTCGGCCTGCGCACCGAAGAAAAAACTGACGGACTACGTCAATCCGATGCTCGGCACCGCCACCCTGCACGACAGCGTCGACCTGGGCTACAGGCCCACCTACCGCACATGGGGGGCCGAAGTCTTTCCTGGTTCTTCTTTGCCGAATGCGATGGTGCAGGTCAGCCCCGTCACGCAGTTCGGAAGCGGAGCCGGATACCAGTACGAAGACTCCATCATATACGCCTTTTCGCACACCAACAAGGGGCACTGGAACCTAAACCATGTCCCCATCATCGCCTTCACGGGCGAGGTGACGCCCGACGATTATGCGACCCCGTTCAGCCACGACAGGGAATCAGCCGCGCCGGGTTATTATAAGGTGTATCTCGAGCGTTCGGCCATCGAGGCTGAAGTGACCTCGACCCTGCGCTGTGCGTTCCACCGGTACACGTTCACCAAAGGCGGTGCGAAACGGGTACTGGCCGATCTGCAGAAAGCCAACGACCGCATCCGCGAATGGGATATACAAAAGGTCGGCGACAATGCCTTTGCCGGATTCCAGCAAGGCGGCGACAGGGTGCATTTCTATGCGGTCGCCAACCATAACATAAGCAGCATCGAACGTCTCGGCGAAGATGACGGCAGACAGCTCTCCATCGTCAGTTTCGAGGACGGCCGTGGGCCGCTCGAACTGCAGATAGGTTTTTCGTTCGTCAGCGTCGAAAACGCCAAGGCCAACCTCGAAGCCGAAATGTTGGGCAAGAGTTTTACACAGGTGCGGCGCGAGGCAGATGAAACATGGAATGCGCTGCTTTCCAGGATCATGGTGAGCGGCGGAACCGAACGCCAGAAAGGACTGTTCTACACGACGCTCTACCGTGCATTCCTGTGGCCCGCCCTGCGCAGCGACGCCAATGGAGATTTTGCATCTGTACGCCGCGGTGAACCAGGGTCCGACGGCCGGCCGGCTTTCGAACGGTTCACCGACAATCAGGGTTTCCGTCTCTACACCGACCCGTCGTTCTGGGACGACTACCGCAACAAGCTTGTGCTGTTGGGACTTCTTGCCCCGGATGTGACAGTCGACGTGATAAACTCGATAACTTACCGTGGCGAACAGACCGGATTCATGCCCACGTTCTTCCACGGCGACCATGCTTCGGCTTTCGTCGCAGGGACATATCTGCGCGGACTTACCGAAGGATACGATATCGGCCGTGCGTATAAACTTCTGATGAACAACGCCACCATGGACGGTACGCGCCGCGGAGGGAGGCCTTATCTGGACGAATACATGGAACGAGGCTGGATATCCGAAGAACGTATGGATCCCCCGTTCGTGGTACATGACGAGCGCAAGGCTGCCGTCACCAAAACGCAGGAATACTCCTACGATGACTATGCCGTGGCTATCCTGGCCAAAGCTCTGGGGCATGACGCCGACCACGATATGCTGATGGCCCGCACGTCCAATTACAAAAACCTGTTCAATCCGGCCAACGGATTCATGCAGGGGCGCTACGAAGACGGTAGCTGGCTTGAACCGTTCGATCCCTACTTCCCGTATTATGCCTACATGTACCGCGAGGCCAACGGATGGCAATCGATATTCTACGCCCCACATGATCCAGAAGGTATGATAGCATTGTATCCGGACAAGGAGGCTGCCGAAGCGAAGCTCGACTCGCTTTTCACCGAACCTTGGAGGGGCATCCAGGCGCACAACATGTCGGTCTTCATCGGGCAGTATTGTCACGGAAACCAGCCCGACCACGGTTTCCCATACATGTATTATTATGTTGGCAAACAGGAAAAGGGACAGAAAATAATTGACCACATTCTGGAGAATTTCTATGACATGGGTCCCCATAAGCTTGCGTACTGCGGCATGGACGATGCCGGCGAGATGTCGTCGTGGTATGTGTTCAACGCGATAGGACTCTACACTGAGTCGCCTGCCGATCCCGAATATATAGTCACCGTTCCTATATTCGACAGGGTGGAATTCGACCTGCCCGAAGCAACTTTCACCATACGGCGCAAAGGTTCAGGCCCGAAAATCACCTCGATAACCTATGGCGGAGATAAGATAGACGGCTACCACATAACCCACGAGGCCCTGAAGCAGGGTAAAGAACTTGTGATTACAGCCCAATAGTGGCGTCATACTGAAATGAAAACAGCCCGCTGGAAAGCGGGCTGTTCTTTTCTCAGAATAGCTTCTCCCTTTTCGTGCTGCAATTATGGACCACCATGTCACCGGGTGACATCCCTCTACAGGAGACGAACTTAATCGTCGCGGCTGTTCCGACCTATACGAACGGGGTTTTGACGATGATGGCCTTTACCGGTTTTTCGCGGATGACGACCGCGATCTCCGTGCCGGGGGTTGCAAACTCCGGTTTCACATATCCCATCCCGATGCCCTCTTTCAGTATCTGCGACATGGTTCCCGAAGTGACTTTGCCGATGATATTACCCGCCGTGTCGGCAAGGGGGTAGTCGTGGCGCGGAATCCCCCGCTCGGTCAGTTTGAAACCTACCAGTTTACGGGAAACGCCCTCGTTCTTCTGCTTTTCGAAAAGCGCGCGGTCGATGAAATCGCCCCTCTCTTCGTTGAACTTTGTGATCCAGCCGAGACCCGCCTCGATGGGTGAAGTAATGTCGTCTATGTCGTTGCCGTATAGCGAGAAGCCTTTTTCGAGGCGCAGGGTGTCGCGAGCGCCAAGCCCTATGTTTTTCAGGCCATACTCTTCGCCGGCTTCCCAAAGTGCTTTCCAAAGTTTATCGGCGTCCTCGTTGGCGACGTAAATCTCGCAGCCGCCGGAACCGGTGTAGCCTGTGGCGGAAAGTATAGCGTCTTTGATTCCCGCTACCTCAGTCTTTACGAACGTGTAATAAGGCATATCTTCGATCGGTGCGGGACACATCTTCTGCACTATCTTCATCGCCAAAGGACCTTGTATGGCCAGTTGGCATATTTCGTCCGAGGCATTGTAGAGTTCCCTGCCTATGGCCAGCCCGAATTTTTCGCCCTTGCGGCACAGATGCTGCCAGTCCTTTTCGACGTTTGCACCGTTGACTACCAGCAGATAGGTTTCGGAGTCGATCCGGTAGACGATAATGTCGTCTACAAGGCCGCCTTTACCGTTGGGAAGCGCCGAGTACTGCGCCTTGCCATCGTTCAGTTTGGATGCGTCATTGGTCGCGACGTATTGAAGGAACGGCAACGCCTTCGGACCCTTAACCCAGATCTCGCCCATGTGGCTGACGTCGAAAACGCCTGCGCCGGTGCGAACAGTCATGTGTTCGTCGTTGATACCGCTGAACTCGATGGGCATGTTGTATCCAGCGAATTCGGCCATTCTGGCCCCTGCCGCGATGTGGTATTTAGTGAATGGTGTCGTTTTCATTTGTAAGTTTGCAGTGATAATGGTGCCTCTGCTTCCTTTGCCTTGAAAATCATTCAGTCACATACGTTCAGTATGCTCCTTCATGATTTCCTTCGACAGCGTTGCATAGTCACTATTCTGACTGCAAACTGCCGCAGGACAGAAGCGCCGGATTTATTGGTTAGTTCTGTTTTTTTACTCCGATGCGTGGCGCGCGTTTGAACTCTTTGCTGCGGTCGAAAAGATAGCGGTACGTGACATGTGTCTTGTGCTTGCTGGCGCACACGTAGTTTTCGACCATGCGCATCATGATGGGATTGAAGTCTCCCACCCACGCCAGTTCCAGACTGTTGTAATGCATCCCTTTTCCCACTTCGTTCTCGAACTCGTGGATAATGCCCGACTCGATGCCCTTGCCGTGCATCTCGGGAGTAACACCGAAGATGATGGCGAAGATGCGGTCGGCCTTGCGGGTCAGTTTGAGCATCCCCCACAAACGTAGTTTGTTTATCAGGTTCAGCTTGCCATGGAAGCGGCCGATTACGCGGTTGAGATCGGGAACCATGATGAAGAAACCCACCGGCTCGTTGTTGAAATAGGCAAAGTAGATGAGCCTTTCATCGATGATGGGTTTCATATTTTGCATCATCTTCTGGGCCTGTTCCTTTTCCATCGGCTTCACGCCCGAATGCTGGGCCCATGCCTTATTGTATATCATGCGGAAATCCTCGGCCACCTGCGGCAGGTCCTTGATGTCGATATGCTGGAAACGATATCCTGGTGATTCTTCCAGCCTTTTAACCCGTTCATAAACAGATTTGTTGAAGACGCCGGTCTTCATCTTGCGGTTATAGGTGTACTGGTTGAAGTAGTTTTTGAACCCGTAATTTTCGAACAGGGGAATATAATAAGGCGGATTGTATGGATTTTCATAGAGAGGTTGGAACTCGAACCCTTCGACGAGCAGTCCCCACCACGATTCGCGCGAACCGAAGTTGACGGGGCCGTCCATCGCCTCCATGCCCTTGCCTTTGAGCCAGTCGCGCGAGGCGTCGAAAAGCATGTCGGCAAGTTCCTGATCGTCGATAGCCTCGAAAAAACCGCAGCCGCCTGTGGGCTGTTCCTCCATGGCTGCGTCCTCATTGTTGTAGAATGCCGCGATACGTCCCACGACTTTGCCGCTGTCGTCGCGGGCTATCCACCGGATAGCCTCGCCGTCGAGAAACTTCTTGTTCTTTTGCGGGTCGAAAACTTTTGCGATATCGTCGTCGAAAGGGCAAACCCAATTGCGATTGCTGCGGTACAGGCGTTTGGGCAGGTCTATGAATTCCTTGTGCCGGGCTTTCGAGGTTACTTCCTCAAGAGTGTATTTCATAGTTCGTATCGTGAAAGCATGGATTTAATGCGGGTTTGGGATAAGGAAACCCATATTGCAATTAAGTAACAAAGATAGAAAACATTTCCTATTTTTGTACAATAGTATAAATACTTAAATCGAACACATGAAGCGTCAGCCCATTCCGTCCGAACAATTTTCGGTAACCGATTACCACCACCTGATGCAACGCCGCATCAACAAGATCCTGCTCGTGTGCAGCAGCTATGACGGTTTCATACTCGAAGAGGACGGACGTATAGATACCCGAATCAATCAGGAATATACCGACCTGAACCTGAGCAATCCGCCCTCGTTCACGCGCGTCAGTTCGGCCGCGCAGGCACTCGAAAGACTGAGAAAGGAAAAGGGGTTCGACCTCATCATAGCGATGTACAACATAGGCGAACTGGACGTTTTCAGTTTCGGCAAGATTGTCAAGAGCAAGCATCCGGACATTCCGGTGGTGCTGATGGCCAACTTTTCGAAGGATATGAAAAAACGTATCGAGAGCCACGACCGCACGGGGATCGACTATATTTTCTACTGGCAGGGCAACGCCGACCTTATTATAGCCATCATCAAGACTATCGAAGACCGCATGAACGCCGACAACGACATCCTAAACGTCGGGGTGCAGTCCATTTTGCTCGTAGAGGACTCCATACGCTACTATTCTACATATCTGCCGGCGCTGTACAAGCTGGTGATCCAGCAAAACAGCGAATTCCTGAACGACGCGCTCAACGAACAGCAGGAGATAATGCGAAAAAGGGCGCGCCCAAAGATACTTTTCGCCACCAACTACACAGAGGCTGTCGGGTATTACGAAAAGTACAAGGATAACATGCTCGGCGTGATTTCCGATATCGGGTTCGTTATAGACAAATACGACAAGGCCGAAGACGAGAAACTCGACGCGGGGGTAGACCTTTGCAAACTCATACGCAGGGACAAGCCGATGATGCCGTTCCTGTTCCAATCGTCGCAGCAGAGCATGAAAGCCGTGGCTGAAGAAATGGGAGTGGGATTCTTGCTGAAACACTCCAAAACATTGCTTATAGACCTGGCAGAATACATCGGCGAAGAGTTTGTTTTCGGCGATTTTGTATTCAAAGACCTGCGTACCGGCATAGTATTGGCCAAGGTCAAGGATCTGCGTGAAATGCAGTATGCCGTGATGGAGATCCCGGAGGACGTGCTGCTGTTCCATACAGAGAGGGACCGCCTCTCGAAATGGATGTTCTCGCGCGGGCTTTTCCCCATCGCCAATGCCCTGCGCGACATGCACGTCGAACAGTTCGACAACGCGGAGGCCTTCCGCAAGTGCATCTATGACATCATCCACGAGTACCGTATGCAGATGGGGCAGGGAATCGTGGCCAATTTCGAGGCGGGTTCGTACGACGAAACGCTGTGGTTCGCCCGCATAGGCGAAGGGTCGCTGGGCGGGAAAGCCCGCGGGCTGGCTTTCGCAAACCATATGCTGCGCAAATATAAACTCTATAACAAATATCCGGGAGTGCGGATAACTATTCCCCGCACTGTTGTTATAGCGACCGACTATTTCGACGGGTTCATCAAGATGAATGGGCTGCAGCACGTTATCAACTCGGATTTCTCCGACGAAGACCTGCTGTCGGAATTCGTTGCTTCGTCGCTGCCGCAGAGTCTTGTCGAAGATCTCAAGGATTACCTCAAATATACGAAAGCGCCGCTGGCCATACGTTCGAGTTCGAAGTTGGAAGATTCGTATTTCCAGCCGTTCGCAGGGGTTTATTCCACATATATGATCCCGCTGGTCGAAAACCGCGACTACATGCTGCGCCTGCTGTCGAAAGCGATCAAGAGTGTCTATGCCTCTATCTATTTTGCCTCTAGCCGTTCGTATATCTCTACCACCCAAAATCTTTTCAGTGACGAGAGGATGGCGGTCGTTATCCAGGAAGTGTGCGGCACGGAGGACAACGGATGGTTTTTTCCTACGATGTCCGGAACGGCAAACTCATTGAACTTTTATCCCATCGGCGACGAAAAACCTGAGGACGGGATTGTCAAGATGGCTACCGGATTGGGTAAGATCGTGGTCGAGGGGGGGCAGGTGTTGCGCTTTTCGCCGGAATACCCCAAAAAGATCCTCCAACTCTCGACGCCTGATCTGGCTCTGCGAGATACCCAGAAAGAGATGTATGCACTGGATATGCGCCCTGAGTCGTTCAAGACTTCGACCGACGATTCGATAAACCTCAGGAAATTCGACCTCGGGCAGATGGCGAAATTCCGCGATATGGACTTCGTCGCCTCTACCTGGGACCCGCAGAACGGCATAATCGTGGACAGCAACGAGGAGTCCGGACGTAAGATAGTAACTTTCTCACATATACTTAAATACGATACATTCCCTGTCGCCGAGATTATCAAGGACCTGCTCGATATGGGCGAAAAGGAAATGTGCAATCCCGTGGAGATGGAGTTTGCCGTGAACCTCGATGTCCCGGCCGACGAACAGAAGATTTTCAACTTCCTGCAGATAAGGCCGGTCATTGAAGCCGAGAAGAACCGAACACTCGACTGGAGCAAGGTAGACAAAACCGGTGCCATAATTTATGCCGAAAGCGCACTGGGAGTCGGCGCGATGCAGGGAATCACGGATATCGTATACGTGAAACTGGCGGAATTCGACAAGCGTCATACTGAAAAAATCGCCGAAGAACTGCTGGGGATCAATCTCGACATGCAGAAACAATGCAGGGGATATATACTTGTCGGGCCAGGACGATGGGGATCGAGCGATCCCTGGCTGGGCATTCCCGTCAAATGGAATCACATTTCGGAAGCTAAAGTCATAGTGGAATGCGGTTTGGATAACTTCCGCGTCGAACCGAGCCAGGGGACCCATTTCTTCCAGAACCTCACCTCGCTCGGCGTGGGCTACCTCACGATAAATCCTTTCATGGACGACGGCGCTTTCGAGATCGGACTCCTCAATGCCATGGAAGCCGTCTACGAGGGAGAATACCTGCGGATCGTTAGATTCCCGAAACCCCTCTATGTCTTCATAGACGGACAAAACAGCAAGGGGATAATTAAATCTGTCTAAGAATTATTTAACGTGAGTTTAGCTTAAGCGCAACGGACATCCTTTGAGGAGCGTCTTTCGGGATGCGACATGGACCTCCCATATTCGGTAGAGGCGGTGGAAGGCTTGGAAAATATAACTGCATGTTGTATTTCCGGAAAATTTTAGATAATTTTGACAAACCGCTTGAAAACCAATTAACCTAAACTATATTTGTTATGAACGTAGAGCAACTAATGGCCGACCTCGAAATGAGGCATCCCGGGGAAAGCGAATACCTGCAGGCGGTGAAGGAAGTTCTTTCGACCGTACAGGATGTTTATAAACGCTATCCGCAATTTGAAATGAACCGGATTGCCGAACGGATAGTGGAACCCGACCGCATCTTCACCTTCAAGGTGGTGTGGACCGATGACAAGGGTGTGCCGCAGATCAATCTCGGTTACCGCATACAGTTCAACAACGCCATAGGCCCATACAAAGGCGGACTGCGTTTCCATCCCAGCGTCAATCTATCCATACTGAAATTCCTCGGATTCGAGCAGACTTTCAAGAACGCCCTCACTACGCTCCCGATGGGAGGCGCGAAGGGCGGTTCTGACTTCGACCCCAAAGGAAAATCCGACCGCGAGATAATGCGTTTCTGCCAGGCGTTCATGACCGAGCTGTGGAGGCATATAGGCCCTGAAACCGACGTCCCTGCGGGCGACATCGGCGTCGGCGGACGCGAAATAGGCTACCTGTACGGTATGTACCGCAAACTCGCTCTGGAAAACACAGGCGTGCTGACCGGCAAGGGCATGACTTACGGCGGCTCGCTGATACGCCCCGAAGCCACCGGTTTCGGAGCCGTGTATTTCCTCGTGAGGATGCTCGCCGACATGGGACAGGAGATAAAAGGTAAGACGATAGCCGTTTCCGGTTTCGGCAACGTGGCATGGGGCACCGCTATCAAGGCCACTGAACTGGGTGCGAAAGTGGTGACGATCTCCGGTCCCGACGGCTACATTTACGATCCCGCCGGACTCAATAAAGACAAGATAGACTACATGTTGGAACTGCGTGCTTCGAACAACGACATAGTGGCTCCCTATGCCGACCGTTTTCCCGGTTCGTCGTTCCATGCCGGCAAAAAGCCATGGGAAGTCAAGGGCGTCGATATCGCAATGCCCTGTGCAACGCAGAACGAACTCAACGGCAACGATGCAAAACAGCTCATAGAGAACAAGGTGTCGGTGGTGGCCGAAGTGTCGAACATGGGCTGTACCCCCGAAGCCATCGAGGCGTTCATCCATGCGAAGATTCCCTACGGACCGGGAAAGGCGGTAAATGCGGGGGGAGTCGCCACTTCCGGCCTCGAAATGAGCCAAAACTCGATGAAGATGAACTGGACGGCGGAAGAAGTAGATGCGAAACTACACCAGATAATGACATCGATCCATGCGGCCTGCGTCGAATACGGCAAGGAAACTGGTTACATCAACTACATGAAGGGCGCCAATGTGGCCGGTTTTATGAAGGTCGCCAAGAGCATGGTTGAACAGGGTATAATCTAAAGGCAGCGGGAGCGAAGACCATCCCTGCTTAATATGGGAAATGGACGGCTATATTATGGCCGTCCATTCTCTTTTTGAGCGTTTTGCCGGAAAAATCGCGTTCAGGACATCCGATTGATTTGGACAATTAAAATTTCTTTCATACTTTTGCACGACCTGAAAAAGGGGTTTGCTGTTTTAGCTCAGTGGTAGAGCACTTCCTTGGTAAGGAAGAGGTCCCGGGTTCAAGTCCCGGAAACAGCTCAAAAAACAACAAACAATACTGCCACGGCAGTTGAAAATTTCAAAAGGGTGCTCAAGTTTACTTGAAAGCACCCTTTTGATTTTCAAATAATCGCGCAGCGATATTGTTCGTTGTTTTTTT
>JAVBRB010000012.1:0-41127 GCA_031548515.1 Rikenellaceae bacterium | reverse complement strand
TACGCCAAATCGTTCGATGGATTCAGAACCAGAGTGCTCGCTAAAATAATGGCGCTCACTACAGTACAGCTAATCAACAAACTAAACAACCGAAATATTAACAACTTAAAAATCTCCGTCGCTTAAATGCACAACGGGTTTATTAATATTGTATTCATAGTTTTCTGTGTTTTGTTTTACAAAGTTAACGATTTTTGTAATCATTACAAATTGAAATTTCTTATACCGATATAGGCGCATAAGCAAATCTTGGGCCGGGAATCGTTTGTTGATAAAGTGTTATTAGATTTTAGCTGCTAAAACCTCCCGGCAGATGGTTCAATCGCGAAAAATATGTAACTTTGGACCTTTAATTCCGACCTTCTGACGATGAAAATATCCTACAACTGGCTGCGGAACTATCTGGAAAGCGGGCTGACCGCTCCGCAGATGGCTGAAATCCTTACAAGCACAGGGCTTGAAGTCGATGCCCTTGAACAGATCGAAACCATAAAAGGCGGACTCGAAGGCGTCGTGGTCGGCGAAGTTTTGACATGCGCCGACCATCCGGATTCCGACCACCTGCACGTTACCACGGTGATTGTCGGTGACGGCGAGCCGCTGCAGATCGTGTGCGGTGCGCCCAACGTGGCCGCCGGACAGAAGGTGCTGGTCGCAACGTGCGGCGCAACCCTATGGCCAAAAGGCGCCGAAGAAGGTTTCAAGATCAAGAAAAGCAAGATCCGCGGAGTGGAATCTTTCGGTATGATTTGCGCCGAGGACGAACTCGGGCTGGGGGAGAGCCACGCAGGCATCATGGTGTTGGAAGCCTCCGCCAAACCCGGAACCCCGGCGAAGGATTACCTTGACGTTCAGGAGGACTGGATGATCGAGATCGGCCTGACGCCCAACCGCATCGACGGAGCTTCGCACTATGGCGTGGCACGCGATCTCGCGGCTTACCTGAAAGCCAACGGGCAAAAATGCGAACTGAAACTGCCTTCGGTGGACGGATTCAAAGTGGACAACCGCAAGCTGGATATCCCTGTCGAGGTGGTGGCAAGTGAAGGCGCGCCGCGATACGCGGGTATCACGATTACCAATCTGAAATTCGGCCCGTCGCCCGAATGGATGCAGAACTACCTGCGCACGATAGGCCTCAATCCGCACAACAATCTGGTCGATATCACCAATTTCATACTTCACGAACTGGGGCAGCCGCTCCATGCTTTCGACGCCGCGAAGATTGCGGGCGGGAAGATCGTCGTGAGGACATGCCCCGAGGGGACGAAGTTCACGACGCTCGACGGTGCGGAGCACACCCTGTCGGCTCAGGACCTTATGATCTGCGATGCCGAAAAGCCGATGTGCATCGCCGGGACGATGGGCGGCGAGTTCAGCGGAGTGAGCGAAACCACCACGTCGATATTCCTCGAAAGCGCCTGTTTCAATCCCGTGTGGGTACGCAAGACAGCCAAACGCCACGGCATCAGCAGCGACTCGTCGTTCCGTTTCGAGCGCGGCGTAGACCCCGATATGACAGTACATGCGCTGAAACGCGCGGCTATGCTATATAAAGAGTTGGCCGGAGGCGAAATCTCGTCGGAGGTCGTAGACATATATCCCGTGAAGATGGAGCCTTTCCGCTTCGAGTTTTCGTTCGGTCGCGCTAACAGGCTTATCGGCAAGGATATTCCTCGCAAAACGGTGATGCAGATACTTGCGGCACTCGACGTGAAAGTTGAGAAAGACAACGGCGATACGCTCGAAGTTGCCGTTCCGGCTTACCGCGTCGACGTCCGGCGCGAGATAGACCTCATTGAGGATATCCTGCGCATTTACGGCTACAACAATGTGGAGATTCCGCAGCATGTCCACATGTCGCTGACTGTTGCCCAAAAACCCGACAAAGACCGCCTGCAGAATATCGCTTCGGATTTCCTGACAGGAAACGGCTACACCGAGATAATGAGCAACTCTCTCTCAAAAGCGTCCTATTACGAAGGACTGGCGGCATATCCGGCCGGGAACTGCGTGAGGATAATCAATCCGCTGAGCGTCGACCTCAATGCGATGCGCCAGACGCTGCTGTTCAACGCTTTGGAGGCAGTCCAGCTCAACTCGAACAGGAAGAATGCCGACCTGAAGCTGTATGAATTCGGCAATTGTTACTTTTACGATGAAGAGAAGCGCGATCCGGCAAACCTGCTTGCGCCGTATAAGGAAATTTACCGTCTCGGAATGACCGTCACGGGTCTCGATGTGCAGCAGTCGTGGAACGCGAAGGCCGAAAAAAGCACATTTTTCACACTTGCCGCAATGGCCGAAAAACTGGTTCGCCGCTTCGGGTTCGACATCTGTAAAATGCAGGCCGCACCGCTGGAATCCGACCTGTTCAGCGACGCACTAACATATAAACTCAACGGGAAAGAGTTGTTCCAGATTGGTGTGGTCGCACCGAAGCTGCTGGCGCAGTTCGACATCAAGGCCCCTGTTTACTTCCTCGAGATGGACTTCATGCACCTGGTGAAAGCTACCGCGAAGAACGTGATAAAGGCCGAGGATTTGTCGAAATTCCCGGTTGTGAAACGTGACCTTGCCTTGTTGGTCGACAAGGATGTTGCTTTCCGCCGCCTGAGGGATATAGCTTTGCAGACCGAGAAAAAACTGCTTGCGAGCATCCTCCTGTTCGACGTCTACGAGGGCGACAAACTGCCTCCGGGTAAGAAGTCCTACGCCTTGAGTTTCACGCTCGAAGACAAGACGCAAACGCTAACCGACCAGATGATAGACCGCGTGATGAACAACCTTATTACTCAGTTTGAAAAACAGGCCGGAGCTACCGTCCGCGCATGATTAACTCCGGTTTCAGTGAATCTTTGTTGTGTGAAACTCCCTGAAACCGGAATTAAAGGCATCGAAGATGCCTGGAGCTAAGATTCTACCCCCTAAATCCCCCTTATCAAGGGGGACTTGGCAAAAACCAAAATGTTTTTGCGATTAAGAGGACTGAAAATATTATAAATATTTAACCCAGATGCAAAAAATTCTCATACTTGACTTCGGTTCGCAGTACACACAGCTCATCGCGCGTAAAGTGCGCGAACTGAGCGTCTATTCCGAAATCTATCCGTATAACCAGATCCCCGACCTTAGCCAGTACTGCGGGGTGATACTCTCGGGCAGTCCTTCGTCGGTGAACGACAGGGAGGCCCCGCAGGTAGACCTGGATGCTATCCGGAGCCGGTGTCCGGTACTCGGGGTGTGCTACGGAGCGCAGTATATATCGCAGAAGAGAGGCGGCGAAGTGCGCGGCGCGGGTTCGCGCGAGTACGGCCGGGCGATGCTGACCATCGGAGATGCGGGAAATCCGCTGCTGAAAGGCCTTTCGTCCGTGACGCAGGTGTGGATGTCGCACGGCGATACGATTACCAGGCTTCCGAATGGCGGAAAAGTGATCGCAGGCACCGAGAGCGTCGAGATAGCGGCCTACCAGATCGATGGAGAAGCAGTGTGGGGCATACAGTTCCATCCCGAAGTGTACCATTCGACAGAAGGCGGCCTGCTGCTGAAAAATTTCGTGGTCGACATCTGCGGATGCGTGCAGGACTGGACTCCGGCGTCGTTTGTCGAAGAGACGGTAGAGGGGCTGAAGAAGCAGTTGGGCGATGACAAAGTGGTACTGGGACTCTCTGGCGGCGTCGATTCGTCGGTTTCGGCCGTGCTGCTGCACAGGGCCATCGGTGCGAACCTCGTGTGTATCTTCGTGGATACGGGCCTGATGCGCAAGAACGAGTACGAGGACGTAATGGAATCGTACAAGGGAATGGGCCTTAACGTTATAGGCGTCCGTGCGGGCGAAAAATTCCTTGGCGACCTTAAAGGCGTCACCGATCCCGAAGGCAAGCGCAAGATCATAGGCCGCGACTTCATCGAGGTCTTCGACGCCGAGGCGCAGAAACTCAAGGGTATAAAGTGGTTGGCGCAGGGGACGATCTATCCCGACGTGATAGAGTCGCTCTCGGTGAACGGACCTTCAGCTACCATCAAATCGCACCACAATGTGGGCGGCCTTCCCGAAAAGATGAACCTCAAAATAGTCGAACCGTTGCGTATGCTCTTCAAGGATGAGGTGCGAAAGGTCGGGCGGCAGATGGGCATGAGCGAACTGCTTCTGGGCCGCCATCCTTTCCCCGGACCGGGCCTCGGCATCCGTGTGTTGGGCGAGGTGACCGCCGAAAAGATCGCCATTCTGCAGGAGGCGGACAAAATTTTCATCGACCTGCTTCGCGAATGGGGCCTCTACGACAAGGTTTGGCAGGCGGGCGTTATCCTGCTGCCTGTGCAGAGCGTGGGGGTTATGGGAGACGAACGCACTTATGAAAATGCGGTCGCGCTGCGTGCCGTCAACTCGACCGACGCGATGACCGCTGACTGGGTGCACTTGCCCTATGATTTCCTTGCGAAAGTCTCCAACGAGATAATCAATCGCGTGAAGGGCATCAACAGAGTGACATACGACATAAGCTCGAAACCCCCCGCAACTATTGAATGGGAATAGTTTTCTCAGAGTTAAATTGTTTTGCTTCGCAAAATAATCATCGACCGATCGCTGACCGTCGGCCGCACGCCGGTGGAGGCATCTTGCGAGGGAGATAACTAAAAGTGTCGGATCCCCGCCGCTTGCGGCGATATTATAAATTCCTGTTTTGGATACCCCGTTGCTTGAGGCGGGGTAGTTCATTATCCAAAAATAAAATGATTAACCCCATTTCGTTAGATTTGGGGTTTTTTATTTCAATCATCTGAGGAAAGAAGTATTTGGTATTTTTTTCTTGAATAAGATTAACGCGAGTTTCGCTTAAGCGAAACTCGCGGCCTTTGGGCTGCTACACAGCCCTTCCATGTTCAGGTTAGGGTTTTGGATGGGTAGTATCGCGGCTATGAAAAGCCGCTGACGTGGGTTTTGGATAAGAATCTCACGATAACGAGAGTGTAATCTGTAAATTAACATAAATTCTTATCCGAAACTTACGTAAAATTATATGTAACAGAATCATAACATTTTCTTGCTCTCGATGTAATCGTGCATCCTCACATTTGCGATGTGAAACAATGAGATAAAAACAAGAAAATGAAGAAAACTATTACACTTTTTTTATTTGCTGCTTTGGCATATGCCGCTGTGTACGCACAGGAGGCCGAACCGACGGATATAGAAGTTCTGCAGAGCAGGACCGATGCGCTCGAGAGCGATGTCTCGAGGCTCAAAAAGCTGAAAATATCCGGCTATATCCAGGGGCAGTACCAGTACGGACAGGAAGATGCAGCGCTCAAGGTCGGTGAAAAGATCAGCGAGAACGCAAACAAAGGCGTGAACCGCATCGGCATACGCCGCGGCCGCATCAAATTCGTGTATGAACAGGGCATTGCCTCAGGAGTATTCCAACTCGACATTACCGAGAACGGCGTGAAATTCAAAGATGTTTACCTTAACGTGAAAGACCCCTGGTTGCAGTCTTTCCAGCTTCGGGCCGGTATTTTCGATCGCCCGTTCGGCTACGAGATAAGCTACTCGTCATCGCGCCGCGAATCGCCCGAACGCTCCGCTATTTTTCAGACCCTTTTTCCCGATGAGCGCGATCTCGGGGGCATGCTCGTGCTGCAGGCTCCGAAAACTTCGCCGTGGAGCATCCTGAAACTCGAAGGAGGCTGGTTCGCAGGCAACGGAATCAAGCCGGAGACCGACAACAAGCGGGATTTCATCGGGCACTTGTCGGTGAACAAGACATTCGGCAACTCGACTACCCTGGGCGGCGGCGTGTCGTACTACAACGGTAATGTTTTCCAGGGCACGAAAGAGGTCTACACGATGGACGGCAATGCGTTCGTACTTAACGATGACGAGTCCAACCTCGGCAAATACGCCAAACGCGAATACTTCGGCGTGGACGCACAGTTCAGCATCGTCAGCAAGGCCGGGCTGACCAAACTGACCGCTGAATACCTTTTCGGCGAGCAGCCTGCCGTAGAAGGTAACTCCAAAAGCCCTAACTATGACAAGCGTCCGGTCGTACCTACCTATATACGCAACTTCAGCGGGGGTTACGTAATGTTGGTCCAGGACCTCGGAAAGTGGCCGTTGTCGGTGGTGGCGAAATACGACTGGTATGACCCAAACATAAAAATCAAAGGGGACGATATCGGCATTGCGGGTTCTTCCACAGGCGTTGCAGATATAGCGGTCAACACTCTCGGTTTCGGAGCTATCTGGCGGGCATCGGGCAGCATCCGCCTCACGGCATACTACGAACTGAACTACAACGAAAAGTCTGAGAGTCTGCCGGACTTCACCGGAAACCGTAATGACAATGTGTTCACCCTGCGCCTCCAATATAAATTCTAAGGCATCATAACTAATTCGTAATACGAATTCTTAACAGAATTGTAACATTTGCTTACACAAGGCGTAACAGCGACACTCCAATTTTGTAACATTAAACAATGAGATAATAAGATGAAAAAAATTGTTTTGGCAGCCATTATGATAGCCACAGGCATCGCGGCTGCAGACGCACAGAAGATCAAAGGTTCGGATACCGTACTGCCGTTGTCGCAAAAAGAGGCCGAGAACTACATGAAGACCAATCCGTCGACAGCCGTGACTGTTACGGGCGGAGGATCGGGAGTCGGCTTGTCGGCGCTCCTCGAAGGCACCACCGACGTCGCGCAGTCGTCGCGCCGTATCAAATTCGACGAAAAGCAGAAGCTCCAGGAAGCAGGCAGCACTGCAAAAGAGGTCATTATAGCATACGACGCTTTGGCCATCGTGGTCAATCCGGCCAACAAGGTCACCAATCTGACCCGCGAACAGCTCGAAGGCATCTTTACCGGCAGAATTACCAACTGGAAAGAGGTCGGCGGCGAAGATATGAAGATCATTCCATATTCGCGCGAAACCTCTTCCGGTACCTACGAGTTCTTCAAGGAGAGCGTACTCAAGAACAGGAACTACATGAACGGCATCATGAGCATGCCTGCGACCGGTGCCATCATACAGTCTATCGGGCAGACCAAGGGAGGCATCGGCTACGTGGGTCTTGCATATTTGAACAACTCGGTGAAGGCCATCCACGTATCGTATGACAAAGGCGTAACCTATACGGAACCGTCGGCAGCCAATGCCAAAAACGGTAGATATCCGATAGTCCGTCCGCTCTACTACTATTATATAGCCAAATCCGAAGCCGCCGTAAAGCCCTTCATAGACTACGTGCTTTCGCCAGCAGGGCAGAAGACTGTCGGTGAGACAGGATTCATAACCGTGAAGTAATCCGCGAATGAATCGTTTGCGACGTATAGCCGAAAAGCTGATAGAGGGCATCCTGACGGTAAGCGGCGCGGTAACCACTGTCGTTATCCTGCTGATAGTGGTGTTCCTGTTCCGCGAGGGGATGGGGCTGTTCAAAAGTCCTGCGGTGGAAAAAGGCTACGTTCTTTGCATCGAGGCCGGGAATCCGGTGACTTATCTGGGGCCGAAACAGATAAAGAAAATTTTTGACTACGAAATAGAGAACTGGACAGAATTAGGCGGTCCGGACTTGGAGATAATCCCATTCCGCTTCGAGGAAATCTTCAACCATTACAGTGACGAAGAATTAGGCGAGGATTACGCCTTGTTGCCCGAAAAATTGGGCGGATACATAGCTGCAACTCCCGGCATCGTGGCGTTCATTCCTAAACAGTACATTCCCGAAAACATGCCTGGAGTGAGAGTCCTGCGCGGCGACAGGATAACTCCCGCCGATTTTTTCGGAGGCCGGGAGTGGATGCCCACTGCGACGCCCGCACCGCAGTTCGGCGTACTTCCACTCATACTGGGGACGCTGTTGGTGAGCCTTTTCGCCATATTAATAGCTCTGCCTCTGGGCCTCGGGGTGTCGATATACCTTTCCGAGCTTGCGGGAGACCGGATGCGCAAGGTACTCAAGCCGACAATAGAACTGCTCGCGGGTATTCCATCTGTGGTTTACGGCTTTTTCGGACTTGTGGTGCTGGTTCCCCTCGTGCAAAGGGTGTTCGACCTTCCGGTCGGGGAGACGGCGTTTACTGGCAGCGTCATCCTTGCCATAATGGCACTTCCGACAATAATAACGGTGGCCGAAGATGCCATGCGCAACACTCCTCGCGCCCAGCGTGAAGCGAGTCTGGCACTCGGCGCTTCGCGTTGGCAGACTGTATATAAGGTCATAGTTCCTTATGCAGCTTCCGGAATATCCGCTGCTGTGGTGCTCGGCATAGGCCGTGCTATAGGCGAGACGATGGCCGTCCTCATGGTGACGGGCAATGCCGCCGTGATGCCGCACTCGCTGTTCGAACCTGTCCGTACGATCCCTGCGACCATCGCCGCCGAACTGGGCGAAGCTCCGGCCGGAGGGGCGCACTACCAGGCGCTGTTCATGCTTGGATGCATTCTGTTTATGATAACGATGATAATCAGCGTGACCGCCGAAACTATTTCGAAGCGGCAACCAAACAGAGGATTGTAGGTCATGGGAAAGAAAACGAATCAATCCATTGCGTTCTGGACTTTCCGCGTGCTGGGGCTTCTGGTGGTCGCGATCCTGTTCTGGATACTTGGTTTCATCGTGTGGAACGGCGCTGGCGCTGTAAGTTGGGAATTTCTCACCATGGCACCTGCCGACGGCATGACCGGCGGAGGTATATTTCCGGCCATAGTCGGGACTTTCTGCCTGATAATAGGCAGTATGGTGGTTGCTTTCCCGTTGGGCGTGATGTCAGCCGTCTACACTACCGAATACGCCGGGAACGGCCGCATAGTGAAGTTCATCCGCGTGATGACCAATAATCTGGGCAGTATTCCGTCGATCATTTTCGGACTGTTCGGCATGGCGCTGTTCGTCAACTCGCTGGGGTGGGGCGATTCCATCATCGCGGGATCGTTCACGCTCGGACTGCTGGTACTTCCGCTCATTATACGCACAACGGAAGAGGCTCTGAAAGCCGTGCCTGACTCATACCGCACCGGAAGCCTCGCTCTGGGAGCGACAAAACTGCAAACCATATGCAGTGTGGTGCTTCCGACGGCTTTCCCCAATATAACCACCGGGCTGATACTCTCCGTTGGACGTGTGTCGGGCGAAACCGCTCCGATACTCTTTACGGTGGCAGCGTATTTCCTACCCAAGTTGCCAGGCAGTATCTACGACCAGGTGATGGCGTTGCCTTACCACCTTTACGTGATCGCCACGAGCGGCACGGACCTCGAAGCGACACGTCCCATAGCTTATGGAACAGCTCTGGTACTTATAGTCATAGTGTTAATAATGAACCTGCTGGCAGGGTTTCTGCGCCGACGATTCGGCAAAAGAACTAAGATTAATTGACAATGATATTTCGTAATCAGTAATTTTACACAAGGTGATAGAGACAAAGAATATAGACTTTTATTACGGCGATTTCCATGCGCTTAAAGACATCAGCATGAAGATCGGGCCAAATACCGTAACGGCGCTTATCGGTCCGTCGGGATGCGGCAAGTCGACTTACCTGCGCCTTTTCAATCGTATGAACGATCTGATCCCGGGAACGCGCCTGACAGGCGAATGTCTCATAGACGGCCGGGATATTTATGCGAAACCGGTGCAAGTGGATGAACTGCGCAAAAACGTCGGAATGGTGTTCCAGAAGCCTAATCCATTTCCCAAGTCGATATTCGACAACGTGGCCTACGGATTGCGCGTCAACGGCGTCAGGGACAAGGTGTTTATCCGACGTCGGGTCGAAGAATCGCTGGAAAGGGCCGCCCTGTGGGACGAAGTGAAGGACAAACTCAGGAAATCGGCCTACGAACTTTCGGGCGGACAGCAGCAGAGGCTCTGCATTGCCCGTGCGCTTGCCGTCGAACCGTCGATACTGTTGATGGACGAACCTGCTTCGGCGCTGGACCCGATCTCTACCTCGAAAATCGAGGATTTGATACATGAACTTAAGGAACGCTACACGATAGTGATAGTTACCCATAACATGCAGCAGGCCGCCCGTGTGAGCGACAAAACGGGATTCTTCATGTTGGGCGAACTTGTGGAATACAGCGATACGAAGAAAATGTTCCTCAATCCGGAAAAGAAACAAACTCAGAATTATATAACAGGAAGGTTCGGCTAATTGACGATAGATATGAAGCATACAGAGAAAGAACTGCTGGCCCTGCGCGGCGAGGTCAGCCGGATGTGGCAGTTGGTGCTGTCGCAGCTCGAAAAAGCCAGGCAGGCATACATGGAAAACGACGCCGGACTGGCCCGTGAAGTGATAAGCCGCGAAAAGCGCGTCGACACGTTCGAACTGAAGATCGAGAGCGACTGCGAAAACTACATCGCTCTGTTCAGTCCGGTTGCGGTGGACCTGCGCCTCGCACTGTCGATGATAAAGATCGCAGCCACACTCGAACGCATCGGTGATTTTGCGGAAGGTATAGCGCGCCACGTCATTATCGACGGATGCGAAGATGTCGCAAAAGAACTGAAAGAAGAACTTGGGATAGACCGGATGTTCGACACGGTGATATCGATGCTGTCGGACAGTTTCGTGGCGCTGGAGTCAGAGAATACCAGACTCTCCGGCAAGATCATGCAGAAGGACGAACAGGTCGACGTGCTATACCGCGAAGCCATACAGAAACTCGCCGGACATGCGGCCCGCAACCCCGGGCAGGCGCTGTGTGTACTGGAGACCCTGCTCGTAGTCCGCAAGATCGAGCGGGTTGGCGACCATTGCAGCAATATCGTCGAAGAGATAGTCTTCTACATCGACGCGAAGATACTGAAACACAACAGGAGCAAATAATACTATCTTTGCAGGAAAGATATCCCGCCATGAAAGAGAAGATACTGATAGTCGACGACGAACGCGACATCTGCGAGATACTCCAGTTCAACCTGGCCAACGAGGGCTACGAGGTCGATGCGGCATACTCTGCGGAAGAGGGGATTGAAATTTTATCACCCGGGCACTCGCTCATATTGCTGGATGTGATGATGGGAGGAATGTCGGGCTACAGGATGGCCGAGAAACTCCGCAAAGATGGAAATCATGTTCCGATAATCTTCCTTACGGCTAAGGACACCGAGAATGATATGCTCACCGGATTCTCGGTCGGCGGCGATGACTATATTGCGAAGCCGTTCTCCGTCAAGGAAGTCTCCGCACGGGTAAAAGCCATTCTGAAACGCTGCCCGGCGCCCGGCGAATCCCCGGCTGTGGAAGGTCTCTGTATCAACCACGCAGCGAAGGAAATTTCGCTGGACGGCGAGATCATTCCGCTTACAAAGACGGAGTTCGAAATATTCACCATCTTGGCCGGCAACCCTTCCCGGATATTTTCACGCGAAGACATGATAGACCGCCTCTGGAAAGATACACCTTTTATAACCGAACGGACAGTCGATGTACATATCACGCGTCTGCGCAAGAAACTCGGCGGCCGCGCATCACTCATCGCCAGCCGTCCGGGGTACGGTTACCGCTTTAATCTCTGTGAAGAATAATGAAGACATCGTATCAAAGGAAACTGACTTTCAGTTTCCTCATTATTTTCGTGCTGTTTACAGCCGGAACGGTTGTTTTCGAACAGACGCTCGAGCGACGTTATAAAACAGAGGCGCTCGAAGAGAGACTGGATGCCTATGCCGACGTGACAGGCGCTTATCTGACTGACAACGGCTGGCAGATGTATGGTCCGCACTCGCTACGCAACCTGCTTCCTGCAAATCTTCGCGTGACCATTATAGACCTTGATGGCAAAGTAGTTTTCGATAATATGTTTTCCGAACCGTCAGGGTTGGAAAACCATTTGGACAGGCCCGAGGTCGCCCGTGCGATGAAGACCGGAAAAGGGAACGATATCCGCGTTTCGGCCTCCAACAACGAGGAATATCTCTATTATGCCAAATACACCGGCAACGGTTGCATACGGGTTGCGCTCCCGTATGATGTCAAAGTCCGTTCGTTTCTCAAAGCGGACAATGCGTTCCTCTATTTCGTTGTGGCGCTTTTTGTTGTGGGGTTTGTGTTCATAAACTACACTGGCAGCTATTTCGGACGTTCAATACGCAGGATGCGCGATTTTTCCAAAGCTGTGTCGCTGGGAAAGCCTGATGTGGTCATTCCCGGATTTCCCGACGACGAACTGGGCGAAATAGGCAGGCAGATCGCCGTCGGTTACCGTAAAATGGAAGAGAACGGGGTTAAACTTTCGCTCGAGCGCGAAAAACTGCTGCAGCATATCCAGATATCGGCAGAGGGGATATGTTTTTTCGACCATGACGAGTCGGTGGCGTTCTACAACGGCCTGTTCCTGCAATACCTGAATGCCATAAACCGAAATCCGGACTATGGCGATATTCTTTCGGCGGAGGCGTTCCGTCCTGTCAGGGAATTCCTTGATTTCGAATTCGGCGACAATTACTACGAATATGTCATCCGCGAGTATGGCGGCGAATTCCTCGTACGGCTCAACCGTTTCGAGGACGATAGTTTTGAAATCGTCCTCAGCGATATTTCCGGCCAGGAGAAGACCCGCAGGCTCAAACGTGAAATGACAGAGAACATCGCCCATGAATTGCGCACGCCGGTGACGAGCATCCGTGGTTTCCTCGAGACAATACTCGAGACGCCGCTCACGCCCGAACAGCAGCGGAAATTCACAGAGAAAGCATACAACCAGACGCTTACCTTATCGGAACTTATACGCGATATGAGCCTGTTGACGAAGATCGAGGAAATGCCGGCTAAATCCGGTTTCCAGGCGGTCGATATCAGGGAATTACTGGGCCGAGTCGAGGACGGGATGAAAGGCGAAACGGCGGCCGCCGGCATCTCTTTCCGCAACGAAGTGCAGGCAGGTGTCGTCGTCAACGGGAACGAAGGACTCCTGTATTCGGTCTTCCGCAATTTGGCCGATAATGCAGTGAAGTATGCGGGGAGGGATACGGAGATAACCGTCAGCCTGATAAGCAGCAAGGACGGAGTGATCCGCCTGTCGTTCGCCGATTCCGGTCGCGGCATCGCCGACGAAAGCCAGTTGGCACGTATTTTCGAGAGGTTTTACCGTATCGACGAAGGGCGCACGCGCGACAGCGGCGGTTCAGGTCTCGGACTGTCCATCGTAAAGAACGCCATACTCGTCCACGGAGGAAGTATCACAGCCCGGAACCGTGATGGAGGCGGACTGGAGTTTATAATCCAACTGCCCGGCAAAACGGTCTGACGCCATTGCGAAACATGGAACGCATCATCATTTCGTATCGCCCTTTCGCTGCGGTGGTCTATAACTGGCTGGAACAGCGACCTGTCGAAGAATGATGTGAAATTATAGTCCATCTTCTCCGTGTCGAAGATAGCGCAGCCAGATGCGTTGAGTATCGAGAGGTAGATCAGTTCCGAGCAGAATATCTTCGACGAGTCTCCGATATCGAATATCATGTCGAAAGGGATGCGCTGCTCAAGATACCTGCCTGCATGGTGTACGATACGGTTGGCGTCGGCGACCAGGCATCTTACTGCAACAAAAGAATCCGGTTTCGCACACCGGACGAACTCGGACAAGGTACACTCCTGAACGCCATCCTCGTCGGCCAGATCCGACGAGATGGAGTGAATGACGCGAAAACCGGGGTTTTCTCCGGTCAAAATCCCGCAATGCGAAACCCCCGTGCCGCCTGAACTGTTCTCCAGCATGGAACTGACCAGGCCGTAACCCATTCGCAGGACAATGTCGCCGGAACGGAGCGATCCCAATTCTTCCCGGGTCAGTTCATATATCTGCGGACGGGAACGGTCCCTGGCCCGGTCGATACGAAGAACGATGCCGATAAGAACCGGGATCGCCGCAATAATTAAAATTGCGATTAATACGCTTTTTTTATTCAAGCGCACCGTATTATTTCCACGACATGCTGTCTACTTTCCAGTCGTTGCCTTCCTTGATCAATTTTGCTTTCCACACGCCGTCGTTCTCCTCTCCTTCGAACGTCATCGTGTATTTGATATCCACGTCGGCGACATTCGGAGTGGCTTCGTTTATCACGGCAGGCTGCACTTCGATCTTGGCGGTTTCGATGGCCTTGAACAATTCTTTTTTCTCGGCGGGCATGTTTTTCGCTTCCTCTTCCTGCTCTGTGATGTTTGCGATCTCCCGTTCGGAAACATACTTCTTCATTGTGGCGAAATCCTGTTTCTGCATGGCTGCGACGTATTTTTCGGCTACTGCTTCCGGACCTTGCGAACTGCTGCCGCCACAGCTTGTGAGGATCAATGCGAATGAAACGATAACTGCAAAAACGGCTGCATTTGTAAATTTTTTCATGGTTGACGAAATTTAGGTTAAACAAAGTCGGTCTTAACGACTGCAATAATAAGCAAATAAGCCGGAGCATGCAACAAAGCAGATCCGGCTTGCAGATGTTTTAACGCTGTGACCTGCAGTTTTTTTCGCAATGACCCTGCCGACGGGGCGGAAGTCCTCGAAAGAGTTCTCTCAGCAGCGGTTCCAATCGCTGATGTTTTCGATGGGTTTGCGGGTTTTCGGACGGGTGGGGGAGTCGGGGTAACCCAATGAAATAAGAAGCGGCACGCGCCGTTTTTTGTCCACGCCCAACAGTGCTTTCACCCTCTTTTCGTTGAACCAGCCGATGATGCAGGTTCCCAGGCCGATGTCGGCCGCCTGCAGGCAGAACTGGTTGACGGCTATGCCCAGATCGAGCAGCGCATACTCCTTGTCCTGAATGACTGAGGCCATCGATGACATCCCGCCGCTTTTCTCGAGCACCACGGCCACGATGACAGGCGCCTGATGGGTGAACTTGTTCATTCCGAGGCTAGCGGCACAATCGGCCACTTGGTCTTTGAGCGCCGGATCGTCAACGACAATGAATTTCCACGGCTGGGAATTATTGGCCGACGGCGACAGACGCACCGTTTCCAGGCATTGTTCAATTTTCTCTTTTTCGACGGGCCGGTCGAAGTACTTTCGGTCGCTTTGGCGGACCTTTGCGAGTTCTGAAAAATCCATGCTTAATCACGTTATATTGGCAAAGGCAAATATAATGATTTTGGCATCTTCCCATCTCTTTTTTGTTGATAAGTTTTCGCTGCAACGAGTACGGCGAACGCGCGGATTTTTTATCTTGCGGGCATGAAGGATTCGGTGATCGAGAAACTGAAAGTGCTGGCCGAGTCGGCCAAATACGACGTGTCGTGCGCTTCCAGCGGGACCTCCCGCAGTGGTAAGCCCGGCATGGTCGGCAATGCCCACGGATGGGGCATCTGCCACAGTTTCACGGCCGACGGGCGGTGCGTGTCGCTGCTCAAGATCATGCTCACGAACCACTGCATCTACGACTGCGCCTACTGCATCAACCGCCGCAGCAACGACATCAGCCGTGCCACTCTCACTCCAGCCGAACTGGTCGAACTGACTATGGAATTCTACCGCCGTAACTACATTGAGGGATTGTTCCTGTCGTCGGGCGTGATCAAAAATCCCGACTACACGATGGAGTGGATGGTGCGGGTTGTGAAGGACCTCCGCACGCAGCACCGTTACAACGGCTATATCCATATGAAAAGCATTCCTGGGGCAAGTCAGGCGCTTGTGCGCGAGGCGGGCATGTATGCCGACCGCCTGAGCGTCAACATCGAGATACCGCGCGAGGACAACCTCAGGATGCTGGCTCCCGAAAAAGACCACCGGAGTGTCTACTCGCCTATGAAATACATCCACCAGGGTGTGCTGGAGAGCGCCGAGGAGCGCAAAAAATTCCGCAGCGCGCCAAAGTTCGCTCCGGCGGGCCAGAGCACCCAGATGATAGTGGGCGCGACGGACGAGAGCGACAGCGAAATACTGCGGCTCTCGACCAAACTATACAACGTTCAGGGGATGAGGCGCGTCTATTTTTCTGCGTTCGTTCCGGTCAACTCCTACGACACGCGCCTGCCCGCACTGAAACAACCCCCGCTGGTTCGTGAGAACCGCCTCTACCAGGCCGACTGGCTGATGCGCTTCTACGGTTTCGGGGCGGGAGAGATAGTCGACGACTCGTACCCGAACCTCGATCTTGAAATAGATCCGAAACTTGCATGGGCGCTACGGCACCCCGAAAAATTCCCGGTCGACATGAACCGTGCCGACTACGAAATGATCGTGCGCGTTCCGGGCATCGGCGTGAAGTCGGCGACTTTGATCGTGGCTGCCCGGCGGCATGGGCGCATCACCTCGGCGACGCTCAAGAAAATCGGCGTTGTGATGAAAAAGGCGCAGTATTTCATCACGTGCGGCGAAGTCGGGGTGGCAACGGCCACGGCGAATACGGCGGATTATGCGGGCTTCTCCATCTCTTCGGGTAAAAATCTGGTGGGCGACATGCACCCCGACCTGATACGCAAGGTGCTGACTCAGAAAAAGCCCCCGCGCAAGGGAGCGGACCCCGACCAAACCGTTCTGATCTTCCCCGAATGATAGTTTTCCGCTATGACAAAACGTTCGACGGCCTGCTGACGGCTGTTTTCGATGCCTACGCGCGCCGGACATTTCCCGATGCACTGCTGGAGGAGAACGATCCCGGGCCGCTGTTCATGACGGAGGAATACACCGTCGTTACCGACGGCGAGAGATCGGGCCGCGTGTGGCGGGCCCTTGAAAAAAGACTTCCGAAGGAGGTGTGCAATATGCTGATGTTTGCCTGGCTGTCGGAAGAGACGGGCGTCGATGAGATGCTGCTGCGATATATGCGCCGTGTGTTCGACTCGCCATGTCGGGAGTCCGGACAGGCGCAGGTACAGACTGATTTTGCCGATCCGGATGTCCTCCGCGTGAAACAGCTGGCGCAGCGGGTTTCGTGGGAGCGCGAGCGGATTATCCAATTCACACGCTTCCAGAAAGGGGGCGACAACTCCTATTTCGCACCTGTTTCGCCGCGCTACAACGCGCTGCCGCTGAGCATTCCGTATTTTAAAGACAGGTTTCGCGACCAGAAGTGGCTGATCTACGACATCAAACGGCGCTACGGATTCTATTACGACCTCGAAACGGTGACCGAGGTGACCATGGAAGACGACGGCCATTTGCTGGACGGTCAACTCGACGAAACGTTGATGGCCGAAGACGAAAAACTGTTCCAGAGCCTTTGGAGGACCTATTTCCATGCGATGGCTATAAATGAACGCATCAATCCCAAACTCCAGCGGCAGCATATGCCCCGCCGGTTCTGGAAACTGCTGACCGAAATGCAATAAAAGGCCGGCCTTTGACCGGGCCGACCTTTTCAGGAACTCCGCATTGGCGGAGGTGGTTTACATTAATTCTTTAAGAGTGTTGATGAGACCTTTGAAATCCCTGTTGCCTAGAATGTTGCCAACGATGTAAGTGTCTCCTTCCTTGACTATGGCCAGCAATTCGCAGGTGCCTTCCGCTTCGTTGTCTATAATGTACAGGCGTATGTCGCCATCGTTTTCCTGTACTGAAACAACACATTTATACGGCTTTTTCGAGACTATTTGCTTCTGGACTTCCCTGCTGAATTTTTTTGAAGGATTTTCGTATACAATGGCTTTCATGTATGTAAGGCCGTCCAGATAGGCCTTGAACATACCGAGGTAATTACTCAAGCTGGAATAAGGATTGTAATAATCGCTGTAATCGAAATCATAATCACTATCGTCGTAGTCGTAGTCACCCTCTTCACCGTATATGTATTCGTACTCGTCGGACTCCGCGTCTTCATTTTCATCCTCCGCAACAGCTTCCGCGACGGTGTATTCCCCAACAACAGCTTCCGCGATGGTGTATTCCTCCACAACATCATCCCCTTCAACGATGTAAGTGTCGATGGCGGCCTCTTCTTCGGATTCTGCATCACTGCTGTCGTCATCTTCGTAAACATACTGCTCTTCGTAATCGGACGAATAGTCATTACCGCCGTCGAATTGCTGCACGAAATAAATGATACCTTCGAGGATGTTGCCTTCGAGGTTGATGGCCATGACGCCTTTCTGGGTTTCGTATTTTTTAATTAGTTTGTCGATCCCGCCGGTTTGGGCGTGAAGCCCTAAGGGAAGGGCGATCAAAATGGCGATGATAAGCTTCTTCATAACTGGTTTTGAATTTATTCGACCGTAAAGATAATACAGCTTTTTAGATTTCCGTCCTATTACTGCTTTTTCTGCACGACCTTGGCCTTCTCACAAGTGAAATCGAGTTTTTCGACAGCCTTTTTAAGCGTGGCTTCATCGGTCTTTGCGGGATCGTATTTGATGGTGACCGTTTTGTTTTCGAGGTCTACCGTCATGTCCTTTACTCCTTTCTCCCACGGGATGTTCTTCTCGAGTTTGGCCTGGCAACTGTGGCAGTCCATGCTCACATTGAACGTTACGGTTTCCGTTTTAGCCTTTTTGTCGGCGGTTTGTGCCGAGGCGTTGAATCCGACGATGATTGCTGCGCACAGCATCAGTGTTTTGAATGTTTTCATAGCAGTAGTATTTTTTATTGAAGTTTGCCTATCCTCAGTCTTATGCCGCCGTAGATGCGCCGTCCCATAAGCGGACCCCACACGCGCGAAGAGTCGAAATCCGCTGCAAACGGGTCCTGCCAGTCTATTATCGGATTTTTCTGGCGGTAGTTGAAAATATTTTCCACACCGGCATAAATATCGAACCGTTTGGTATTCTTCGTAACCTGGAAAAAATGTATCCAGAAAGTCGGAGAATATTCGGCCGGTGCGCCGTAACCTGCGAGGCTCGGCAGGCGCGAAGGACCGTTCGCCTGCGCCGTGTAGTCGAATACCCATTTTTTGAAATTCGTTGAATACGAAACATTGATGAGTCCCCGATAGCGCGATGTGAGCGGCTTCTCTACGGTGTAATGATTCGGCCCGTCACTCAGGGTTATTTCGGTGTCGTTGTAGCGGAAGGCGGTATAGATATCGAGTCCTTTGGCCGCCGTGAATGTCAGGTCGGCTTGCCACGCGTCGGCGAACGAGCGTCCGGCAAGGTTGTAGAAATACACGTTGCGTGTATCGCGCTCCGTGTCGACCACTACCTGGTTGTCGAATGCCGTATGGAAATAGTCGAGGCTCAGAGTGGCCTTGCGATGGCTCCAGATAGGGATGTAGAAGGATATGTTTCCGCCGAAGTTCCATGCACTCTCGATATCGAGCTTGTTTATTGCATCCACATCGAACGTGCGCGACGATGCCATCAGTCCGATGTTCTCTGCGATGACGTTGGCCGAGCGGAAACCGCGTCCGGCCGAAGCCCTCAGGACCATGAACTCCCATGGTTCATAGCGGACATTGGCCCTCGGAGTGAAAAGCCAGCCGTAGGCGCTGTTCCAGTCTTCGCGCAAACCGGCCAACAGCGTCAGCTTATGGCTGGGCGAATATGTATACTGTGCGTAGATGCCCGGAACTATCTCCTCCCTGTCGAGCGGGGTGGAAAGAGTCCCGTTCAGGTCATCCCTGTAGCGCGTGTTGTAGTTGTCATACGAGAAACTCGCCCCGGTTACATAGCTGTGGGTCGGCGAGCCGATCCATGAACTGAAAAGACTGTTGAAGTAGAAGCTGTTCTGTGTTCCGGCGAAATCTTTTTCGCCGAATGCCGAATCCTGCTCATGGTGTGTAAAACTGGTGATGAGGCCGAGGCTCTGGCCCTCTTTGTTTTTAAACCCGATTCCGGTTTTGTTGTAGACGGTCAGGTTGCGGTTACCGATAGACGTTTTATACTGCAGTCCGTCGCTGGGACCTCCGACAGTCGGATCCGCCTGTCCGCCAATGCGGTCTTCCCATATATATTTTATTCCGGTACGCGATTCTATGTTCTTTTCAGGATTCATGTAGAACCAACGGTTGTAGCCGTTGAACAGCTTCGTGCGCGGCATGTCGAGGAAACCGTCCTTGTTATAGTCGTGTTCCTTGTTCTCTATCGATCCGTGCAGCATCAGTCCTGTCCACAGACGTTTCGTCACGGGAATGGCCGCCGCAATGTTGGCCTCGAAGCGCAGCGATTCGTCGCCGTAGATGTTTATGAAAAGGGGTTCGGAACTTTCAGGCTTGCGGAATTCGAGGTTCATCTGGCCTGTTATCGACTCGTAGCCGTTGACCACGGATGAAGCTCCTTTCGAGACCTGTATCGATTTGAGCCATGTGCCTGGCGAGTAGCTCCAGCCGTAAGTCGAAGCGAGTCCGCGCATGGTGGGTATGTTCTCGGCCAGCATCTGGCTGTATACGCCCGCCAATCCCAGCAGCTGCACCTGTTTTGCGCCAGAAACGGCATCCGTGTATCCGACAGTCACCGCGGCGCTGTTCTCAAAGCTTTCCGAGAGGTTGCAGCAGGCCATTTTCATCAGCCCTGCGCCCGAAATGCTCTCTGTTTTTTGCAGCGTACTGCCTGAAAATACGGTTCCTTGCTGGTATGCCACCACGATGACCTCGTCTGCTTCAGTGACGTCAGGAGACAGGGCGAATTCGACTGTGCGTCCGGCCGAAGACACGGCTATGCTGTCCGGCGAATAGCCCAGATAGCTCGCGACGATATAGCCTTCGGAATCCTTTGGTATGTTGAGAGAGAAAGCCCCGGAGGCATTGGCGGCGGTTCCGGATGTGCTTCCCGAAAGCCGCACCGTGGCTCCCGCGAGGGCCTCTTTCGTGTCGGCATCGATGATTTTGCCGCGTACCGTGTTCTGGGCATGCACGGGTAATGCGATGCACAGGCATGCCGCAACTGATAAAGCGTATGTTATAATTTTTTTCTTCATGTTGATAATGTGCAATGTTATAACTCTCTTTGCGCTATCGCCTTTCGATACGCGTTCAAGTGGGAAACGTTGCCGTGCGGAAAAATGAAAAGGCTTTCCGTTATCGGAAAGCCCGGTTGCAAGATGAAATATGCCTGCTTGGAAATAGATATATACAGGCGGTTTCACAGTATTGGGGACTCCGATGATGCCGGCAGCGATATGGTTTCGCTGTCTTCATCATCGCCTTCCATCGAAAGGACGGTCGCATACCATTTTATGGAAAATATCGGGTTGGCTTGCAGACCGTCTCTCTTATCAGGTCTTTCGGCTGTTGCGGCTTTTACCTGCAAGATATCTTTGAAGATGTCTGCTGCGTCCCTTACACAGGGATTGATATACCTCTGGTCCTCCTCATCCCATCCTTTAGGCTGAATAACGACTCCGGCCGGCCTGTTCCCTGTATGATGACTGCATTCGCATGAGCGACAGTGGCCTTCTTCTTCATTGTGACCGGATGCAGTTGCTTCAGATGCAGCGGTTTCATACTGGAGAAAATGGCATAGGGAGCCATGACAGGTGCATCCTGGTTCTTTAGCCACCTGGTCCTGCATATGCGTTTTTGCATCCTTCTCTCCATCATGGCCGGCGTGCGCATACGACGGCACTGCTGCCGTCAGGCATATGAACGAGAACAGTATGAACGCGATTTGTTTCATAACTTCACAAAGATAACGTCTTTTTTCGGCAATTTGTTCTGCTTCCTGCTAAAAATCGGTATATATACCTACTTTGTCGATATGCCGGATTCCTGCTGACAAACAAAAAACCTTACCCCATGCGGGATAAGGTTCTCGGTATGCCTGGCGTGTCGTCAGAAATCGACGCTTTCCATAATTTTCGCAGGATCGCCTTTGCCGATCATGTTGATCGCCACGTCGGTTCCGTCTGAACCGCTCACCAGCAGCAGCATTTCCTTTTCTTCGTCATTGCCTTTCCCGGCATCTTTTTTAGCCACAAAGAGTTCGACTTTGCTGCCTTCCGCATCAAGCGACATGATGGATTTGTAGTCGCCTTTTTTTACAGTGGCTTTCAGGTCTTTACGGAATTCTTCGGTAGACTTTTCGGCTACTATCAGCGCCATAGAAGAGATTCCTTTGAGGATTTCCTCCGTATCCTCACTGACCTGCATGCTCTTCAGCATATCCCCCGCGAGGTTCATACATAAGAACCCTTCGGTTCCTTCATACTTGGCGAAAAGGTCGTCGAAACTTTTGCTTTGTGCGGCCAGCCCCATCGGGATGATGAGCATCATGGCCAGAATCAGTTTTTTCATTTTCTTGATTTAGTTTATGTCCTATTTTGTTTTGCTTTCATCTGTTTTCGATATCTGTTTCACCTTGTAGTTGCCCACGATGCTCACCAACATGTTGTCCTCCTTGCCTAGTATCATGATTACAAATTCGCTTTTCGGACTTTGTTTTTTGTTCTCTTCCGGGATTTCCGCGACCAGGAATTTTATGGTCTGCCCGTCCGCCGACATAGACATTACAGTGGAGTAGTTGCCTGCGGCGACTGCGCTTTTCACATCGTCGGAGAATTGTTTGTCCGCATTGTCTGCTTTGACTATTATTATAGACGAGATGTCGTTCATTATTTTTGAAATATCGAGGTTCTGCACCTGCAACGACTCCCCGAGGCTGGTCGAAATTTCGCCTTTGATGACTGTGGTCGAGAATCCATCCCTGTCGGAATACTGCCCTGCAAGTTCCTCTATGGCTTTGTTCTGGGCAAAGGCCAGTGACGGCAGGGCTGCCAGCGCCAGTACTATGATTATATGCCTTTTTTTCATGGCCGACATGTTTTTCAGAGGTTAGAATCCGAGACCGGAAGTATAGGGTGTCAACATCGGGCAGCGGCCGCCTTTGAACATCTCTGCGAGCGCATAGTTGCCGAAAACGTATACATAGCGGAATCCGATTCGCGCTGTTACGCCGTCCTGCAGGAAGTTGGTATCGGGAGGCGGTTCCTGCGCTGTAGAGCCAAGGATAACCGGAACCGCCATTACTGATAATAATACTTGTTTCATCTATTTATGTTATTTTTCTTCGGTTTCTGCGGTCAGTGCATCTAACATATCATTGATGCGCTCCATTGTGGAAGGATTTTCTGTTTTGGGCGCAATATACCCCACCGGTTCCTGGAGTTTGGCGTTGATAATTTCGAGAGCCTCCTGCGTGTATTCCATGACAGCCTGCCTGTCGGTGATAAGATGCCCGTTCACATAGCACACTATGTTGCCGTCTGCTTGCGACCTGTTGAAGTCCATAGTCACGAATACTGTCACCAGAACGGCCGCCGCGATGCCCGATGCCGCAGCCATCCAACGGTGCAGGGGTTTGCGGACAGGCCCAGCGTGCAGTTTGAGTTCCCGACGTGACCTTACTGCCGACGCTCCTGCGTTTTGCCCGAACAAAAGGCGGCAATCCGCAAGGTCTGCCGGGATTTCGACGCAGTTGTTGAAATAATCCCTCAGTGCGGCCTCTTCCGCCAGGGAGGTTTCCCCCCGGAGATATTTTTCGGCCAACTGTCTGATATTTTCGGCTTTATATTCCATGGTTCACGATTTTTACAAGTTGTTCCTTTACGGTTGTCCGGGCACGCGACAGCGACATCCTCACGGCCGACTCTTTTATATGCATCACCTGTGCAATTTCTTCTATCTCCAGGCACTCGACGTCGCGCAGGTGCATCACCGTCCTTTGCTTCTCCGGGAGCGCCGCTATCAGCCTGGCGGCTATGCTTCCGATGTCCCTCTCTTCTTCCCGGAGGCCGTTGTTTTCCGAGGCTGACAGCGGTGACGCTTCAGCGGTGGGTTTCCGCCCGCGCAGACGGTCGAGACAGAGATTGCGCGCTGCTGCGAGGATATATCCGTGAGGATTCCGCTGTACCATTACTGAGAGCCGCTTTCGCCACAACCTTTCATAAAGGTCCTGTACGATATCTTCGGCGTCTTCGCGGCAGCCAGTGATTCCGGCCGCCAGACGGTAGATACGGTCATGCATTTCGAGGTATATGTCGTTGAACTCTCTTTGCGCCATTCTCTGAGGAATGTTGTTTGGGCTTTCTGGCTATATGACGGATTGTCGGATGTAAATATAACATCACTTCGTAAGATTTTTTCGGAACGGGCCGGATTTTTGTTACCTTGCGATTGCTAAAACGAATTGATTCATGGATTACAGGATTGAAAAAGATACGATGGGCGAGATACAGGTGCCTGCCGATGCCTACTGGGGTGCGCAGACCCAGCGCAGTATCGAAAATTTTCCTATTGCGCGTGATACCGACATTATGCCCATCGAGGTTATCCATGCGTTCGCCTATCTTAAAAAAGCCGCTGCGCTGACCAATATGGCCGCCGGAGTGCTTTCGCGTGAGAAGTGCGGATTGATAGCTACGGTTTGCGACGAAATACTGACCGGACGGCTCGACAACCAGTTCCCGCTGGTGGTGTGGCAGACCGGCAGCGGCACCCAGAGCAATATGAATGTCAACGAAGTGATCGCCAACCGCGCCCATGTGCTTTCGGGAGGCAAACTGTCCGACAGGGAGAAAATCCTTTCGCCTAATGACGATGTCAACAAGTCGCAATCCTCGAACGATACTTTTCCTACGGCGATGCATATCGCTGCGTTAAGCCTGCTTGCCGATGTGACCATGCCCGGCATAAAGGCCTTGCGCGACACGCTGGCCGAAAAGAGCCGCCGATATATGAACGTGGTTAAGATAGGCCGCACGCATTTCATGGACGCCACGCCTCTTACGCTGGGGCAGGAACTGAGCGGATATGTCGCGCAGCTCGATCATGCGCTGAATGCCATCGGCAATTCGCTGGCTCACCTTTCAGAACTTGCTTTGGGCGGAACCGCGGTCGGGACGGGGATAAATACTCCTGAAGGTTTCTCTGAAAATGTGGCGGCCAAGGTCGCCGAACTTACGGGACTTCCGTTCGTCACGGCACCCAATAAATTCGAAGCTTTGGCCAGTCATGACGCCATTGTAGAGGCTCACGGTGCGTTGAAAACCGCGGCAGTCGCCCTCATGAAGATCGCAAACGACGTTCGCATGCTGTCGTCCGGGCCGCGTGCGGGAATAGGCGAGATACATATACCCGAGAATGAACCCGGATCGTCGATAATGCCCGGCAAGGTCAATCCCACGCAGTGCGAGGCGCTTACGATGATATGCGTGCAGGTGATGGGCAACGACGTAGCTATCGGCATAGGAGGCGCGACGGGACATTTCGAACTCAATGTTTTCAAGCCTGTTATCATTCGCAATTTCCTGCACAGCGCGAGGTTGATAGGCGAGGGCTGCCTGAGTTTCGAGGAGCGCTGCGCACGCGGGATAGAGCCGATAGAAGACAATATCCGGAAGCACGTCGACTCGTCGCTTATGCTCGTTACTGCGCTCAATACTAAAATAGGGTATTACAAGGCGGCGGAAATAGCGCAGAAAGCATACCGTGAAAACACGACGCTTCGCAAGGCGGCCGTGGACTTCGGGTACGTCACGGCCGAAGAGTTCGACAAATGGGTGAATCCGGCCGCTATGGTAGGCAAATTGTTTGAATAGCTGGCTCTGTTCTTACTGAGGAGAAGCGCTATTTCTGATTGAGGTTCTGGCGATTCATGATTCCGCATTCGTGACGGTTGAGTATCTCCACCCCGCGCTGCACATCTGTAGGCCTGATCACGATATTGGCCGTATTTCCCTGTGAAAAGGCGTACATGTATTCGATGAAAATATCATCTTTCGCAAGATAGTCGAGAATTGCTGCCAGTGAACCCGGTACATTGCTGCAAGTGAGGCAGATGACACTGTTGACGGACACTCCGAAACTGGCCTCTTTCAATACTTCTACGGCGAGGTCGACATCCGACACGATCAGGCGCAGAATACCGAATTCGGCATTTTCGGCCAGACTGAATGCCGTCAGGTTTATGCCGTTGTCCGCGAGAATGCGGGTAACCTCGTTGATGCGTCCCGTCCGGTTTTCCAAAAAAACGGATAATTGTCTGATGGTCATAATGTTGAATTATTTTAGATTGCGTTTGTCTATTACGCGCTGGGCTTTACCTTCGCTGCGCTTAATGCTGTTGGGTTCGACCAGTTTTATGTCGGCTTTCAGTCCGAGGAGACTTTGCAGGCGGTCGGATATTTTCTTCTTGAGTGCGAGCATCTTCGAAATTTCGTCGGAATAGTATCCGTCGCGCACCTCTACGTGAACTTCAAGTAAATCCAGGTTATTCTGTCTGTCAATGATAAGTAGGTAGTGCGGCTCGAATTCTTCCATGTCCAGTATGACGCTTTCGATCTGCGACGGGAACACGTTCACTCCGCGTATGATGAGCATGTCGTCACTACGTCCCACGATGCGGCTCATGCGGACGTTGGTGCGGCCGCAGCGACACGGTTCGTCTGTCAGCGTGCAGAGGTCTTTCGTGCGGTAGCGGAGCAACGGAAGACCCTCTTTTGTGAGTGTTGTAAATACCAGTTCCCCCTGCTCTCCATAGGGTAGTTGTTCTAAAGTATCAGGAGAGATGATTTCTGGATAGAAATGATCGTCAATTATATGTGAACCTTCCTGGAATTCGCATTCGTGCGAAACGCCCGGCCCCATGATCTCGCTTAGACCGTAGATATTATATGCTTTCAATCCGAGTTTATTCTCAATCTCCCGGCGCATGTTCTCGGTCCATGGCTCGGCCCCGAAAATGCCGATACGCAGTTTGAATTCGTTGCGGTTCACCCCGCTGTCTCTCAGTGCATCTGCGAGATAGAGCGCATACGAAGGGGTGCAGGCCAGTGCCGTCGAACCGAAATCGTGCATAAGCTGTATCTGTTTTGGCGTGTTGCCGCTTGAAACGGGAATAACCGTAGCCCCGATATGTTCCACACCGTAATGCAGTCCCAAGCCGCCGGTGAAAAGTCCGTAGCCGTAAGCCACAGAGAATATGTCGTCGCTTGTCGCTCCGTAGGCTGTCAGGCAGCGCGATATCATCTCGGCCCACACCGAAAGGTCGCGGCGGGTGTATCCCACGACGGTCGGCAGGCCGGTCGTTCCCGACGATGCATGCAGGCGAACTATATCGGTCAGGGGCACTGCGAAAAGGCCATATGGATAATTGTCGCGCAGGTCCTGCTTTGTGGTGAACGGCAGTTTTGTTATATCGTCCACGGTGCGGATATCGTCGGGCGTGAGGTCCATTTCCTGCATTTTCTGCCGGTAGAACGGCGTGCTGTGGTAGACGCGTTCGACCAGTTTACGCAGGCGTTCGCTCTGCAGGACTCGCTTGTCCGCGGGCGACATGCACTCTTTGGGTTTGTTCCAGATCATGGTATAGGTGAGTTTATTTTATCGGATGATCGGCGGCAAATGCAGCCAGTCGTTTGTCGAGGTCTTCATAAAGATCGTCGCGCATCCACGAACTGCTGGCGCGGATACCGCACTGCCCGCTTCCGGTAGTGCAGAGTGGGATAGCGCTGACGCCGTAATAGAGCAGTTCTCTCACCAGTTCTCCGCACTTCATGCCGCCGTAGCCCATTGTGAAGTAGAATCCGTCGGCCAGCGGGTTTCCCAGGTCGTTGTCGTAAACGAGATGGAAGCCGTGGCGCAGGAATATCTCTTTGAGTTTTTGCGCCCTGCGTCCGTATTCGCTCACCTCGCCCAGAAAATCGTACCGGCCGTCGGAAGCCGCGCGGAACATTGCAGCAAGTGCATGTTGCGCCGAATGGCTCACTCCGGCGCTGAGTCCGTACAGGATGCGGTGGATGAATGCATTGCCGAAGGTGATGTTCCCATAGCGCTGCGTGATGCCCGGATAATACGAACTGAATAAGACGTCCGAGATGCATGCGGCGCCTATCCGCTGTCCGGCATAACTGAATGCTTTGGATGCTGATACAAGCAAGATGTATTTGTCGCAGTAGTTGGCGACACTGGGCTGGTATGGCGCTTCGAAAGGTTTGCGCAGGTCGCGGCGGAAGTCCATGCCGAAATAGGCAAGGTCCTCTATGGCTATGACGTCGTATTTGCGGCACAATTCCCCGATTATGCGTAATTCCGCGTCGTCAAGGCATATCCATGCCGGATTATTTGGGTTTGAGTATATGATGGCCGCTATATTGCCTTTCGCAAGGTGTTCATCGAGCTTTTCCCGCAGCCTTTCGCCGCGGAATTCGTACACATCGAAAGTTTCGGCCTTCACACCGATCACCGTTGTCTGGATCTTTTGTACGGGAAATCCCGGGTCAATGAAAAGTATGGTGTCGCGTTTTGCGTCGATCTGGCTGCAGGCCGTGAACGATGCGTAGGAACCCTGCATCGAGCCGACTACCGGAATGCATCCGGCTGAGGCGATGTCGATCCCCACGAAGGCTTTCAGGAAGCGCGACGCCTCGTTTTTCAGCGGCGCGATGCCCTCCATGTCGGGGTAGACGCCTGCGACGCCGGATTCGAGCGCCTCGATCTCGGCCCGCACGCCCACTTCCGAGGCCGGGAGTCCCGGAACGCCCATTTCCATTTTGATAAATTCCACGCCGGTTTCAGCTTCGGCCTGAGCGGCAATGGATTTTATCTCGCGGATGGTCGCCCAGGAGAAATCAGGAATTTTATAACTGTCTATTATCTTGTTTACCAGTTTTTTATCTAACATAATCTAATGTTCTGATTTAAGTTGTATGCCTTCGCTTTGACGGGGCCGCTTGCGGCAACTAACCTACTCCTGTCGATGAAATCACCGGCTGTGCCGGTTTAATTGCGCTTCCGCTACGGCACGACCGGCGCGGAACGCTTTGCGGTTTTTTTCTACCACATCTTCGCCCTTGCGTCCGAAGATTTTTGCAATTGCTTCTTCGAGCAGCGTGTGTCCGATGTCGAGTATTGCCGATGCCGCACCCAGTAAAGCCATATTGGAAGCCTGTGCCACCCCTGCGTCCCTGGCTATCCGGTCGGCGTCTATCAGTACAACTCGGGGCAGCGATGCGAGTTCGGCAAAAATATTTCCCTGCTCCGGATAGTTGGGGATATTGACGAACGGAGTGGTGTTCACGACCACCCAGCCGTCCGATGCAAGATACGGCAGATAGCGTAGTGCTTCCATTGGCTCCAGAGATAAGATCGCATCTGCACTTTTTTTTGCAATAAGGTCGGAATGAATTGGTTGTGGTGACAACCTCAAGTGGGATTGTACATCTCCGCCTCGCTGGCTCATGCCATGAACTTCGGCTTGTTTGATATGCAGGCCTTGGGAGAGGGCCGCTTCGCCTATTATTGCGGCTATCGACAGGATTCCCTGTCCGCCGACACCCGCAAGTATTATATCTGTTTTTTTCATGCTTCGCATTTCTGTTATTTCCTTCGGCTTGTCCTGCTGTGTCGCTTTCTGCGACTGTCGGGTTTAAGTCAGTGAGCCGGGCTGACTTTTAGTCAACCTCGGTTCATTTTTTTGCCTTACGTTTCAGTGTCTGGATGCACTCGCGTCGCGGTATGATGACCGAAACTCCACGGTATTCCAACTCGTTACGCATCAATTCTTTGATGGCTTCGATGTTCTTCGGCAGGGGAACAACTACGTGTAGGTGTTCCGGTTCGACGCCCACTCCGCGGCAGATGTCCTCCAGCCGTCCCGTCCCGGCCGAATCCTGTCCTCCGGTCATTCCGGTCGTAAGGTTGTCCGATATGATCACGGTGACGCTCGAGTTCGAGTTGACCGCATCCAACAGCCCTGTGATGCCGGAATGGGTGAACGTCGAGTCGCCAATAACCGCAATCGACGGGAATAATCCTCCGTCCGCCGCGCCTTTGGCCATAGTGACAGATGCCCCCATGTCAAGGCAGCTGTCGATGGCACGGAAAGGCGGCAGCGCGCCCAGCGTATAACAGCCTATATCGCTGAAAACTTTTGCGTCAGGGTATTCCTTGACTATTTCGTTAAGTGCGTCGTATACATCCCTGTGGCCGCATCCGGCGCATAGTGCCGGCGGACGCGGAACGACGTTCCCGCTCGGAGCCGAAGCCGTGTCGTTGCCGAATCCCAGTGCGGAACGGACATTATCGGGTGTGAGTTCGCCCGTGCGCGGGACTTCTCCGCTCATGCGTCCGCGGATCTTACCGCTCTGGTCGAGCAGGCCGCGCAACTGTTCTTCGACGAAAGGTTGTCCGTCTTCCAATACCAGTATCTCGTCGCACTCCTCCATCATTTTTTTAATGAGTGTACGTGGTAGCGGATACTGCGATATTTTCAGCACGGTGCGGTCGTATGCATTATTGAAGTTTTCGTTTAGGTAATTATATGCAATGCCGCATGCTATCACACCTTTGCGACTGCCATGTTTGTAGCTGTTATTACTACTTGCCTCTGCGATTTTCTCTAGTTCCTCCTGTGCGGCCAACACCTCTCCGTAGCGCCTGCGTGCGTTGACCGGAAGAAGTATCCATCGCGACAGGTCTTCAGGGAACGCGAGTTTGTTCTGGGGCACAGGTTCGGCGGTTTCTACCACGGCCCTCGAATGTGCCATGCGCGTGGTTATGCGCATCAGCACCGGCAGACGGAATTTCTCGGAAAGTTCGAACCCGTAGCGCACCATGCCGTAGGCTTCCTGCTGCGATGACGGTTCGAGTATGGGGACGAACGCGAATTTGCCGTAAAACCGCGAATCCTGTTCGTTTTGCGACGAGTGCATCGACGGATCGTCGGCCGCGAGTACCACAAGGCCGCCGTTCACCCCGGTCATGGCCGAGTTGATGAATGCGTCGGCCGCAACGTTCAGCCCAACGTGCTTCATGCAGACAAGGGCGCGCTTGCCGATGTACGACATGCCTATCGCGGCCTCCATGGCGGTCTTTTCATTGACGCACCAGTCCGAAAATACGCCCCGTTCGCGTGCAAGGGCCGACCCTTGTATGTATTCGGTGATCTCGGTAGAAGGGGTGCCGGGGTAGGCGTACACACCCGATATACCGGCGTGGATCGCCCCCAGCGCGACAGCCTCGTCGCCAAGCAACAGTAACTTGTTCTTCATTTATCTGAGTATGTCAAAGTTTAAGCGCGAAATCATCGGCGTCATCCATAGCCGGAAATTTACGCCTGAAATTATCCGAATCTTCCTTGTTTATCTCTGCAAAAATGGCTTCTTCGCGGTTTTCGTTCGCTCCAGCCACGATTTTCCCCTTGTAGTCGAACAGGTAAGTCCCGCCCGAATAGTCCACGTAGGGGTCGCTGCCGACACGATTCACCCCCGCCACGTAACAAAGGTTCTCTATGGCGCGTGCCTTCAGTAGCGAGTTCCATGCGTCGATCCTCACAGTGGGCCAGTTTGCCGAATAGATAATCATGTCATAGTCGTCTCTGTTGCGGGCGAAAACCGGAAACCGGAGGTCATAACACACCTGAAGAAGTATTCGGAACCCCATCCATTCGACCACCATGCGCTCTGTTCCGGCTGTATAGGCCTTGTTCTCGCCGGCAAATGAGAACAGGTGCCGCTTGTCGTACGCAACGTATCCGCCGCCCGGCTTCACGAAAAACATCCGGTTGTAGAACCTGCCGTCGTCTTCGACCGCGACGCTTCCCGCCACGGCTGCACCGCTTGTATTTGCAGTGCGTTCCATCCACTCGAATGCCGAGCCGCCGCCTTTCTCGGCACCACCCGCCGGATCGGCTGCATAACCGGTTGCGAACATCTCCGGCAGCACGATGAGGTCGGCGGCAGGAGCGGCCGCAATCAATTCTCCGGCTCTCCGCAGGTTGGTCTGCGGGTCTTTCCAAGCGATATCCGTTTGCAGCAGTAACAGTTTCATAACGGCTTTTAACAACTTACAAAGATAGAAAAATATCACATATTCTTTAAATCTGTACAAACGATAATGTTTTCTTTAACAAAGATTCCTGGCATAGCTTAAAAAAATCCGGGCACAAACGGCCCGGATTATATGATGCTGATATGCAAAAAGCCGTTATTTGACTTTATAATCGACTTTATATTCCACCCTGCGCAGACGCGGGAACATTTCGTTAATCATGATTTCCCACGCGCGGCCGCCGTCCAGCCTGCGGAGTTTGGATTCTTTCGCGTCGGGAGCGTCGTTGCTGTCGATGATTGACAAAACTGTGTTCAGGTTGGGGACATCGCTGTTGACGGCGATTCTCCTCAACGTTTCCCAGTCTTCGGCAACGGCGCTTACATTGGAATATTGCACCGGGAATCCGTATTTGTTCTGGATATAGCGGGCAAAAGCTCGCGCACGGTCGTATGCGAGGGTCTCGTTGGTGGAATACCGGCCTTCTGGGGATGCGTAACCAATTATTGAAAGCCCGGTTATTTCAGCGTTAGGATCGTTCTTCAGTTTGTCGAGAGTTTCGTGTACCTTGGCCAGTTCCTGAGAGTTGCGCTTGTAGAAAGGCACTATGACGGAACTTCCCGGTTCGAAATCGAGGTATGCGCATCCGGAAACCTGCTTTACCGTCCGGTTGTCAGGGATGATAGCTGTGACAACAGCGGTTTTGATCTTCGGCGGCTCTGTGGCTTCGACGACAGGCGCAGTATTTGTGGCTATGGCTTCAGTCGCAACTACCGACACGGCAGACAGTTCCATGGTGTATAGCTGGAGTTCGTTAGCGCACGACGATAAAGTAAGTTCCATATCGAGGGACGCATTGTCCATCCATGGTTCGTATGGCACCGTAGCCGCATAATTTATCTTCTTGCCGCGATTTTTTTTGTCTATATTCACCACTTCCAACGGCGGGCTTTTCACCAACTCCACGTTGTTGAACTTCTCTTTGCGGTCGAATATCTGGCGTTTGTTCCTGCCGTTCACCAGGACGTACTGGAAAACCTTGTGCTCTGCACCGTTGGACAGGGCAGGGGCAATGGCGATACTCTGGCATTTGGTCACTGCATCTTTCCTTATGTCGAGCACCATCTCCAGCATAACGATGTCGCCCGTCCTTGTCATCGTTACTTTAGAAGCTTCTATGCCGCCGTTGATATTTTGCGCCGGCGCGTTCAGGGAAACCGCGGCCAACGCGACCGTTATAATAAAGTACATACTTTTCATGATGCCTTATTTTTTTGATTTGAACAGGTACGAGAACGACACCCCTATTTTAGTAGGGCCGAAATAGTGTTTTACTACGTTTTCTGCTAATATCTCACCGCACTGCACGCATTCGAATTCGTTGTATTTCAAATACAGGTATCCGAATCCGAAAGTGGCCTCGAGATTCCAGTGGGGGCCTAGATACCATTGCCAGCCGTAGCTGACGCCCGCTCCGGCCATCCATCCCTCATAGCGATGATCTTTCAATCCAGGGAAAATGCCCAACGGCAGGTCTATGCCGCCTGCGTCGTACGAGCCTGTAGTTGCATGGATCCCGAAAAATCCGCGGTTGAAAGCTTCGCACTGCCAGAAGCGCACTTCCGGTTGAACTGTCCAATGCCACAATTTTTTATTCTCCTGTTTGTCTCCGAAAGTCCACGGATTGCCCGTGCCTACTATATCGAGGGTGGTTTTCGGTCCGAGTTTCACCTCCGCTGCGATGTTGATGGTTCCCGTGGCCCAATACAACAGGTTGGTCTTCAGGCCGACCTTCTGGGCCTGTACCGTCGCCGCGGCCGACAGCAGCAGTACGACTACGGAGATTTTCAGTAAATTTCTCATGCCATATCGATTTCGTTACGCACTATGGAAAAAGCATGGTAAAATTAGGCCTTTGTGCAGTGCGGCTGTGCTCTCTGCCTGGCAAGTTTCTATTTAGTTATTGACAATTTCGATATTCCCGGTTCCGGATATCTTCTTACATGTGCAGTACATGCAACCGATAAACATGCCCTGGAATGTAAAAACGGCGGTTTTAAAGTTAAAAATCATGCAAAAACGGCGTTTATTAAAGAATTTAATTATCTTTGCTTTTGTAATGAAAGTTGGAAGAGGCATAAATATTTCGGTTTCGAAGTGTACGGGAGGCACTTACTTCCATACATTCCAAGCTATTTCCATCATTACGGTCATTATTACCCCCGAGGGGGTGTGATCTTGATTTACCGATTCGGTACCGTTTCGCGGTACATCGCCGGCCAAGGCTGCCGGAGGTCGGTTCCCGTTCAACTGATTCTCAAGAAAACTACAGGCGGTCCCCCCGACTGTTTTCGCCCGAAAAGGTGTGCTGTCACGCTATAAGGGCATTGATTTGGTAACCTGTAAAGAACACGTAAATGAAAAAAATAAAAGTATTCGCACCGGCCACAGTCGCGAATCTGGGCTGCGGATTCGACGTGATGGGCATGGCGATCGACGGGACGGGCGACCTGCTCGAAGTTTCCGTCGAAGAGGGTTCGGGCCTCTCGATTGTGAACCGCAGCGAAGTCGATCTTCCGGACGACGTGGAGGGAAACGTGATGACCCCCGCGGTCCGTGCCCTGTTGGCGGAATACGGACGCGATATGAAGGTCACGGTGACCATCCTGCACAAGATACTTCCGGGCAGCGGCATAGGCTCCAGTGCAGCATCTTCGGCTGGAGCGGTCTTCGGGCTTAACGAACTTCTGGACCGGCCGTTTACTGAAGTAGACCTCGTGCGTTTCGCTATGGAGGGCGAGAGCCTGATAGGAGGCGGGGCGAGGCACGCCGACAACGTCGGACCGGCGATAATGGGCGGAGTGGTGCTGATCCGCGGCTACGAACCGCTCGACATCATAAAACTGCCGATCCCCGGTAATTTCTACACCACGGTAGTCCATCCGCATATCACCGTGACGACGAAGGACGGCCGGAATGTGCTGCCAAAAGAGATACCTCTGAAAACTGCCGTCACCCAGTGGGGCAACGTGGGAGGATTGGTCGCTGGCTTGGCTCTCGGCGATATGGAGCTTGTGGGGCGTTCTATCCGCGACGCGGTGGCCGAACCCGCCCGCAAGCACTTCATTCCAGGATATGACGAACTTAAATCAAACCTCGTTTCAGGCGGCGCCCTCGGAGTCAATATCGCCGGTTCGGGTCCTGCGGTGTTCGCCGTCACCGACAGCATGGGAAAGGCGGAGGCGCTCGGCGCGATAATGTCGGCCCATTTTGCCAGACTCGGCATCGAGGCGGATGTCTATCCGTCCAAGATTTCCGGTCAGGGTACACGAGTAGTAACGGAGTAAGATTTGATAACGATGAAATACACTACAACACGCGGTTCAGATAAAACTTACAGTCTCAAAGAGGCGGCTTTCATGGGGCTTGCGCCCGACGGAGGGCTTTTTATGCCGGTGTCGATCCCGCAGGTCGATATGAACGAGGTCGTTCGCCGGGCCGAAAGTTCGTTCGCCGATATGGCCGAATACCTGGCCGGGATGTTCTTCGGCGGAGACCTGCCCTCAGACGAGTTGAGAAAAGCCGTAGAAGAGGCGTTTTACTTTCCTGTCCCGCTCGTTCATTTAGGTGACGACAAATACACGCTCGAACTGTTCCACGGCCCTACGGCGGCTTTCAAAGATTTCGGCGCGGGGTTCATGGGGCGTATGTTGGGACGCCTTCGCGAGGACGACGAGGAGCTGACCATTTTGACGGCCACTTCGGGCGACACGGGGAGCGCGGTCGCGCACGGTTTCCACAACGTTCCGGGCATCAGTGTGGTCATACTTTATCCCGACGGCAAGATCAGCGACCTTCAGGAGAGCCAGATGACTACGCTAGGCGGCAACATACACGCCCTGCGCATAGACGGCACTTTCGACGACTGCCAACGCATGGTCAAGGAGGTTTTCAACGATGCGGATTATCGTGCCAACCACAATGTCACATCGGCCAACTCGATAAACCTGCTACGCTGGATACCGCAGTCGTTCTACTATTTCTACGGTTGGATGCTGTGGCGTGCGGCGACGGGTGACGCCTGCCCCGAGATAATAGTTCCGAGCGGCAACTACGGCAATATATCGGCTGGGATGCTGGCGCGGCGCATGGGCCTTCCGATAAAGAGGCTCATTGCGGCATCCAACGCCAATGACGTTATCCCCGAGTTCCTGCGGACTGGCGTTTACGCTCCGCGTCCTTCGGTGCGGACGATCGCCAACGCGATGGACGTCGGGGCGCCCAGCAATTACGAGCGCATGATGGTCATGTCCGGGAATGATGTGGGCGCAATACGTGCGGAAATGGTCGGTTTCGCGTCAAACGACGCGGAAATCCGCGCCGCCATTCGCGAGATATACGGAAAGTACGGCTACATTTCCGATCCGCACAGCGCGACAGGGTACAATGCTGCGAAGCATTACGGAGCGAAAGGCTTCTGGCTTTCGACGGCACAGACGGCTAAATTCGGCGAGGTGATAGAGGACGCCATTGGCATTGCGCCTCCGATCCCCGAACGCCTGGCTGCGCTGTTGGGCAAGCCGAAAATCTCGACTCCGATGGCTCCCGACTCGACGCTTCTCAAAGATTTCGTTTCAGCATTATAGCTCCTGAATAGTACTATGTCATCGGATCATACTCGCTCGGGATGATATTATAAAGAACGCCGGAAATTTTCCGGCGTTCTTCTGTTCGTACACATATGGTTATTTCGTCTCTTTGATGTATCGGTCGATCGCTTCGGCAGCCTTGCGTCCGGCTCCCATCGCAAGGATGACGGTTGCGGCTCCGGTGACTGCATCGCCCCCTGCGAAGACTCCGGGACGGCTCGTCGCGCCCCATTCGTCGGCGGTCAGACAGCCTCGGCGGTTGGTGTCGAGTCCTCCGGTGGTGGATGCGATCAGCGGGTTTGGGGAAGTTCCGAGTGACATTATCACCGCCTGGCATTCTATCTCGAATTCCGATCCCGGAATCTCCGCCGGACGGCAGCGGCCCGATTCGTCGGGTTCGCACAGTGTCATACGGATGCATTTCACGCCGCGCACCCAGCCATTGGCGTCGCCAAGTATCTCGACCGGATTTGTCAGCATGCGGAATTCTATACCCTCCTCTTTAGCGTGGTGGACCTCCTCGACGCGTGCCGGAAGTTCGGCTTCGCTGCGGCGGTATACGATGAAAGCGTCGGCGCCAAGCCTCTTGGCGGTGCGGACGGCGTCCATCGCGACGTTCCCGCCCCCGACCACGACAGTTTGTTTGCCCACGAAAATAGGCGTGTCGTACTCCGTGTCGTATGCCTTCATCAGGTTGGCGCGCGTAAGGAATTCGTTGGCCGAAAGCACGCCGTTCAAGTTCTCACCCGGGATATTCATGAAGTAGGGGAGTCCCGCACCCGATCCGATGAACACAGCGTCGAACCCTTCTTCATCCAGCAGTTGGTCTACGGTCACTGTGCGGCCCACTATGACGTCGGTCTCGATCTTCACGCCCAGCGCCTCTACTTTGGCGATCTCCTCGGCGACGACCCTCTCTTTCGGCAGCCTGAACTCGGGACTGCCGTAAACCAGCACTCCGCCCGGTTTGTGCAGAGCCTCGAAGATCGTTACATCATAACCTGTTTTCGCAAGGTCGGAAGCACAGGCGAGACCGGCAGGCCCGCTGCCCACGACGGCGATTTTATGGCCGTTCGGGGCGGCTTTCTCGGGTTTGAAAGCACTGTTTGCCAGCGCCCAGTCGCCCACGAAACGCTCCAGTTTACCGATGTTGACTGCTTCGCCTTTGATGCCGAGCACACACGAACCCTCGCACTGCGTCTCCTGGGGGCATACGCGGCCGCATATCGACGGCAGCAGGCTGTCTTGCGCTATGATGTCTGATGCCGCAGCGAAGTCTCCGTTCAAGACCTCTTTAATGAATTCCGGTATCTTTATCGAGACGGGGCAATGTGCGACGCACGGCCTGTTTTTGCATTGCAGGCAGCGCGAAGCCTCAAGCTGCGCCTCTTCGGCCGTAAAACCGTAGCTGACCTCTGCGAAGTTGGCCGCTCTTGCCGCGGGATCCTGTTCCCGCGCATTTATCCTTGGTATCTTGTTAGCCATATCGTTTATTTATCCAGTCCTATTTTGCATACATGTCCGTCAGCCTTATTGCGCGCTTCTTCTTCCTGGCGGCGGTACATCGACTGGCGCCGCATCGCTTCGTCGTAATCCACCTGGTGGGCGTCGAATTCCGGTCCGTCGATGCAGGTGAAGAAAATTTTCCCGCCTATGCTTACGCGGCACGCCCCGCACATTCCAGTCCCGTCTACCATCAGCGTATTGAGACTGGCTACAGTGGGTATCTTGTACTGAGCGGTAGTCAGCGACACGAATTTCATCATTATCATAGGGCCGATGGTCACTACTTCATCGTATTTTTTGCCCTCGACCTCGATAAGTTGTTTTATAAGCCCCGTCACGACGCCCTTGTAGCCCGCGCTGCCGTCATCGGTGGCGATATACAGGTTTCCTGCAACCTTTCCCATTTCGTCGGTAAGGATCAGAAGGTCCTTGTTGCGCGCGCCGATGATGACGTCGGCCGCGACGCCGTGTTCGTGCAGCCACTTCACCTGTGGGTATACCGGAGCAGCTCCGACACCTCCCGCGACGAACAGGAACCTCTTCTTTCGAACTTCTTCGATCGGTTCGTGGACGAACTCGGACGGTTTTCCGAGCGGCCCCACGAAGTCGACGATGCTGTCGCCCGTGCCGAGCGAATTGAGTTTCCGGGTTGATACTCCTACCGTCTGTGTTACGATCGCCACCCAACCTTCTTCGGCGGAGTAGTCGCTGACGGTGAGCGGTATGCGTTCGCCTCTTTCATCCACGCGGATGATGACGAACTGGCCGGGCTGTGCCGAACGGGCGAGGCGCGGAGCCTCTATTCTCATCATGACGGTGTCGGGTGTGAGATCCCTCTTTTCCAATATCTTAAACATACAGAGCTGTTTCTATTTATTTATTTTGGCTGAAATTCTTATTTCCCTTACAGTGCGCAGCGGGTCGTTCACTACCATTATCAGGCTCTCGACCAGCTCTCCAGGCTCGTATTTGTCGCTGTACAGTATCACTTCGAATTGCAGTGAAGTTCCCGGCGGTATAGCCATTCCGGTGCGCAGGGTGGTTTTAAACCCCGGTTTTTCGTCGATGCTGCGTATGTACAGCGTCTCTTTTCCTTCATTGCTCGCTGTCAGCCGGAAAGTATATGGCATCATGCGCCTGCGCACTTCGCCGAAATTGTGGAACTGAGAATCCAGGAACAGGCGGGGAGCGGTCTCGATGCTCTGCCCTGAAAAATCGTCGACGCCTATCATGGTGGTATAAACCGTATTCTTCAATTCTGTTCCGTCCACTATTATTTTAAGCAGGTCATGGATAATTCCATAGTAACCTGATTTCTCGGTAAGGTCGTATGTCACGGTTATCGACCCGCGGCATCCGGCACATATGGTTTCGGGCGCATGGATTTTAAGTAGCCCGCTGGATTCGACTTCGTGGATCTCGATGGCAATGTCCTTGCCGGACGTGTTGGCGTAACCGATGGGCATCGACAGTAAACCGCCTTGTACTACCTGCCTGAATGCCAGCATCGTGTTGTCAAGCCTAAGGCCGCCTCCCATGTCGAAAGGATATTCTTCCGTGACGGTTTTCACGCGCGGCGTGACATGGCCCCTGACCGTGAGCAGGTCGTGGTACCTGCCGCCGCCGCTTACGACCACTACGCTCTTGCTGAAGTCCGAAGGATAACCCATCGGATCGAAACTCACTTTTATTTCGGCCTTTTCTCCGGGCTTCACAAGACCGCGCGTGTATTCTGGGGTAGTGCAGCCACACGATGCGGTGACTCTGTCAATGGCGACAGGATCGGTTCCATTGTTCGTAAAAGTGAAAACATGGCTTACGGGGCCGCCTTCCTCGCGGATGGTGCCGAAGTTCCAATCCGTTTCGCTGAATCTGAGCGGCGACATAAGCTCCTGTGCGCGGCACGGGTAGTATGTCAATGCAATAGCGGCTAATAAGTATACGGCTTTTTTAACCATTATTCCGTAAGTGTTCCCGCTCCTATGGTCAGGGGCTGATTGGGAAGGTGTGATCGAATGTGGAAGGGCGGCTGTGTAAAAGCCGCTGACATGAGGTTCGGATATGGATTCTTTTATTAAATGGTGAGGCATAGATCACTATGATATAGATGCTTATCCAAAATCCATGTTAATACAATTCCAGCCATTCGTAACTATTGCCTGTAAGGTCGAGATATCGCCTGAAATCAGCCTGCGATATGACTGCCGTGGCGGTGTTATCGTTAGGGTGGAAACTCAAACTCGGCGCGTCCTGCAGGTTTTTATCCAGAAACAGGTGTACGTGATTCCCGGTGTCGTTTATTAGTCCGAAAGGGGAGACCGAACCGGGCCGCAGTCCGAGCCAACGCTCCATGCGTTCCTCGGATGCGAACGAAAGTTTTCCCTGCCTCAGCCGTTTTTCGAGATCGTGTATGGCGAGGTTCTGCGTACTGTCGAAAACGACCAGGTAGTGCTTGTTCCCCTTGTGGTTGCGGAAAAAGAGGTTTTTGCAGTGAGTCGAACCATCCTGCCTCCAATGGAGCCTGGCGGTTTCGATGGTCGGCGCTTCTGGGTGGTCATAGCTGTCATATGCGATGCCGCCGGCGGTGAGCCAATCGTACACTTTCTGCTGCCTGTCGTTCATGTGTTTTTAGTTCCCGGCAAAGATATCGGTTTTGGCTCTTTTTTTCAAATACATAAAGGGTATATTATGCTCCATCGGCAAAAAATAACTTTTCCGTTGCGGAATGTTATGATTTTCCGTAGAGGCGAAATAAAAAAAGATTTTTGGCTTAAAAAATTTTGCGTAATTAAAAAATGCTGTATATTTGCACTCCGAAACCGGGATATTGCATTATTCTGGTTTAGCGGAACAAATAAAAAATTTCTCAGTAGCTCAGTTGGTTAGAGCACCTGACTGTTAATCAGGGGGTCCTAGGTTCAAGTCCTAGCTGAGGAGCGGATGAAAATCAAAGAGTTGTAACGAAAGTTGCAACTCTTTTTTTATTGGTGAAATAATACAAGCTATATTTCGGCAATAACCCGTCTCAATATTTCGTGACAGGCTCTTTTTCCACATCGCGCCGATGGAATAAGAGCATTAATGAGTTAAAAATGCAACGGAACGGCTAAAACCGTTCCGTTGCATTTTTCAGACTTGTATCATTTTGTTTATTTCGTTTTCAGTGGAATTTTCAGAGATCATTCCGGTCTGTATGGATGCAAAAAAGAGATTCAAGATTCGGGAATCGGCGGTGTTAAGATTTTCATTATTTAACAAATTGTTTGTCAGCTGATTGTCACGGCGGTGATAAGGTGGTTCCGGTGCGGTTTCCTGTATTT
>JAVBRB010000041.1:0-57158 GCA_031548515.1 Rikenellaceae bacterium | reverse complement strand
CTTGGCGGATAAATTAGCAAGAAATACATCTTCGTATACTGTAGAAGAAATTGCCACAGAAATTTCAGAATTGATAAAAGGAGTAAATTGATGGATGAGAAAAGAAAAACACCCAATCTTACATTCTTGGGTGTAAAACTGGGTGTTAATTCTATAATTTGCTGATTTTCAGCCTTATTTGCGGAGAGAGAGGGATTCGAACCCCCGGAACCTCTCAGTTCAACGGTTTTCAAGACCGCCGCAATCGACCACTCTGCCATCTCTCCAAGTGCAAAAGTATTACCGATTTTTCGCTTTTGCAAATACATTCCCGATTAATTTCAACATGAACTGGCTACAAGAGTATTTACCCTCATTAGAAATTGACACACGCACCACACGATATGCAAAAGGTAAAAAAACACATTACGGAAAAGGCAAAAACATACGCCATAAAAAATATACGCAAAACATGCATCCAAACAGGACTCATCCATGCGGTTATTAAATAATTATTAATTACCTTCGCAACGTCCTCCTCCCTGAATATTAGAGATATCTTATAATCAAAATGCCCGATTGATATGAATAAATCTCAACTTGTCGATGCCGTTGCTGAGAAAGCCGGGGTGTCAAAAGTAAATGCAAAAAAATGCATGGACGCTTTCATAAGCGTTGCTTCGGAAGCATTGCACGATGGCGACAAAATCACCCTCACAGGGTTCGGATCGTTTATAGTGACAAAAAAAACGGCACGCGTAGGCCGAAATTTCAAAACAGGAACGCCCGTGGAAATCCCGGCTAAATCGGTTGTGAAATTCCGCCCCAGCATCGAAACCATCTGATCATTTGCGAGACCTTGTTCAACAGGCGCGCGAATCGCAATTCTTTAAGATATAGTGATTGATCCCAAAATCAATCGCTGCATCATTATAAAACCATCCCAAACCGTTATTCTAATCTGCATTTCGCCGGCAACAGGCAACAGTCGGCTACAAGAGAACCTGGTTTCATGCTATTTCAAACGAACAGAATAGCGATAAAAATATCCTCAATCAAACAGCAGGGGCGATCTTATCGATCGCCCCTGCTGTTTGATTGTCGGTTGTTTAAAAACTAATTCTGCACTTCATTCAGAATACGCATTGCTGCATCAAGGATAGTCGTGTCGTCCAGTGTTACAACTCCTCCGTCGGGGCCTTTTTCAATATGGATGCCGATTTTTTCAGCCGCATCGTAATGTTTCCCACCGAAGTAATTCCTGACTGCCGCCACATCAATGCCAAGTTCGTCAGCGATTCGCTGTGAGCTGCCGCTTGGCAATCTATCCTTGATGCGGCGAAGCTCATTGAATGTAATAACCATATTTTTAAAAAATTAATTAGGTTTAATGAATCTGTGGTTAAAATTAAATAAAAAAAACATATCCCCAAAATTTTAACAACATAAAAACCGGACGACGGCGAATATTATCACAGCGGAATCCGTGTCCCGAAGATCATGATGTGCGACATTGTGTCACCCGAGACTGACAAACCGAGCGGTTTTGGCAGTCAATATGGAAAATTTCAATGTCAGTTCGGCCGTTGGCACACGGTTTGCGACGCCAAAAGGCAGATAACGAAAATCATTTAAAAACTTAAAAAATATAAGAATTATGGCAAAAATTATTGGAATCGACCTCGGGACGACCAATTCGTGCGTCGCGGTAATGGAAGGCAGCGAGCCGGTTGTTATACCCAACAGCGAAGGACACCGCACCACCCCGTCCATAGTGGCCTTTACCGACAGCGGCGAACGCAAAGTCGGCGAACCGGCTAAACGCCAGGCTATCACTAATCCGGAACGCACTATCTTCTCGATCAAGCGTTTCATGGGCGAGACATGGGACCAGGTACAGAACGAAACCGGACGTGTTCCATACAAGGTCGTGAAAGGCGATAACAACACTCCCCGCGTGGAAGTGGACGGACGCCAATACACCCCGCAGGAGATTTCAGCGATGATACTCCAGAAGATGAAAAAAACGGCCGAGGATTATCTCGGAACGTCGATCGACGAAGCGGTCATCACCGTTCCGGCCTATTTCTCGGACTCGCAGCGCCAGGCCACCAAAGAGGCAGGCGAGATCGCAGGCCTGAAAGTGCGCCGCATCATCAACGAACCCACGGCTGCAGCCCTGGCATATGGCCTCGACAAGAACGGCAAGGATATGAAGATCGCCGTGTATGACCTCGGAGGCGGCACGTTCGACATTTCGATCCTCGAACTTGGCGACGGCGTTTTCGAAGTCAAATCGACCAACGGCGACACCCATCTGGGCGGCGACGACTTCGACCATGTCGTAATCGACTTCCTGGCCGAAAATTTCATGAATGAACACAAAATCGACCTGCGCAAGGACCCGATGGCCCTGCAGCGTCTGAAAGAAGCCGCGGAAAAGGCCAAGATAGAACTTTCGAGTTCTGTTTCCACGGAGATAAACCTTCCGTATATAGCACCGGTGAACGGCACTCCGCAGCACCTCGTTGTGACGCTCACGCGTGCGAAGTTCGAACAACTTTCAGACAGTCTCATAAAAAGGACTATCGCCCCGTGTGAAAAAGCGCTGAAAGACGCAGGTCTCAAGGCCAGTCAGATCGACGAAGTCATTCTCGTCGGCGGCTCCACCCGTATCCCCGCAATTCAGAAAAAGGTGGAAGAAATATTCGGCAAACAGCCGAGCAAAGGCGTCAACCCCGATGAAGTCGTCGCCGTAGGCGCAGCTATCCAGGGCGGTGTCCTCACGGGCGAGGTCAAAGACGTGCTGTTGCTGGACGTTACCCCGCTTTCACTGGGCATCGAAACTCTCGGGGGCGTGTTCACCCGCCTGATCGACGCCAACACCACTATCCCCACCCGCAAGAGCGAAACTTTCTCGACGGCGGCCGACAACCAGCCTTCGGTTGAAATCAACGTCCTGCAGGGCGAACGTCCCATGGCCCGCGACAACAAGGGACTCGGACGTTTCCACCTCGACGGCATACCTTCGGCTCCGAGAGGGATACCCCAGATCGAAGTCACGTTCGACATAGACGCCAACGGTATCCTGAACGTTTCGGCAAAAGACAAAGGCACCGGCAAAGAGCAAAAAATCCGTATAGAAGCATCGAGCGGTTTGACCGACGCCGAGATCGAACGCATGCGCAACGAAGCCAAAGCCAACGAAGCCAAGGATAAGGAAGAACGCGAAAAGGTCGACAAAGTGAACGCCGCAGACTCGATGATCTTCCAAACCGAAAAGCAACTGAAAGAATATGGCGACAAGATACCGGCCGACAAGAAGGGCGTTATCGAAAACGCACTGGGCGCCCTGAAGGAGGCCCACAAGGCAGCCAATGTCGCCGATATAGACCGCTGCACAAAAGAATTGAACGACGCATGGCAGGCCGCTAGCCAGGATATGTATGCTTCGGGCCAACAGCAGGGTCCCGGTCCGCAGGATACGGGCAGCAGTACAGGCGGCAACACCGGCGGCGGCGACGAGAACAATGTTACAGACGTGGAATTCGAGGAAGTCAAGTAAAGATCCCCGTTGGCACGATTGATATCCGGGCGGACTCTGTGAAGTCCGCCCTTTTTGTTTATAAAAAACAGGCGGAACAAGTAATTTTGTTGTGCCGGAGTGGCATTAGTTCGGAAAAAATATATACTTTTGCGCTCTAAATAGTTGCCAATCCGGAAAACGAACAAAAACAAATAAAAGACCAATAAAAATGCAAAACAAAGGCGCACTCAAACTACTCACGGCTCTCCTGATACTGGCCTGTGCCTATCAGCTCTCTTTCACGCTGGTAACGAAGGTAGTGGAAAACAAGGCGAAGAAATACGCCGCACAATTCGCCCCCGGACAGCAGGAATCGAAAAGGGATGCCTATCTGGACTCCGTAAAATCACAGACCGTTTATAACCTCGGTCTTATCAAGTTCACCTATAAGGAGTGCCAGGACAAGGAGCTGAACCTCGGCCTCGACCTCCGCGGAGGTATGAACGTGACGATGCAGATATCGGTGGAAGACGTTATCCGCGCTCTGTCGAACGACAGCAAAGACCCCATCTTCAACCAGGCGCTCGTCCAGGCCCGTAATCAGCAGAAAAACAGCAGCGACGACTATATAACCCTGTTCTCTAGGGCTTATAACGAACTGTCGGGAGGCGCTCCCCTCGCCTACATCTTCAACACGCCGGACCTCAAGGAGAGCATCCTGCCGACCAGCACGAACGAAGACGTGGTTAAAATCCTGAGAACCCAGGCAGACGGCGCCATCTCCAACTCGTTCAACGTTCTCCGCAACCGTATCGACCGTTTCGGCGTTGCCAACCCGAATATCCAGAAGCTCGACAACGGCCGCGTGCTGATCGAACTTCCAGGCGTTAAAGAACCAGAACGCGTGCGTAAACTCCTGCAGGGAACCGCATCGCTCGAATTCTGGGGGACCTACGACAACAATGAGGTATTTCCCATGCTGATGCAGGTCAACGATGAAGTGGCGCGCTACAATTCATTGGTAAAACCGTCTGCCGCAGGGGAAGAAGCAGCGACAGAAGCACCGGCGGAAGGAGGCGAAACTGCGGACGATGCGATCCTCGCCGAATTGTCGGAATTCGATGAAGTTCCCGAAACGGGATCTACCGCAACGAACGACCTTTTCTCGAAACTGAAACCTTTCGGAAACACCGCAACCGGTCCCGTGGTCGGCGCAGCGGCTTCATACGATACGGCTGCCGTAAACCGCTATCTCTCACTGCCTCAGGTCAAATCGATGCTTCCGCGCGACATACGCCTGATGTGGGGCGTTAAAGAAACTCCCGCAGACCGTTGGGAGGACAAGGTTCCCCGTTTCGAACTATATGCCATCAAGGCAAACACCCGCGATGGCAAGGCTCCGCTCGATGGCGGTGTGATCATAGACGCAAGAGAAAATTATGCGGAACACGGCTCCACCGCCGAAGTCAGCATGACTATGAATTCTACCGGCTCAAAGACATGGGCGCGCCTTACGGCAGACAATATAGGCAAGTCGATAGCCATTGTGCTCGACGGCTATGTATATTCCGCTCCGACCGTACACAACGAGATCACAGGCGGACGCTCGTCGATAACCGGCAATTTCACCATCCAGGAAGCAAAGGACCTTGCGAACGTGCTGAAATCGGGTAAACTGCCCGCTCCGGCCCGCATTATCCAAGACTCCGTAGTCGGCCCGTCGCTGGGCAAAGACTCCATTAATTCCGGTATGATATCGTTCGTGCTGGCGTTCATCCTGGTGCTGCTGTACATGTGCCTCTATTACAACAGATCCGGCTGGTATTCGAGCATTGCCCTTATAGCTAACCTGTTCCTGTTGTTCGGCGTACTCGTCGCGTTCGGGGCGGTACTCACGCTGCCCGGTATCGCAGGTATCGTGCTGACGATGGGTATGGCAGTCGACGCCAACGTTATCATCTACGAACGCATTAAGGAAGAACTCCGCGCCGGCAAGGGCCTCGGGCTTTCGATCGTGGAAGGTTACAAGAACGCCTACTCCGCCATCATCGACGGTAACGTGACCACCATAATCACCGGTATCGTGCTGTTCGTATTCGGTACGGGTCCAGTACAGGGCTTTGCAACCACCCTTATAATAGGCATCATCACTTCGCTCTATACTTCCATCTTCATTACACGCCTTTTTCTCGATGGCAGGGTTTCAAAAGGCAAGAAAGTTTCTTTCTCGCGCAAGTGGAACCAGAACTTCCTTGCCAACACCAAGTTCGACTTTGTAGGCAACCGCAAATGGTCTTATATCATTTCGAGCGCGCTGATCGTCGTCACTTTCGTATCGCTCGCCACCCGTGGACTCAACTACGGTGTCGACTTCTCCGGAGGACGTGCCTATGTTGTGGCGTTCGACCAGCAGGTAAGCGACGAATCCGTTCGCGAACGTATGGAAACCATATTCGAAGGCACCGACGAGAGCTATGAGGTGAAAACCTACGGTACTACCGGCACAGAAAAACGAATCCTGACGCAGTATAAATTCGACGACGAAAGCGATGAAGCTACGGCAGAAGTAAACCGCATGTTGTGGGAAGCACTCAATCCGCTCTTTGCCGCACCGCTCACTCTCGACCAATTCAATAGCACCCAGGAAGTCTACTACGGCGTCATTCAGTCCGACAAGGTAGGCCCGAGCGTCGCCCATGACATCAAACGCAACTCGGTGATCGCGGTCGTGTTCAGCCTTATCGCGATCGGCCTCTACATTCTCCTGCGTTTCCGCAAATGGCAGTGGGGTATGGGAGCAGTGGTATCGCTCGCGCACAACGCAATACTTGTGTTCGGACTCTTCTCGCTGTTTCACGGGATATTCCCATTCGCGCTTGAGATCGACCAGTCTTTCATCGCAGCTATCCTTACCATCATCGGTTATTCGATCAACGACACGGTGGTCATCTTCGACCGTATCCGCGAATACCAGACGCTTTATCCGAAACGCTCTATACGCGACAATATCAACGGCGCCGTCAACTCTACCCTGTCTCGTACCATGAATACGGCAGGTACGACGATCATCACGCTGCTGGCCATATTCCTGTTCGGCGGCACGGTTATACGCGGATTCGTGCTGGCGCTGCTGGTCGGTATCGTCGTGGGTACCTATTCGTCGGTCTTCATTGCTACCCCTGTCGCATACGACATGATGAAAAAGAAAGGCCGTGACGGCAAGGTATCAAAAGAAACGAAGGAAGCCAAAGCATAAACATCTGTAAAACATCGAAGGAAGACCGGTCAAAGATTTGTCCGGTCTTCTTTTTTTATCTATTTTTGTAGAAATATAGTGAAAGCCGAGTGCGATTTGAAAACTTGCTTTCAGAAATTGCCGAGGCGTATCCTATATTATACAAATACAGCTGCAGCGGATGGGATTCATACAAATAGGCTTCATAGACATTATTGACATCGTCGCCGTGGCGGTGCTTATGTACTACCTGTACCGTATGGTCAAAGGCACGAACGCGCCAAGCATCCTCATAGGAATTATCACTATATATATAATATGGGTCGTAACGCAGGTATTGAACATGGAATTACTGTCGTCCATCCTGGGCAACATCATCGGTGTCGGGGTGATCGCGCTGATAGTAGTGTTCCAACCAGAAATACGGCAGTTCCTGCAGACGATAGGGGTCAAGCAGAGGAACAACCGACGCAACAACTCTTTCTGGCGTAAAGTGTTCGGCTCGGACCTGAGGGACGAGAAGATCGACGTCACTCCCATCGTCAAGGCTGTCACCGATATGTCAGCCTCTAAAACCGGCGCGCTGATAGTGATCCAGCGGGAAACCGACCTGACCATCACAGCGGACACAGGCATAGCCGTCGACGCACAGACTTCGGTGCCGCTGCTCGAAAACATATTTTTCAAGAATTCGCCTCTTCACGACGGGGCTGTCATAATCCATGAGAACCGCATAGTGGCGGCTAAATGCGTTCTGCCGTCGACCCGTGTAAAAGTGCCCAAATCATACGGCATGCGCCACAGGGCTGCGCTAGGCATGAGCGAAATGTCGGATGCCGTCGTAGTAGTGGTTTCGGAAGAAACCGGTGCCATATCCATCGCGCAGGACAGTGAAATCAAACGAGGCATTCCTCACGAACACCTTCGCGCCAACCTTTTGCGCGCCCTTCGCAAAACGGAGCAGAAAAAGGAGGACAAAGTGTCGGAAAAGGCGCCTGAAATCCCCGTTCCCGCCAGCCACCAGTAATATTAAAGCTATGGAAAACCTGACTATCGAAAGGCTTGCGCCCGGAGACGAAATCCCATACAAATTAATTTATCTCGCCGACGAGCACCCTGAAGCCATTGCGGACTGCCTCAGGCGCGGAGAGTGTTACGTTGCGAAAATCGAAGATGAAACCGTGGGTGAATACATCCTGCTGCCGACGCGCCCGCTGACGGCCGAGCTGGTCAATGTGGCCGTCGCCGAAAACCGGCAGGGACAGGGCATCGGAAAACGGCTGATCCTCGATGCCGTGGAGCGTGCGCGGTCGGCCGGATATGTGATATTGGAAGTAAGGACCGGAAATGCCGGAATCGGACAAATGGCCCTCTACCAGAAATGCGGCTTCGAAATGTACGCCGTCGACGTAGATTTTATCGCGCGCCATTATCCCGAACCCATATTCGAGAACGGCATCCCGTGCCGTCATATGGTCTGTATGCGGATGAACCTTCAGGACTGATCCCCGGGACCGTCCGTGCCGTTCTCATCCTCGAACGAGTCGGTCAACTGCGCCGGAAGTTTTTTCGACGCCTTTACGCCCAGCTCGCGCAGGTTTTCGGCGCGCCGGACCAGATTCCCGGAACCATCTTTCAACTGATTGTAGGCCTGGTCGTAGCTTTTCTGCGCGCGGTCGATGTTGCGGCCGACATCCTCGAGCGATGAAACAAACCCAACGAATTTATCGTACAGCGCGCCGCCCTGTCGGGCAATTTCGAGGGCGTGCCTGCTCTGGTTATCGCGCTTCCACAGGTCATCGACGATCTTCAGAAGGGCGAACAGGTTAGTTGGCGACGATATTATCACCTTTTTATTATAGGCGTCGGCCCACAGCGCGCTGTCGTTTTGCAGGGCGCACATGAACGCCGGCTCGTTGGGCACGAACATTATCACGAAATCGGGCGAATCTACGAGGTTCTGGTAATTCTTTGCGTGAAGTTCTGCAACGTGGCGGCGCACAGAACCGAGATGCTCTTTCATATAGTCTTCGCGCCTGACCTCTTCCTCCTCCGATGAATACCCAACATAGGCCGTCAGCGAAACTTTCGAATCGATGACTATACGCTTGCCCTCTGGAAGCGTCAACACAATATCAGGACGCATATTGTTTCCGTCTTCGTCCTTGAAATTCTCCTGCACGAAATAGTGGACGCCTCGCTGAAGGTTCGAGTTTTCGAGCATCCGCTCGAGGATCATCTCACCCCAGTCGCCCTGCACCTTACTGCTGCCTTTCAAGGCGTTCGTAAGGTTAGTGGTTTCCTCAGTGATGCGTTGGTTGAGTTCCAGGAGGCTCTTTAGTTCTGTCTTGAGCGCCCCGTGCTGACGGTTCTCCTCGGAATAGATATCCTCTACACGCTTTTTGAAGTCGGCGAGATTATCCTTGAATGGCTTGAGCAGGGTGTCGAGTGACTCTTTATTTGTTTCCTTGAACTGTCTGGATTTTTCCTCCAATATGTCGTTTGCCAGATTGCGGAACTCCAACCGGAACGACTCCTGCAGTTTTTCGAGTTCGGCACGGTCGCTCTCGGCTTTTTCGCGGAGCTTGGCGATTTCGGCATCAGCACGGGCGAGTTCGACCGATTTTGCGGCCGATTCGGCGCGTGACTGCTCCGAAAGCTGCCTTTCTGATGCCAAAAGCAGACCCAGTTCGCGGCCATGCTCGCGCGAACCGAGCCATATTATCAAAAGCACGGCACACAGCACCAGAAGCACTACGGCGGATATGATGTAGAATGTTGTCATTTGCGATATGTTACATCTCCAAAGATATCCATAATTTTGAAAAAATGGTATACCTTTGCGAGAATTAGATTCGGTAGAAAATGAAGCGTATAATTTCACCGTCGATGCTTTCGGCCGACTTCGGGCATCTCGACCGCGACACGCACATGATAGACGGCAGCGCCGCCGGGTGGATCCATATGGACATTATGGACGGTGTTTTCGTTCCCAACATTTCATACGGATTCCCGGTAATGAAAGCCATCCGCCGCGCCACCGACAAATTCATGGACACGCACCTGATGATCGTCGAGCCGGAGCGCTACGTGAAGCGCTTCGCCGAAGCGGGTGCCAACCTGATAACGGTGCACCACGAAGCTGTCGCCGACATGGACGCCTGTATAGGACTTATACGCGAATCGGGGGCGAAAGTCGGTGTATCGGTAAAACCGAAAACTCCTGTCTCGGTCCTTGCGCCGTACCTCCATAAACTCGACCTGGTGCTGATAATGAGTGTGGAACCTGGTTTCGGGGGCCAGAGCTTCATCGAAGGGAGCACTGGGAAAGTCCGCGAACTCCGCCGGATGATAGACGAACGCGGCCTGGAAATCTTGATAGAAATAGATGGCGGCATTTCGGCCGAAAACGCGCGTGAAATGTGGGACGCCGGATGTAACGTACTTGTCGCCGGCAGCGCAATCTTCGGAGCGCCCGACCCGGTTGCCGAGATAGAGAAAATGTTGAACGCTTAATAAAAAATATTTGCCGTCGAAAGTGCATATGACTGTTTTTCGTCAAAACGGGTCATATGCAACGCTCTCGAAAAAATCGCGAAGGGAGTTTACTGATCGTAAATGACCGAGCGATTTTTGAGTAGAAGGCAGCAGACGGCCTGTTTTCACGAAAAACAATGATTAGTGTCGACAATATAACGGTTAGTTACGGCGGGTGGGATCTTTTTACAGAGGTCTCGCTTCTCATAAACCCTCGCGACAGGATAGGACTCGTAGGCAAGAACGGGGCCGGGAAGACCACCCTTCTTAAAATAATCAACGGCGAACAGCCACCCACGTCGGGTGCGGTGAGCAAGAACGGAGAATGCACCGTGGGCTACCTGCCGCAGCAGATGAAGATCGCCGACACCACTTCGCTGGTCGAGGAAACTGCGAAAGCGTTTCATGAGGTACTTGCACTTGAAAAAGAAATCGCCGGGATAAACGAGCAGTTGGCGGTGCGGGAGGACTACGAGAGCGAGTCTTACGAGCAGATGCTGCACAGGCTGAACGACGCAACCGACCATTACCACATCCTGGGCGGCGACACGCGCGAAGCCGATATCGAGAAAACGCTGCTCGGACTGGGATTCAGGCGTGAGGACTTCAGCCGCCCCACCAAAGAGTTCAGCGGCGGCTGGAGGATGCGCATCGAACTTGCAAAATTGCTGTTGAGCCGTCCGTCGGTGTTTCTGCTCGACGAGCCGACCAACCACCTCGACATCGAGAGCATCCAGTGGCTCGAAGGCTATCTGCGCGACTACAACGGCGCGGTGGTGGTGATTTCGCACGACAGGGCGTTTCTCGACAACGTCACCAACCGCACTGTCGAGATCTCGCTGGGCAAGCTCTACGACTATAAGACAAATTACAGCCACTACGTCGAACTGCGGCGCGAAAGGCGCGAACAGCAGATGGCCGCATACCAGAACCAGCAGCGGATGATCGAAAAAACCGAAGAGTTTATCGAGAAATTTCGCTATAAACCGACCAAGTCGAACCAGGTTCAGTCGCGGGTCAAGCAGTTGGAAAAGTTGGACCGTCTGGAGGTCGACGAGGAAGACATGTCTCGCCTGAACATCAAATTCCCGCCTGCACCGCGTTCCGGACAGGTAGTAGCAGAGGTGAAGAACGCAGGCAAAAGTTTCGGACCCAAACACGTTTTCAGCGGGGCGGATTTCACGATAGAACGCGGCGAAAAGATCGCCCTGGTGGGCCGCAATGGCGAAGGCAAAACTACTTTCGCGCGGATGCTTATCGGTCAACTGGAATCTACCGAAGGTTCGATAAAGGTCGGCGCAAACGTCAACACGGGTTACTACGCCCAAAACCAGGACGACCTGATGGACGGCAATTTCACGGTTTACGACACCCTGGACAAGGTTGCCGTGGGCGACATCCGTACCCGCCTGCGCGACATCCTGGGGGCGTTCCTGTTCCGCGGCGGCGACATCGACAAGAAGGTGAAGGTGCTCTCGGGCGGCGAGCGTTCGCGCCTTGCGATGGCCCGCCTGATGCTCGAACCCTACAATCTGCTGGTGCTCGACGAACCTACCAACCACATGGACATGCGCTCGAAGGACATCCTGAAGAGCGCGCTGATGAAGTACGACGGCACGGTAATAGTCGTTTCCCACGACCGCGAATTCCTGGACGGCCTCGTCGACAAAGTCTACGAGTTCCGCGACGGCGGGGTGCGCGAGTACCTGGGCAGTATCTGGTATTTCCTCGAAAAACGCAAGCTGGAGTCCCTGCGCGAAATCGAGATAAAGGCCGTCGAGGAGAAAAAAGATGAGCCGAAAGCGGCCGGTAAAGAGGATTACAAGAAGCGGAAAGAGTCGGAGAAAGCCGTTCGTAAGGTTGAGAACGCCATCTCGGCAGTCGAAAAAAAGATCGCCGGGCTGGAAACCGAAATCTCCGCATTGGATACAAAACTCGCCGCCCCCGAAGCCAATGGAATAAACCTTGCGGACGGCAAAATTTTCGCCGCATACGAGGAACTGAAACGCCGCCTCGCACACGAAATGCACGAGTGGGAGAAACTTAACTACGAGCTTGACATACTTTCAGAATAATAAAACTGCGGCAAAGCCGCTCCAACGACTCATGACTCATAACTAAAGAAATGGACAACATAGTTTTCGGGCTGCGGCCCGTCATTGAGGCCATCGAGGCCGGACGCCAGATCGAGAAGATCTATATCAAAAAAGGCTCCGACGGCCAGCTTATTACCGAACTGAAAGAAATAGCGCGAGTACAGCGCATCAACGTACAGGAAGTGCCGGTCGAGAAACTCAACCGCCTCACCCGTGGCAACCACCAGGGGGTCGTGGCGCAAATCTCGGCCATCGTCTACTCCGATATCGAGGAAATACTTGCCGGAATACCCGAAGGCGAACCGGGACTGCTCGTTGTTTTCGACGGCGTGACCGACGTGCGTAATTTTGGCGGCATCGCGCGTACCGCCGAGTGTGCGGGTGCGCATGGACTGATCGTGCCGATGAAGAATGCCGCACCCGTCAATGCCGACGCGCTGAAAGCATCGGCCGGAGCGCTTAACATAATCCCGGTATGCCGCGTGGGAAGCATCCGCAATACCTTGAAATTGCTGCAGGCCGAAGGCTTCCAGATTGTCGCCGCAACTGAAAAAGCGACGGAGACGATATACAAGGTCGATTTCAAACGTCCCACCGCGATCATTATGGGCAGCGAGGACGAGGGGATCTCGAAAGAGGTCCTTAAATTATGCGACCTGCTTGCGGCCATTCCGCTGAAAGGAAAAATCGAATCGCTGAACGTAGCCGCTGCGGCGGCGATAATGTTATACGAAGCACTAAAGCAAAGAATGTAATATGATCATAGACAAAGGAATATACGACGACGCGGTACTTTTGCTGCAGACATTGATAAGAAGGCCTTCCTTCAGCCGCGAAGAAGGCGAGACAGCACGCATACTGGCGTCAGCCATACAATTGAGGGGTACGATGGACGTACACATGTCAGGCAATAACGTATGGCTTTACAACAAGCATTACGATCCGGTGAAGCCGACCATACTGCTATGTTCCCACCACGACACTGTGAAACCGAATCCAGGCTACACGCGCGACCCGTTCGACGCAGAGATAACGGAGGACGGCAGGCTGTACGGTCTGGGAAGCAACGATGCGGGCGGAAGCCTTACCGCACTGGGAGCGGCGTTCCGCCACTATTACGCGCGCGAAGATCTGAAATACAATCTCTGCATAGCCTTCGTTGCCGAGGAAGAGATAAGCGGCGCGGGCGGCATACGCAGCATACTTCCGCAACTCGGGCCGCTCGATTTTGCGATAATCGGCGAACCGACCGGAATGCATCTTGCGATCGCGGAAAAAGGGCTTATGGTGTTGGACTGTATCGTGTACGGCCGTGCAGGACATGCTGCGCGCGAAGAAGGCGACAATGCCATACTGCGTGCCATGAAGGACATAGAGTGGTTCCGGGACTACCGCTTTCCGCTCAAAAGCGACTTGTCCGGCGAGATGAAGATGAGCGTCACGATGATATCGGCCGGAACGCAGCACAACATAGTGCCCGCCGAATGCCGCTTTACGGTCGACGTCCGCATCACAGAAAAATACACGAACGAAGATGTACTGGAGATAATCAGGAACAATGTCTCATGCGAGGTCGTGCCGCGCTCTACCCACCTCAAGCCGTCTTATATATCCCCCAGCCACCCGATCGTAGCGGCTGGCATAGCCATAGGGCGTTCGACTTTCGGTTCCCCGACCACTTCCGACCAGGTTGCGCTGGATATTCCTTCCGTGAAGATAGGTCCGGGCGAAAGCAGCCGCTCGCACAACGCCGACGAATACATACTGCTGTCGGAGATCGAGGAAGGCATAGACCTGTACATCGAACTTTTAGGCAAAATATTGTAAGGCATGAAACTGTGGCAGAAAAACACAGATGCAGATAAGGCGGTGGACGCATTCACCGTCGGACGGGATCGTGAAATGGACATGATGCTGGCCGAAGCCGACGTGCTCGGTTCGCTGGCCCACACCCGGATGCTACAATCGATCGGATTGCTCTCGGCGGGCGAACTCGACGCGGTGCAGGCCGAGCTGAAAAAGATACTCGCCGACGTCCGCAACGGCTGTTTCGCGATCGCCGACGGGGTTGAAGATGTTCATTCGCAGGTCGAATTCCTGCTCACGGAACGCATCGGGGAAACGGGCAAGAAAATCCATAGCGGGCGTTCGCGCAACGACCAGGTATTGGTCGACCTGCGCATTTTCCTGCGCCGCGAAATCATAGAGATCGTCCGGTCGGCGCACGCGCTTTTTAGCCGTCTGCAATCCCTTTCCCAGCAGCATCGGGATGTGCTGATGCCAGGCTACACCCATCTTCAGATAGCCATGCCGTCATCGTTCGGACTATGGTTCGGCGCCTATGCGGAGAGCCTCGTCGACGATATGCAGATGATGCTGGCCGCCTGGCGCGTGTGTAACCGCAATCCGCTCGGGTCGGCCGCAGGATACGGCTCGTCGTTCCCGCTCGATCGCGAAATGACCACGCGCCTGCTGGGTTTCGACTCGATGGACTACAATGCCGTATACGCACAAATGGGGCGTGGAAAGACCGAGCGCATAGTATCGCAGGCTGTGTCGTCGATCGCGGCCACGGTGGGACGGCTCGCAATGGACAACACGCTGTTTTTGAACCAGAACTTCGGTTTCATATCATATCCGGACAACCTGACGACCGGTTCGAGCATCATGCCGCACAAGAAGAATCCCGACGTGTGGGAGATCGCGCGCGGGAAATGCAACCTGCTGCAGGCGCTGCCCAATCAGATCTCAATGCTCACCGCAAACCTGCCGCTGGGCTACAACCGCGACCTGCAACTGCTGAAAGAAGTGCTCTTCCCGGCCCTGCAGGATCTTAAGGAGGTGCTTGCAATGGCCGACTACATGCTGAGGCATGTCAGCGTAAACCAGGATATACTCGCAGACCCGCGTTATGCCTACCTGTTCAGCGTAGAGAGCGTCAATGCCCTCGTCCTGGAAGGAATGCCGTTCCGCGACGCATATAAAACCGTAGGACTGCAGATAGAAGAAGGCAAATACTCGCCCGAAAAAAACGTGAAACATACCCACGCCGGAAGCATCGGCAATCTGTGCAACAACAGGATCGCCGGACTGATGGATGATGTGATATCGCAGTTCGGTTTCGCAAATGTAGAAAAGGCCGAAGAAGAACTCGCACGTTAACCGCATCCGATGAAAGGCACCGTCGTCCACCCAGTCATCGGGGAAGTTACCGTTTCGCGAACCCGCCGTGCCACGCGCATCGCGCTTTCGGTCAGGCCGGACGGATCGGTGCGCCTCTCCTACCCCGCATTCGTTTCGCAGAGGCGCGCCATGCGGTTCCTGGACGAGAAATGCGACTGGATCATAGCAAACCGCAAAAAGATCGAGAGCCGCTACAACGCCGAGCCGTTCGATGATAACTACCGCACCCGGCATCACATTCTGCGGTTCGAACCGGTAAAAACAGAAAAATCATCCGTAAAGATAAAGGACGGGGAGATTGTCGTGAGATATCCTGGCGCACTCGACACCACATCTGAAGAGGTACAGTCTGCCGCAGTTAAAGGGATCACAGAAGCTCTGCGCATAGAAGCGAAAAAGATACTGCCTGAAATGGTCTCAAGGCTGGCGGCCGAACACGGATTCAGCTGCGGCGACGTCCGCGTGAAGGCCTCGCGGAGCAAATGGGGAAGCTGCACGGCCCGAAACGACATCAACCTGTCGCTGTTCATCGCCTTGTTGCCGGACCATCTGGCTGAATATATCGTCCTTCACGAACTTTGCCACACCGTCCATAAAGACCACTCCGAACGTTTTCATGCCCTGCTCGACCGTGTAACCGGCGGAAAGCACCGCGAACTAAACCGCGAACTGCGGTCATACCGCCCCGATGTCCGCTGCGCAGGAATAAAAACATGAGTGAAAATGCGAAACAGTCTTTCGCATTTTCTTCACTCGTAATTCGTAATCGATTTGCAGGAATCTATTCCTGCAGATTATCATAACGGCTGCTGGCTTTGTCATACTTGAGGTCGGCCAGCATCGACGATTTGACTCCTATGTGGAACTGCCAGCTCTTCAATGTCCCGATCGGCACCCACTGAAACGTCATGGTCCAGCAGTGCAGGTCGCGGGTGAGGTTGACGGACATGGGGCTGAACTGGCGCCTGGCGATATCGTACCCCCCGGTAAACGTGAAACCTAATTTCGGTGTAAGCGTGACGCTGCCGTTGAAACCCAACGTCTGCGTTATCATCGACTTCAGCCCGTTATTGGCATAACTCACCGAATAGTTGAACCCGAAGTTCCATGGAATGTTAAAGTCGTAGTAGCTCGACACCATGTACTGCCGCCGCGTAACCGGATCCAACCCGTTGTCCATGTCGAACGGGTTGACATAGGCCCCCACATAAGAGCCGCTGTTTATATCGTTCATCACGGGCTGGCCCGCATTCGATGAGTTGAACGTATAGCCGAAAGACCATCCTGTCTGTGTAATACGCCCGAACTTGCCGTGCCCGACGTTGTATTTGGCAATCCTGCGCGGACTGCCGTTGATGTCGACAACCTGATACGGATCCCAGGTAGCGCTCAACTGTATCCCGAAATTCTTGAATATATTACCGGTACGGAGCGTAATGCTTATGTTGGACAGGTTCATCGAGTCGGCCAGGAAGTTGTACGATCCGCTGAACGAGAGTTGTTCGATCACCGGTATTTTCTTCATTCCAGAAGTATCCCTCTTACTGGCGACCTTCATCTCGATCTGATTTGAGAGCGAGAAGTTGATCGAAGCCGTAGGCCCGGGAGCGCCCATCGATTGCGAACCGACATACGGAACATACTCGGTAAACTTGTATGCCGTGGAGTCGCTCTGATAATACTCCACAAAGCCGTACTGCGGTTTCTTGAAGTCGGGCGCAAGGGTGAATCCAGCCGTCGGGGTCATAACGTGCCGCACGGCCTGGAGCCATCCTGTCTTACCCGGCTTTCGCTTGACCTGGAACATCCCGTAGAGTTTCGTGCTGAACGAACCGCTGGCGTTGTAGTTATACATGCGGTAAAAACCGAATTCCGGATCGAGCGTTTCAACCCTTTTCTTGACAGGATCCCACACTTTGCGTTCTTTCTTGAAGAACCAGTTTTCGTTGTAGTTCAGCGAGGGCGAGAAAGTCAATGCCCCTTTGAACATGGTAAACGAAGTCTTGATGGGTATTTTGTGCGAAACGCCGTTGCGCATATCCTGCAGCGTCTTCTGTGTAAACAGGTCGTATTCTTTGGCTGTCACAGAGTTGCTGGCAGCCATAGAGTAGCTGAGCGTTATTTTTTCGTACCATTTTTGTTTTCCCGCAGCCATTTTGCGTTTGAACGGAGCGAAGCTTCCGATACTGAAACTTATATTGGGCAGCGTCAGGGCGATGGTGGAATCGCGCGAATTCTGGGAGTGCGAGAACGCCACTGTAAGGTTTATGGGGGTACTGCCGGCCATCCAGTTCTTCCCGTAAGATATAGACGAGTTGGTCTGCGTGTTCAAAAGATCGTTCAGGTTGGTCGTACCCTGCTTGCTGTAGCCTGCGGTAGAGAAATTGACACTCGCCGAAAACTGCGAACTCGGCCTAAATTTCGGGTCCTGTCGGTGGCTCCATGCGATCTTGAAGTTGCTGTTGTTCACATAGTCGGCGGCGTTTTTCTCACCGTATATCGTCTTGGCGTAATTGACCGCAAGGTTGCCGGCGAATGTGTAGCGCTTGACGTAATTGGTGCTTCCGGACAGTTCCCACGATCCGAGCGTGTAGATGCCGCCCTTGAGCGTCAGGTCGGCGTAATCGCCGAACGTAAAGTAATATCCGCCGTCGCGAAGGTAGAAACCGCGTGTGGATTCCTCGCCGTAGGTCGGCATGATGAAACCGGACCTCGGTCCGCTGCTTATCGGAAAAAAGCCGCCCGGAATGCCCAAAAAGTAGATGGGTACGTCCTCCATCACGAAATATGCCGGACCAGTGATGATCTTTTTGCCGGGGATTACCTTCGCCTTGGCCATGGCGATGTAGAAGTGCGGATGCTCTATGCGGTCGCAGGTGGTATACTTTCCATGCGCAAGGTTAATGGTATTGTCGGGCATTTTTTTGAGTTCCTGCCCCAGAAGAAAGCCTTCGCCGTCCTTGGTGGCAACCCCCTTTATCTTGGCCTTGCCGCTGGAGAGGTTGTAGGTGATGGTATCCATCGTGTAGTTGCCGCCGCCCTGTATGAATTCCGGACGGCTCACCTTTCCAGTCGTGTCGGCGACACCCGTGCCATATATCTCTTTTGTATTGGCGTTGAGGATCATGAAGTCGGCCTTCAGATTGTTGTCTTCGTACACAAGGTCTCCCTTCCCGTAGACGAATATCAGGCGGTTCTTCACGTCGTAAACGAGCGAGTCCTCATTTTTGCCTACAACCGGATGGTCGAGGAACGCCTTATCTTTTTTGTGCACGGTGTCGGCAACGATAAGGAGCGAGCCGGTTTCCGTCACAACATCCGGATCGGTCAGTATGTCGAGGTCGGAAGGGATATCCAGTCCGTATTCCGCTGCAAAACCGCGAAGGCTGTCGTCTGAAAGGCCCTTCAATGAATCGGGAAGCGCGGCTCTGAAAGAAGCAGGAACAGCCTTGCGAAGAGTTTCACGCAGGGACCTTATATCGCCGGCGGCTTTCGCATCTCCTGCCGCATATCTTCTCAGCAGACCCGAAAGTTCGGACGGAAGGAGCGATTTAACGCCTGCTGGAAGCGTATCGATAAACCCAGGCAAGGAGTCTATCGGAACAGTCAGCATGAACCGGGCCAACCGGTTCAAAGAATCGGGTAAAGACGCGGCCAACTGTGCCATGAGCGAATCCACCGGCAGATTCTTCCGTGCATCAGGAAATTCGTCGGGCAGCGAACTTAAGTCTATGGCAGAAACATCGGGCATGATCCGGGCAATGGAATCGGCGGCCGTTTCTCCAGTTGAGGCATGCTGCGGTATACCGGCAACCGTTTCGCCGCCGGATCGCTCCGTCATGTCGAATATAGGCTGGCGCTTGCTTTTCGACGACGCACTTTTCGACGCAGACGAACACGAGACAAGGATACCCACCGACACCGCCAGTGCCGAAAGAGCTATCCAGACCAGATATTTTTTAGTTAGCCTGCCCAAATTGTCGATTAATTCCGCTATCTTTGCCGACAAAGTCGGCAAAAATCAAAAATCGCCCCCAAAACAGCATGGGAACGCGTATTTCGCTGACAAAAATAGGTAATTTTTTACAGATACTCTGTTTTTGAAGGTATGATTATTAGGAGAAAAGCTCTTTTATTCGTGCTAACGGCGGCCGGTGCGTTATTGCTGTGCGGGAATCTCGCAGCGCAAAATAAAAAAAACGCGGAGACTTTCACGGTCGTGCTCGACGCCGGACACGGGGGCGAAGACCCCGGAGCGCCCTATGCCGGTGTAAAGGAAAAAGACGTCAATCTGGCGGTGGCGCTCAAACTCGGGAAACTGATTTCAGACAACTGTCCGGATGTGAAAGTCGTGTACACTCGAAAAACCGACGTATTCATCAAACTGGATGAAAGGGGCATGATAGCCAACCGGGCCGGAGCCAACCTGTTCATCTCGCTCCACGCAGACGCCATAGACGGAAAGCCTTCGGCAAACGGCGCCTCGACATACATCATGGGTGTAGACAAAACGGAGAACAACCTGCGCGAAGCGATGCGCGAGAACGCCGTGATGAAATACGAGGACGACTACATGGAAAAGTACGAGGGTTTCGATCCCACCTCGCCCGAAAGCTACATCATATTCAGCCTGATGCAGTACGCTTATTTCGACCGCAGCCTGCAGTTCGCCAACATCATACAGAAACATTATGCTAAGAACACATCTTTTACGAACCGCGGCGCCAAACAGGGACCTTTCTACGTGCTGTGGAAACCAGCCATGCCGAGCGTGCTGACCGAGATGGGATTCGTGACGAACGAAAACGACCGCAGATACATGACTTCTGAAAAAGGCCAGGAGGCCATAGCCAAGTCAATTTTCGAAGCGTTCCTGGAATACCGCGAAGCAACAGATAAAAAGGGCGGCGAAACGGACCAGGCGAAAACTCCGGCGGTCGCGGAAACCAAACCGGCCGACACCGCGCCTGTCCGGAACAAACCGGCCGAACAGAAACCCGCAGAGCAAAAACCGGTACAGGTCACACCCACAGTTAAACCTGCGGAAACCGCTCCTGTCCAGGCCAAACCCGCCGATACTCCCAAAGCGGCATCCGGCACAGGATTTTATGTCCAACTGTGCGCCTCACGTACCAAAATAAGTGCAGGCGACTCAAAATTCAGCGCATACAGGGACCGGTTGGTTGAGAAACAGGTGGACGGCTGGTATAAATATTACATCGGAGGATACACCGTACTCGAAGACGCCGTACAGGTGCGCGACGAGGTGAAAAAAGGAAATTTCAAGGATGCTTTCGTTATCGCGCTCGACGGCGACAAACAAATTACCATTGAAGAAGCTCGCAGACGTATCGCTGCGAACGACCAATAATTATAACTACTGGGTATGAAAATCAAACGTGAAGTGAAAATCGGATTGTTCGCACTTGCCATGCTGCTATGCCTCTACCTTGGCATAAATTACCTCAAAGGCAAGGATCTTTTCAGCGGAGACAAGGTATATTACGCCCTGTACGACCAGACAAAAGGGCTGCAGACATCCTCTCCGGTACTTCTGCGCGGTGTGAAGATAGGCTCTGTGACCGGCATCGCCATCGACTCCGAGCACACTGATCAGGTACTTGTGACAGTCAATATCAAGAAAAACGTGCAAATACCCACCGATTCGCGGCTTAAACTCTTCAGCAACGGCATCATGGGCAGCATGGCCATCGAACTCGTGCCCGGAACCGCCGACAGTTATCTGGAGAAACACGCCATAATCCCGTCAGAAACAGGAAGCGGCTTGTTGGAATCGGCTTCGCTCAGCATCGAAGATATAATCAACGAAGCGAAACGCCTGATGAACTCGCTGGAAACAACGTCCAACAGCCTCAACGGAATATTGTCGGAGAACGCAGAAGACATCAAAGGTACCATGCACAATGTCAACGAGATGACGCGCCAGTTGGCTGCAGGAAACCTCGAAAAGACCCTCCGGGACCTTAGCGAATTTACAGGCGTGCTGAAGAATAACTCCGCGAAATTCGACAACATCATCGGTAATTTCGACGAAGTTTCAGAATCGCTCGCTGAAGCCAACATCAAAGGCATGGCGGACAGCCTGGGAACGAGCATAAGCCTCCTCAACACCCTGTTGGCGAACCTTTCGGAAGAAGAAGGCACCGCAGGAAAGCTGCTGGGCGACCCGGCGTTGTACGACTCGCTGGTTATGGCCTCAGGCAACCTGTCGGCACTGCTTGAGGACCTTAAGGAGAACCCAAAACGCTACGTACATTTCTCGCTATTCGGCGGCGGCAACAAGGATAAGAAGAAAGACAAATAATAGTCCGACACGACCATGATATTTCTCTCTCCCGACTTCGAGCATAAAACCGGCTTCGACCGAATCCGCAGTCAGGTGGAAGAATTGTGTACCACTTCGGCCGCCCGCGAAAAACTGGCGGCCGAAACTTTTTCGGTATCTGCCCCCGAGATCGAACGCAGGCTGGGACTTGCCGACGAACTCCGCTCGATCCTGCTGATGGAGGGCGGATTCCCGGGAGGAGAATTTACGGATACAGAACGGATAGTAAAAAAAATCCGCATAGAGGGCGCTTTCCTCGAAGTGGAGGAGATACGCACACTGTACCGCGCTCTGACGTCGGTGAATGAAGTGCTGGCATTCCTTGCGGTACGCACGGAAAAGCAGTATCCGCGCCTGTTGGCCATGAGCGCCGGCATCGATGGTTTTCCCGGGATCAGCAACCATATAGATTCGCTCACAGACCGCTACGGAAAGATAAAAGACAACGCCTCGGCCGCACTGTACGACATCCGCCGGACGATACGTTCACGCGAAGGCGAGGTGTCGAAAAAGATGCAGCAGATACTTGCTAAGGCACAAAGCTCGGGTATAGTCGATGCCGACGCAACTCTATCCATCCGCGACGGACGCACTGTCATTCCGGTTGCTGCGATGAACAAAAAGAAACTCCCGGGTTTCATCCATGACGAATCTGGCAGCGGCAAGACTTTCTACATCGAACCGGTCGAGATAGTCGAGATCAACAACGAACTCAAGGAACTGGAGTACGAGGAACGGCGAGAGATAGTCCGCATCCTGACCGAATTCACCGACAGCATCCGGCCTGACGCCGACGGCATAGCGGCCTCGGGCGACTACCTCTCAGAAATGGATCTTATCCGCGCGAAAGCGCGCTGGGCGGTCGCCAACGATGCCGTGAGACCGATAATTTCCGACGATGGAAGGCTTGTCCTGCGGCAGGCGAGGCATCCCCTGCTGGCGCAAACGCTTAAGCGTGAAAAAAAAGAGCTTATCCCGCTCGACATGTCGCTTTCGCCTGCAGAGAGGATTATGGTGATATCCGGGCCCAATGCAGGCGGTAAATCGGTATGTCTCAAGACTGTGGCCCTGCTTCAATACATGTTCCAGTGTGGTTTCCCCGTCCCGGTGCTTGAAAACTCTGAAATGCCGATTTTCGACTCGCTTTTCATCGACATCGGCGACGAGCAAAGCATCGACAACGACCTGAGCACCTACAGTTCACACCTACTGAATATGAAGCAGATGCTGCATGGGGCTGGTGGGCGTTCGATGGTTTTCATAGACGAGTTCGGCTCGGGAACGGACCCCGTCATAGGTGGTGCGATCGCAGAGTCGGTGCTGGAAAAGTTAGTGGAGAAAGGTTGCTACGGAGTCGTCACGACCCACTATTCGAATATCAAATATTTCGCCTCGAACAACGAGGGAGTCATCAACGGCTCGATGTCGTTCGACGTGCAGAACATCCGTCCTCTTTTCCGGCTCGAAAGAGGCAAACCCGGCAGTTCTTTTGCCATTGAGATCGCGCGTAAGATCGGCCTGCCTGAGGAGATCATCCGTTCAGCTGGTGAAAAGGCAGGAAACACCCACATCGACCTCGAACGCCAATTGCGCGAGATCGCCCGCGACCGCCGTTACTGGGAGACCAAGCGCGACAAGATACGCCTCACAGACAAAAAGGTCGAACAACTCGAGACCGATTATGCGCAGCGTCTTGCCGCTATAAAAGTCGAGCGCGGCGAGATAATCAAAAAGGCGAAAGATGAGGCAAAGGCTCTCGTCGCCGAAGCCAACAAGCAGATAGAGAATACTATCCGCACCATAAAGGAGTCACAGGCCGAAAGGGATCTCACTCGTCTTGCCCGCAGGGAGATGGACGATTTCCGCGAAACGCTCGACACGCCTGTCGAGCAGGAGGCGGCAAAGCAACAGCAGATAGACGCCGAGATGGAGCGCATCCTCCGCCGCCAGCAGAATCGTGCAGAGCGAAAAGCGCAACAGAAAAAAGAAGCTCAGGCGAAGCCCGCCCCGAAACCGAAAGAAGTGGAACCAGGCGCGAAGGTGCGCATCAAGGGACAGGACACCGTGGGCGAAGTGACGGAAGTCAAGGGCAACAAGGCGACCGTGGCGTTCGGGCATATACTCTCGACCGTCGCAAAGGAGCGTCTCGAGGTCATTTCCAGTGGCGAGTACAAGACGGCGACGCGCCCCGTAACCGCCCGCACAGTTGTCAGCAGCGACATCTCAGACCGCAAACTGAATTTCTCACCGAGGGTCGACGTGCGCGGTTTGCGTCCCACAGAGGCTATCGAAGAGGTCGAGGATTTCATAGACAATGCACTCATGATTGGAGTCAACAGTGTGACTATACTCCATGGGAAAGGCACTGGGGCGCTTAAACAGGAGATCCGCCGCTATCTCAAATCGATACCGGCCGTCGAAAGCGCCGTGGATGACCATGCAGACCGCGGAGGCTCAGGTTTAACGATCGTAACTTTCAAACAATGAATTTTCGACGAACCGAAGGCAGAATCAAGCTTGCCGGGACTATGCTGAGGTGAGAATGAAAAATATTTTAGAATAAAAATGAAATACATGCTGAGCGAAATAGCCACCGCATGTGGCGGAACGTTTTACGGTCCGGACCGGACGGTGGAGCGCGTCATAGTGGACAGCCGTACCTTCCCTGTCAACGGGGACACGCTTTTTGTGGCTATACGCACCGCCAGCCGCGACGGACACGCCTACATCGGCGAACTCTACGCACGCGGTGTGAGGGGTTTCATCGTGGAGAACGGTTTCGACACTACGGGATTCTCAGAGGCGGGATTCGTGAAAGCCGCAGACACCGTTGCCGCATTGCAGGCATTCGCGGCACATCACCGCAGGCAATTCAAAGGCAAAGTCGTGGGCATAACCGGAAGCTACGGCAAGACCATAGTCAAGGAGTGGATCGCCCAGTTGACGCCCGCCGGAGTGAACCTTTTCCGCAGCCCGAAAAGCTATAATTCGCAAACCGGAGTGCCGCTGTCGGTACTGATGATCGCTGGCGACGAGGATTACGCTATTATCGAGGCCGGCATCTCCGAACCGGGCGAAATGGCGGCCCTGAGCGAAATAATCCGTCCCGACATCGGCATCATCACTGCGATCGGGCAGGCCCACGCCGAGAATTTCGAGTCGCAGGCCGAGTTGCTCGACGAGAAACTGGAACTTTTCCGCGAGTGTCCGGAGATAATCTACGACAGCGAATACCCCGAAATAGGCCCGGCTTTGCGTGAAAAATATCCTCAAGCACGGCTGACAGATGCCTTCGGAATCGTCGTCGGGCAGGACGATTTCACGCGCCGCAACGTCTCGCTGGCTTTGTGTTTCTGGTGCACGGAAGGATACGAAGTTCCGGACAATGCCGCCGACATGCTTCAACCGGTAGCGATGCGCCTCGAAGTCAAGGAAGGGCTTTACAATTCAGTGATTATCAATGACACATACAACTCCGACATAAACTCGCTCGAGATCGCGTTGGATTATCTGGGACGCGTCGCCGGAAAACGCCCGAAAATGGTCATTATGGCCGATATGGCCGCGGCGGCAGGGCATGAAGAAGAGACTTACAGCCATGCCGCAGAACTTATAAAGGCCGCCGGAATAGACCGCTTCGTGGGAATAGGTGCACGAATGACAACCCATTTGGCGTTGTTCGGCCCGGGAAGTTCGTTTTATGCCACAGCAGACGACTTCCTGCGTTCAGCTACCTCGTCTGAACTCGGCGGACGGAACATACTCATAAAAGGCGGCTCGCGGATGCAGTTCGACCGCATAAGCCACACGCTAGAACGCAAGAGCCACACGACTGTCATGGAGATCGATCTGGATGCGATGATCCACAACCTGCGCTTGTGCCGTTCGCGCCTCGGGCCGGGGGTTGGCGTGATGCCGATGATAAAGGCTTCGGCATACGGACACGGTTCTTTCGAAATTGCCAATACCCTCCAACAGCATGGGGCCGATTACCTTGCCGTGGCGTTCGCCGACGAGGGTGTCGCCCTGCGCGAAAGCGGCATCACGATGCCGATAGTGGTGCTGAACGCCGACGCCGACAGTTTCGAACTAATGATCCGCCACCGGCTCGAACCGGAAATATACAACTTTATTTCGCTTGACGATTTCACCACGCTGCTCAAGCGCCACGGAGAACAGCGATACCCCCTCCACATCAAGCTCGATACGGGGATGCACCGCCTGGGCTTCGGCGGAAAAGATATCGAAAAACTCAACTCCGCGCTGGCCGGAACATCGCGCTACGCCCGCGTGAGCACCATTTTTTCGCACCTCGCAGCGGCGGACGACCCCGCCGAGGATGATTTCACACGGCGGCAGATCGCAGATTTCGACAGCATGAGCCGCGAGGTAACCTCTGCCCTGCCATATCCCGTCCGCCGCCACATAGCTAACACAAAGGGCGCCGAACGTTTTCCGGAATCACATTTCGATATGGTGCGCCTAGGTATCGGGCTTTACGGAATCGGTATGGAGGGGACGCATAAAGCGGCCTCGCTCAGGACGAGCATCGTGAACATCGCCGAACTGCCTGCCGGCGACACCGTTGGCTACAACCGCCGGGGCGTGCTGGCAAGAAAGTCGCGCATCGCCACTATTCCGATAGGTTATGCCGACGGTCTGAACCGCCGCCTGAGCTGCGGAGAATGGTCGGTACTCATCCAGGGACTGCCTGCGCCGATAGTCGGTAATATTTGCATGGATAGCTGCATGGTCGACATAACCGACATTCCGGATGTGCGCGTCGGCGACGAAGTCGTAATATTCTCCGCCGCTCCGGGAAACACCGTCGAGGATATGGCCCGAGTCCTCGGAACCATCCCGTATGAGGTTCTGACATCTGTCTCGGCCCGCGTGAAACGAACTTACACTAAGGAGTAATGCCCGGAATACTATATTTATTGCCGTGTCCCATCGGCGAAACCGCGCCAGAAGAGGTTCTTCCGGCGCATAATTTCGAGGTGATGCGCTCGCTCGACTATTTTATCGTCGAAGAGGTCCGCACCGCCCGTCGATTCCTGTCGAAAGCCGGAATGGGCCCTATCGAAAGACTCGAATTCGCCGAACTAAACGAACACACTCCGGCAGCGGAGATTGCAGCGATGCTTGTACCCGTCGTGAACGGGCGCAGTGCAGGGGTGATCTCGGAAGCGGGGGTTCCGGCGGTGGCCGATCCGGGCAGTGATATAGTCGCGGCGGCGCACCGCAAAGGCATCCGTGTGGTGCCGCTGGTCGGCCCGTCGTCGATACTGATGGCGCTGATGGCGTCGGGACTCAACGGCCAGTCGTTCGCATTCAACGGCTACCTGCCGATCAAGCCGCCCGAACGTTCCAAAGCGATAAAGCATTTCGAGCACCGTGCCCGCACCGAGAACCAGGCCCAAATATTCATAGAGACGCCCTACCGCAACGGGAAACTTTTCGAGGAGTTCGTCGCGTCGTGCGACCCGGGAACGCGGTTGACCGTGGCCGTCGACATTTCCGGCCCCGAAGAATTTATTCTGACACTCTACGCCGCCGAATGGAAACGCCGTCCCGTCCCGGAACTGCACAAGCGGCCTGCCATTTTCATAATCGGATAAAAAGAACAGGGGGATTTTTGTTTGAAAAATCCCCCTGTTCTTTTATTCCACCAGCGGCCCTTCGTTGAGGATTTGGCGCAGAACAGAATCGGGAAGCGGCTCTCGCGATTCAGGTTCCTTGGGCAGCGTATCCGCAACCGGTTCCTGATGCCACAGTCCGCGCGCCTTCAACAGGGGTATCCGGCTCGGTTCGTGGCCGCGGAAATCCATATAGAGATCCATGCCGTCCTTCATTCCGCGCAGGGCGAGTATTTTGTAACGGAAGTCCTTGGCAACGCGGCGATCGAAAATATCGCCGGTCTCAACAAAAGCCTCGTAAGCATCCTTGTCGAACACCTCAGCCCATGTATATCCATAGTATCCTGCAGCATAACCACCATCGAAAATATGACTGAAATATGGATAATGGTAGCGCGGCTCTATCTCCGGAATAAGGCCTCGTTTGGTAGCCAGGGAATAGGTTTCGAAATCGGCCACCTTAAACGGAGCATACTCTTTCAGCATGTGTACGTCCATGTCGGAGAATGATGCGGCCAGTTGTTCGACAGTATTGAATCCCTGATTAAACAGAGAAGTTCCATGGATTTTCTGGATTAGGAGATCGGGCATCGGATCGCCTGTGCGGTACTGCAGGGCATAGCTCCTGAGCATCTCGGGTTCGAAAGCCCAATTCTCCATTATTTGCGATGGAAGTTCCACGAAATCGCGTTCCACGCCGAGAAGCCCCTGGTAGGGAACATCCGCAAAGAGGTTGTGCAGCGCGTGTCCGAACTCATGGAAAAAGGTTTCGACCTCATCGAGAGTCAGCAGCGAAGGTGCCGATCCGACAGGCTCGGTGAAGTTGCAGACGATCGTAGTGATTGGAGATATCCTGTTGCCGTCGCGGTCGTACCCCTGGCTGCGGTAAGAGCCGCACCATGCCCCTGCACCCTTTCCGGGACGTGGAAAGAAATCCATATAAATCAGGCCCAGATGGCTGTTGTCTGCATCCAGAGCTTCATAAACAGAGACATCTTTATGATAAACAGGCATCTTCAAGGGACGGAAAGATATCCCGTAGAGGCGGTTGCAAAGATTGAAGATGCCCGACTTCACGTTTTCGAGCGAGAAGAACGGACGCACCTGTTCTTCGTCGAAATTATGGCGGGTTTTGCGAACTTTCTCAGCATAGAACCACCAATCCCACGTATTAAGCACGGCGAGCGTGTCGTTTTTCTCGTTGCGTTTCACGGCGAGCAGTTCGTCGCGCTCCTCTTTCGCCTTTTCCAAGGCCGGGGTCCAGATGTCGTCCAGAAGCGCGTAGACCGCCTCGGGAGTTTTTGCCATGCGTTCGTCGAGAACGAAAGCGGCATAGGTTTCGAAACCCATCAGGCGGGCTTTTTCGGTGCGCAGCCTGACAATATCGTTGATTATTTGAGTATTGTCGAATTCAGTTCCGGCAGCACACTGTCCCAGATACGCCTCGTAAAGTTGGCGGCGCAGGTCTTCCTTGTCGGAATAGGTCAGGAAAGGCAGCCAGCTTGGCTTTTGCAGCGTGAATATCAACTTGTCTTCCAGACCTTTCTCTTTAGCGCGGTTCCTGGCCCTGGTAATTACATTGGAAGGCAGGCCCGTTCCGTCGCGCGAGTCGATCACAAGTTCGTAGGTATTGACTGCCTCGCGGCGGTTATTGCCAAAACGCACTGCAAGCAGCGACAGTTCTTCATTTATCTTCTTCAGTCGATCTTTTTCGGCTTCGCCAAGCAACGCACCGCTACGTACGAAACGCTTGTAGGTCCTTTCGAGCAGACGTGTCTGGGCCTGGTTAAGATTCAGCGAATCACGTTTATCATAAACCGTTTTTATTTTTTCAAACAACTGCGGATTCATCGTTATTTCATCGCCGTGCTTCGACATAATCGGCGACATATCGGCCTTTATCCGCTCGAGTTCATCAGTGGTTTCAGCCGAAGTGAGGGCATAGAATATCCGGCCGACCATATCCAACAGTTCTCCGCTGCGGTCATAGGCCAGTATCACATTTGTAAAAGTCGGCACCGCCGTGTTGTTGGCGATAGAATCTATCTCGGCTTTCTGTATGCGCATTCCTTCTTCGAAAGCCGGTTTGAAATATTCCGGTTTCATCCGGTCGAAAGGCGGAACACCGAAAGGCGTATCCCACCCTGTAAAAAACGGGTTGCCCATATCTGCAGGTTTTTGGTAACTGATATAAAGATAGCGTCCTCCGTAGGCCAATCCCGCTGCGGCAAGGCACGCTATGAAGGCAACGACATAAGGCCTTGTCTTTTTACGCCTTTCGCTCGGCAGTGTTTTCCGGCGGATCAACATTACAGCCACGCCCAGTATGGCGGCTGCAACAAGAAACACTGTTATTGCAATCGAAAATAGTTTAAGAACCATAATTTCCGCATTTTTTTGTTCCTTTGCAAAGATAATTGTTTTTGCAAAATTTCGATGCAGCTTTTCTACGCTCCCGGCATAGTCCCGCCACAACATATTCTCACCGAAGATGAGAGCCGCCACTGCATCAAGGTACTGCGCATGAAGCAGGGCGACCGCATCCACATCACTGACGGACGCGGAAATCTATACACTGCGGCTATAACAAAAGCCGATCCGCGGTCATGTACCGTGGAGGTAGTCGAAACCATCCGCGAATACGGCCGCCGCACTTACCGCCTCACGATGGCCGTCGCACCCACAAAGAACACCGACCGTTATGAATGGTTCCTCGAAAAAGCCACCGAAGCCGGAGTCGACACCGTTATTCCGATCGAGTGCGCCAACAGCGAACGCCGGGTCTTTAAATCCGACCGTCCGGAAAAAATAATCGCCAGCGCGGCAAAACAGTCGCTCAAAGCATATATACCCGCGTTGGAACCGATGACGCCGCTGCGTGAGATCATCGAACGCCCGTTCGGCGGCGTGAAACTCATAGCCCACTGTCGGACTGACAGCGAACGTACTAATATTATTAACGCCATTCGTCCGGGATCAAACACGCTGGTGCTGATCGGTCCGGAAGGGGATTTCTCGGCCGAAGAAGTCGAAATGGCCATGAAAAACGGTTTTGTCGCCGTATCGCTGGGCGAAAGCCGCCTGAGGACTGAAACCGCAGCCTTGGCGGCGGTCATGGCGGCCTACTTCATAAACCAACCCTGACGCGCACTTGTTGCGGATCGAAGCGATATGCGGGAACTCTGGAATATATTTTTTTCCTTCTTCAAAATAGGTCTTTTCACATTCGGGGGCGGCTACGCCATGGTTCCGCTAATAGAACGCGAAATAGTCGAGTGTAAAAAATGGATACCGCGCGAAAATTTCCTCGAAATGCTGACCATAGCGCAATCCATGCCCGGCCCGATCGCACTCAACACATCGGTATTCGTAGGCTACAAACTCAAAGGATATCCCGGAGCCATAGCAGGAATCCTCGGTATCGTATTACCGGCTTTCACAATCATACTGGCCGTGGCAGTGTTCTTCACCGAAATACGACACAACAGGTGGATAGAGGCGGCTTTCAAAGGGATGCGTCCTGCCGTCGTCGCGCTGATAATCGCACCGATAATCGGACTTTCAAAAGGCCTTAAATGGTGGGGGTATATCATTGCCGCCGCAGTTGCGGTCGGGGTATGGTATCTGTCCGTCTCGCCGGTACTGCTGCTGATCGCCGGAGCCGCTGCAGGAATCCTGTTCGTCCTCGTCCGCAGCAGTAAGGAGGTGAGGAGATGATCTACCTGCAACTTTTCCTGAGCTACCTTAAGATAGGATTTTTTGGTTTCGGCGGAGGATATGCCATGTTGTCGCTTATCCAGAACGAGGTCGTCGTCGAACGCGGTTGGCTCACCTACACTCAGTTCGCCGATATAGTAGCAATCTCGCAGATGACGCCCGGCCCGATTGCGATAAACAGCGCCACATACATTGGTTACACCGTGGGCGGAGTGTGGGGTTCTGTCATTGCGACGATATCGGTATGCATCCCGGCCCTCACCGTTATGGTAATGGCCACAAAGTTCTACCTGAAACTGCGCGACAACAAATACGTCGCGGGAGCAATGAAGGGGCTGCACCCGGTGGTTATAGGCATGATAGCGGCGGCAGCCCTGATGCTGATGTTCCCGGAAGATCCCGGCGGCGCGAGTTTTATCGACGGCTGGAGTTGGGTCCTGTTCGGCGCGGCGCTTGCGGCGGCGTTCAAGAAGGTAAATCCAATACTACTGATCTTGTTTTCCGCCGCTGCCGGAATCCTCATTTACATATGAACTACCCCGCCTCAAGCAACGGGGTATCCAAAACATGAATTTATAATATCGCCGCAAGCGGCGGTAAATCGACCCTTTCAGTTATCTCCCTCGCAAGATGCCTCCACCGGCCTGCGGCCGACAGTCGGTCGATGATTATTTTGCTGCGCAAAACAATTGAATTGGTCCAAGATCATTCCATGACAAATAGCAACCAAATGCGAACCGGGATCGAAAACGGGCAACTTCTTGACGCTATGTTGCTTATTTGATCTCTTTGAAAACGCTGTCTGCCATCGAGAGAAGTTTGCGGCTATCGCGCATAAACCGTTCGTACTGCCACCGGGTGCTGTCGCGGACGGTCATCGTGTCGGCAACCCCGGAAGGCAGGACCATGAAACGGCGTACGCCCCCGCGGTAAGGCGTATATACCCAAAAAAGACGGTAAGCCAGGTCATATGAAACAGGAAGTGAGTCGACCTTCGTTACGGTGATCTCAGCCATCATGCCGCCGTCGGTGTATCGGCGGCGCTGGTTCGACACGAAATTGCCGAGCGAATAATACGTGGCGCCCGTCACAGCAGTCGAATCGGCGTTATAGTGCGCCTCGAAAGGCTGGACGACATGTGGATGGCCACCTATGACTATGTCCGCCCCCTTTGCCCGCGTCCACGCCGCAAGTTCTTTCTGCATGCGGCCCGGCTTCGAACGGTATTCCTCTCCCCAATGGTACGACACGATCACGCAGTCTGTCGAGTCCCGGTTCACTGAGGCCAGGTCTGCGGAAATAACTGCAGTATCTATCAGGTTGACCGTCATCCCGCGCGGAACGGGAATGCCGTTGGTTCCGTAGGTATACGTCAGGAGCGCAAAACGCAGCCCGTTAATATGGCGATAGAGCGGATTCATGGAACGGCGGTAAACGGAGTCGATAAATGCGCCCGTATGAGCGATACCCGCGCTGTCGAGAAGCGAGAGTGTAGAACGGATGCCCGCAGCAGCTCTGTCACAGATATGGTTGTTGGCCGTGGTCGCGATGTCGATACCCGCCGCGCGCATCGCAAAAGCCAACTCGGCCGGAGCCGAAAAACAAGGATAGCCCGTATATGGAGGTTTGGTACGGAGGGTGGTTTCCAAATTGGCTATAACCAGATCGGCGCTGTCAAAAATTGGTTTGAAATGGCGGAAAACTTCCTCATAGTCGTATCCGACGGCGGTGCGCGCGGCAGTCACCTGCGGCGAGTGGGACATCACGTCGCCTATGATCATAAGCCTGGCGGTGCGTATCACTGATTCCGTTCCGGCAACGGGTTCGGGCACAGGAGCGGCACGAAAACAGCCCGCCGACAGCAGCATCGCCGCAAAAGCGTATGCGACCAACTCCCGCATAGATCAACTGACCAGATTAGCGTACACCTGTGGATCTGACACTGGCAGCCACACGTCCGGACGGGAAACTGCGGCGTTCGATAACGATCTTGTCTTTTTCAGAAACCGTCGCACCCGCTTCCCTGAATACTTTTTTCTCGCCACTCTTGCCGCTCAGGACATATTTGTTGACCGGACGCTCTATCTTGACTTCAATCTGCACCACGAACTTCTTGCCTGGACGCACTCCGCTGACCGGAACGACGAAGTCGGCGGCGCCTTTAGGCATTACCTCGATCGGCACGGAACCCTTGGATACCACCTTGTTGCCGACCGCGATCTTATAAACCGCCTCTCCTATGATGGGCGTAAAGTGACGTGTGTTGTGGACACGGAACTGCCCGTTGTTGATATCTTCGGGGGTTATGATAGCCCATTTTTCTTCGTTGCGGTAATGGATCCTGTCCATCGCCTCAAAATCCAGCGGGTCATTGTTCCACTCGCCGCCGTCGGTGTATATAACGGGACGATGCTTCTCTATATTTTTGAGCACCAGATAACTTTCATATAGATTATATCCGTTGGCTGACTCCTCGGCTATCGAGAACATTATCATCGACGGCGAATTCTTCGAAGTGTGGTACATATTCATCACGCGGTCGCGGTAAGCGCCACCCCATATGGGAATGTTGGACGGATTGCCATCCTTTTTGCGCGATGCACCGCTCAGGCGGGTATCTATGTCCGCCTGGTTGCAAAGGTAGATGCCGATCTCGTCGCACAGTTCATAGAACTGGTGGCTGGGGGGCGCGCCTTTCAGTCTAAGGGTATTGACACCTTCGGCGCGCAGTTTTTCGATTTGGGCACGCATCGCAACCATATCGGAAGTCGGTGTGAATTCCTGCATGGTTATTTTCAGCGGCGTGTTGTTCAGGTGGATCAACCCATCCTTGAAATCGAGGCCGCGGAAGCCAATCTGGAACGACATGTATTCCTTGAAACGCCCTTCGTGCTGCGTCTTGATGAACAGCGTATAGAGGCGCGGTTCTTCGTGGCTCCACGGCATGATATCCTGAATATTTGCGAAGAAACGCACAGTATCTTCGCGGCGCATGTTCAGTACGGCATCCTTGTATCCTTCGGACAGTATCTCGCCCTTAGGGGATATCAGCTCGTAGTAGACGCGGTAGTCCTTCACGTTGAGCTGGTGGCTTTTCATAATCACGCCCAACTCCAGAATGCCGTTGGTCCCCTCCATTCGGGTATCGACGAATATATCTCGCACCCTCATCTTCGGCTGTGAAAGCACGTAAACCTCGCCGAGTATCTGCGGATCAGCAGTCGGACGGCTGTTTTCAAGTTTGAGTGCCGCAGGCTCCTTATAGATAACTATCTCCAGGTCGTTGTTACCTTCTTTCGACACCTTGGTCAAATCGAATTCCGAGGGCGTGCTCCCCGTCTGGCTGTAGCCGACCAACTCGCCGTTCACCACCACGTCGAACGACGTCGAAACCTTGCCAAGATAGAGGAACTGCTCGCGGTCGATCCATTCGAACGGGATCTTATAACGGGTCTTGTAAACGACCGCATCGTCCCGGTCGGATTTCGTCCATTCGATGAGCGGCTGCAGGTATTTCGATTTGTGGTAGATTTTCCTTATTGCCTCGTCCTTCGTGTCGTGGCTGACCACGTCTCCGCGCGGAAGCTCCTTACCGATGCTGACCACCGAAGGATCGAGCCAATGCGGCGGCGGGTTCTGCGGTTTTTGTGCGGAAACGGCCGCAAAGATCAATATCGCAGCAAGAGAAGCAAATATTTTTTTCATAAGACTGTTTATGGGAGATAATTTGCGTAATTTTGGCCTTAAAGATAGTGAAAGCCGAGCGCAAATCAAATTTTATTTGAAATTTGCCGAGGCGCATCCTATCCAAATCGATCAAAGCGAAGATAAAGATAATGATTTTCTGAGAAAACCTGCACCATATCCCAAATTAAACCTGCCCTCGTGCAGGCTGCGCGTCACGGAACGCGCCGGTGCGACCTATGTGTGGGATGCTTTGCGCGGACGGTGGCTGGCGCTGACTCCAGAGGAGTGGGTGCGGCGGCATGTAATCGCTTTCTTATCGGAAAGCGCAGGGGTAGCCGCGGCGAATATCTGTCAGGAATACCCTGTGGACCTGAACGGAGCGCATCAGAGGGCCGACATAGTCGTAACGTGCGGCGGACAGCCTCTTATGCTCGTGGAGTGCAAGGCTCCGGGAGTTGCCGTTTGCGGCTCGACGCTCGACCAGGCTTTCCGCTACAACGCGGTTGCGGGCGCACGCTACGTGATGCTCACCAACGGCCTCGACCACTACCTTTATGAAGTCGCCGGCGGCGAATACATCCCGCTCAAGGATTTTCCCGACCTGTTGGAACATTAACCGAAAACCATATCATGGCTGAACACAAATGCGCGGAGTGCCCTATCAGGGCCAAACACGATGAAAAACCCAAATCATTTACTGGCCGGTTCTGGCGTTGGCACATCAATTTTTGCCCGGGTTGGAAAAATTATTACAACTCACTGGACGACGCCGAAAAGCAGAAACTCCGGCTGTAATACGACCTGAAGAAATAAGAACCACGGCTCATTGAAGAGCCGCGGTTCTTGTTCAGATCAGTCCGAAACGATAGACGATCTTTTGTATATACCGTTCGCCCGGCCTTAACGACTGGTCGGGAAAATTCGGATGGTTGGGCGCATCTGGGAATCCCTGGCATTCCAAAGCAACACCGTCGCGGTTTTCGTAACTGCGTCCGCTCTTACCCTCGAGCGAACCCTGCAGGAAATTGCCCGTATAGACCTGAATGCCCGGCTGCGAGGTCAGCACCGTCATTTTGCGGCCGCTCGCCTCGTCGGCCAGCCAACCGGCTTCTGCCAGAATATTCTTCTTCCATCCGTCGATCGCCCAGCAGCGGTCGTAGCCTGCCGCTTCGGTGATCTGCGGATAGTCGGCGCCGATGTCGCGGCCAATGGCCTTAGGCTTGCGGAAATCCATCGGGGTCCCGTCTACGGGCCATATCTCGCCCGTGGGAATGTTGTCGGGACGGGTCGGGATGAACGTCGAGGCGTTCAACTGCATGATCTGTCCGAGTATGTTGCCGCTCCCCTCGCCCGCAAGGTTGAAATAGGCGTGGTTGGTGAAGTTCACCACCGTCGGGGCATCCGTCTCTGCCGAGTAGATTATCTCCAGTTCGTTCTCCTCGCTCCAGTGATAGGCCGCCTCTGCGATGAGGTGGCCGGGATACCCCTGATCGCCGTCGGGACTCGCTATGGAAAACACCACGCGGTTGACCTCGACACGGGCCTCCCAAACCTTGTTGGCGAGGGTTCCGGGGCCTCCGTGAAGCTGGTTCTGCCTTTCATTCGGAACAAGTTTATACTCGGTTCCATCGAGTGTGAAGCGCGCACCTCCCATGCGGTTGGCATAGCGCCCGACGCTTTTGCCCATGAACGGACCGTCGCCGAAATAGCTCCGAAAATCGTTGTAACCGAGAGCCACGTCCGCCAGTTTGCCACCGCGGTCGGGTACCTTCACCGACACGAGCGCCGCACCGATGTTGGTCACCTGGATCGACGCGCCCGAATCGTTGGTCATCGTATAGAGGAGTATCACCTCTCCCTCGGGGGTGAAGCCCCAAACATCCTGAATTATCTCCATGTATTGCTTATTAGCATGTTATTACCAGAGTTTCTCCGGATAAACACCCTCGGCGATGAGCTGGCGAATGCGTTCTTCGACCATCGGTTTGTCGGCCTTGTAGGTAACGCCGAACCATTTCGCCGAAGTGGGCAGGACCTTCATCGAGGCAGTGCCGTCGTTCACGAGTTTATTGACCATCAGCGGAATATAGAACTCCGCCTTGAGGTTCGACATGTTGTCCCTGAGGAAAGTCTTGAAATAATCTTCCGAGTGCCGGAAATAGTCGGGCGTAAAACCAAACATGTTCATCGACACGGGGGTGCTATCGGCCAGAGGCTGCTGCGCTCCGTTCTCGTCGACAAAAATGATCTGCCCGTTTTCAAGCCGCTCGATACCGTGGCGTTCGGTCATCGAGGTGAGGTTGCCGTCGGCATCCTCGCTGCAGATCCCGCGCGAAACGGTGCCGTTCTCCGAGATCGTGTTGCTGATCCGGAAACCTACCATCGCATACTTATTATCCTTGCCGTGGAGCGTCTGCAAATATTTACCCAGCGACGCGTAGGAGTCCTTGCCGTAGAAATCATCGGCGTTGATGACTGCGAAGGGTTCGTTCACTGCGCTTTTCGCCATCATCACGGCATGGTTCGTGCCCCATGGTTTTTCGCGCCCTTCGGGAACCGGGAATCCGTCCGGCAGGTAGTCCAGTTCCTGGAAGACGAACTCCACCGCGACCTTGCCGCCGAAACGTTCGGGCGTGAAGACTTCACGAAAATCCTTTTCGAAAGAGTGCCGGATAACGAAAACCACCTTGGTGAAACCGGCACGGATGGCGTCATAGATCGAATAATCTATGATAGCTTCGTTGTTGGGGCCTACCCCGTCCATCTGTTTGAGCGAGCCGTAGCGCGAGCCCATTCCGGCCGCAAGAACTACAAGTGTCAGGTCTGACATAATAATTAATGTTTTATGGGGTTTATTATTGGATGACCATATAAACAAAGATACATAAAAATCATGAATCATGAGTCATAAATCATGAATTTAAGCGCAGTATAAAAACTCATAACTTTTTCGTACCTTTGTCAATTAATGCGTATCCCTATGGGCAGTAAACCGAAAAAAGGATTAAAATCGTGGTGGGAAGGCTTCTCTGCCAAGCAGAGGCTTTCTGTGACGGATTCCGGCGACGGGCACGAACGCTGGTATATGTACATCAGCCCGCTCAGGATTCTGATAGGATTCGTAGCTCTCGTGCTAATGCTGTCGATTATCGTCGTGGCCGTCGTGGCATACACCCCGATAATGGATACGATACCCGGCTACCCGGGCAGCAAATCGCGCGACATGCTCGTACGCAACATCATGAGGCTCGACTCGCTCGAACGCGAAATGAATCACCTGACCGTCTACAGCGACAATATAGCGCTCATCATGGAAGGTAAGACACCTGTAATAAGGGATGTATCGCGAATAGGAGACTCTATCGAGATCCAGGATAAGAAACTGATTCCTCCCAGCGTTGCCGACTCCATACTGCGCGCCCAGATGGAAGGCGCGGGAGCCTACAGCCTTTCGGCTTCAGTTGCGGCAAACCGCATTTCCCATGGCACTACCGATCTTGTGCCGCCGGTACAGGGACTCGTCCAAACCCATTTCAGTCCTATACAGGGACGTTACGGCGTAGAGATCATAACAACCGCCAACCACCCGGTGGTGGCCGTCCGCGAAGGCAGTGTCATAATGAGCACATGGACCCCCGACGATGGAAACATAATACAGATCCAGCATCCCGACAATTTGGTGTCGATGTACAAGCACATTTCGCAGGTACAGCGCAATGTCGGATCGCGCGTTAGGGCCGGAGAAATAATCGGCGTAGCCGGCGACCCCGGCCGCCAGGGTTTCGATGCCTCGGGTCCGTTGGTTTTCGAACTGTGGTATAACGGTACGCCTGTAGATCCCGAGAATTATATCGTATTCTAGACAGATGAGGCAACGTATAGCTGTTTTGGGTTCGACCGGTTCGATCGGAGAGCAGACGCTTGAAATACTGCGGCTTCATTCAGCCTTTTACGAGCCGGTAACGCTCGCCGCCAACAGCAACTGGAAAAGGCTTGCGGAGCAGGCCCGCGAAACCGAGCCGGACAGCGTCATTATAGCCGACAAAACATATTACGCCGACCTGAAAGCCACGTTGGCAGACCTTCCGGTAAAGGTCTACGCCGGACCGGAAGCCATCGAGCAGATTGTTGCAGAGTCTAATGTAGACGTTGTAGTGAACGCCCTTGTGGGCTACGCGGGACTAATCCCTACAGTAAGGGCCGTGGAAGCGGGAAAGAAAGTGGCATTGGCCAACAAAGAGAGCCTCGTTGCGGGCGGAGAACTAGTGATGCGGCTTGTACATAAAAACCGCGTGCCGCTGCTGCCGATAGATTCGGAACACTCTGCCATTCTGCAATGCCTCGCGGGCGAACAGTTTCCCATCGAACGCGTCATCCTTACGGCATCGGGAGGCGCTTTGAGGGATTGGCCGGCCGATAAGATGGCCGAAGTGACCGCTGCACAGGCGCTCGCCCATCCCAACTGGAGCATGGGCCCGAAGATAACCATAGACTCCTCGACTCTCATGAACAAGGGTTTCGAGGTGATCGAGGCGCACTGGCTCTTCGGATTGCCGCCTGAAAAGATAGACGTGCTGCTGCACCCGCAGTCTATAGTCCATTCGATGGTAGAGTTCGCCGACGGTGCGATAAAGGCCCAGATGGGAACTCCGGACATGAAGGTTCCGATACAGTACGCGCTGACTTTTCCCCAGAGGCTGCCTTCGGATTTCCCGAGGCTGTCGTTCTCCAGGCATCCCGAGCTGACGTTCGCCGAAGTGGACAGGGTGAAATATCCCGCACTCGATATCGCCTACCGGTGCCTTGCGGAGGGTGGAACGGCCTGTTGCACCCTCAACGCTGCCAACGAAGTGGCCGTTGCCGCTTTCCTCGAAGGAAGAATCGGCTACCACGGCATTGTGAAAACCATAAACGAAACACTCGGACGTGCCGGAAACTGCACACAGCCGACGCTCGACGACTATATACACTGCAATAACGAATCAAGAAAAATAGCTGAAAGAATAATTAACAAAAACATTTGATGGAAGTCTTAATCAAAATACTGCAGCTGATACTGAGCCTTTCGCTGCTCATATTTGTCCACGAACTCGGACATTACTTCACGGCAAGGATGTTCGGTATCCGCGTGGAAAAATTCTACCTGTTCTTTGATGCCGGAGGATTTTCGCTGTTCAAGTTCAAGATAGGCGAAACTACTTTCGGAATGGGTTGGGTTCCTTTCGGGGGATACTGCAAGATCTCTGGGATGATCGACGAAAGCATGGATACCGAGGCGATGAAACAACCGCCGCAGCCATGGGAATTCCGTTCGAAACCGGCATGGCAAAGGCTTATCGTGATGGTCGGCGGCGTGGTAATGAACGTCATCACGGCTTTCATCATCTTCACCTGCATGAGTTGGCACTGGGGCGACACGTATATCGATAACCGCGATCTGACCTGGGGTTATTCCTACAACGAACTCGCCCACAAGATAGGATTCGAGGATGGCGACAAGATCGTAAAGTTCGACGGCGCGGCCGTCGAAGGCTCTATTTCCAAAGTCTATTCCGACATGGTGATCAATCAGGTGAAGACCGTAACAGTTGATCGCGCCGGACAGATGGTAGACATCTCCATTCCCGCAGAATACACTCCGCAGATGCTCAACAATGCCGACTTCATGCTGCCGCGGCTGCCCTTCGTGGTGGGGGAAGTAGCGAAAGAGGGAGGTGCGGTGCAGGCCGGAATACAGGCCGGAGACAGCTTGGTGACTTTCAACGGCGTGCCGATGGAGTTCTTCGACCAGTACCAGAAAGCGCTCGCAGAGGTAAAAGGCGGGCAAGCGGATATCACGGTCATGCGCGACAGCAGCGGTGTGAAAGTTCCAAGAACGTTCAATGTCATGGTATCGGAAGATGGAAAAATAGGGGTAATCATATTTAACATGCTGGACCGCTATTTCGAGGTCCAGACTCTCGATTACACTTTTTGGCAGTCGATACCTGCGGGTTTCCGCAAGACCGGCACGGAGATAGGCGGCTACTGGAACCAGCTGAAACTGATTTTCCAACCAAAAACCAAAGCTTATCAGTCGCTTGGAAGCTTCATTTCGATCGGAAATATTTTCCCCGGACAGTGGGATTGGTATTCGTTCTGGCGGGTGACGGGATTCCTCTCTATCATCCTTGCTGTGATGAACATCCTACCCATACCGGCCCTGGACGGCGGACACGTGCTGTTCCTGCTGTGGGAAGTCATTACACGGCGCAAACCGAGCGACAAGTTCATGGAGTGGATGCAGATAGTGGGCCTCGTGCTGCTGTTCGCACTGATGATATTCGCATTCGGCAACGACATTTACCGATTCTTCATAAAGTAGAGTGGCAAAGGTTAAGAAGGCATACTTTTGTTCAAGCTGCGGCAATGAACAGGCGAAGTGGATGGGGCGCTGTCCCGCCTGCGGCGAGTGGAACACTTTCACCGAGGAGATAATCTCTAAAGAAACTGACAGCCGCAGCATTGTCAAGAGCACACCGACCAGGCCGCAGCAGATCAAAGAGATACAGCGCGACGAACTGCGCCGGATCAACCTCGGCATCGGTGAAGTGAACCGCGTGCTGGGAGGCGGAATGGTTCCCGGATCGTTCATCCTGCTCGGTGGAGAACCGGGCATAGGGAAATCCACCCTTTCGCTGCAGCTCGCCCTCGGAAGCCACGGGCTAAAGACGCTTTATGTTTCGGGGGAAGAGTCGCCGCAGCAGATAAAAATGCGGGCTGAGCGAGTCGGTGAGCAAAATGACGATTGCTACGTCTATGCCGAAACCCTTTTGGAAAACATCATCGCCCAGGCAGACGCCCTGCAGCCCGACCTGCTGGTGATAGACTCGATCCAGACCATGTACACCGACCTTCTGGACTCGTCGCCGGGAAGCGTTTCGCAGGTACGCGAATGTGCCGCCACGCTTCTGAAATACGCCAAGACACACGACACCTCGATAATAATCATCGGCCACATCACAAAGGACGGCTCCATCGCGGGACCTAAGATACTGGAACACATCGTGGACGTGGTGCTGTCGTTCGAGGGCGACAACAACAATATCTACCGCATCCTGCGCGGCGTGAAAAACCGTTTCGGTGCGACCTTCGAGATCGGCGTTTTCGAGATGCGCGGCGAGGGACTTGTCGAGGTAGCGAATCCGTCGGAGATACTGCTGTCGGACTATGAAGAGCCGTTGAGCGGCATCGCCGTGGGCGCAGCCGTGGACGGCATCAGGCCGTATCTTATCGAAACCCAAGCCCTTGTGAGCAACGCCGCTTACGGGACGCCCCAGCGTTCGGCCACGGGCTACGACATGAAGCGCATGAATATGCTGCTGGCTGTATTGGAGAAGCGAGTGGGGATGAAGATGTACACGAAGGACGTTTTCCTCAACTTCGCCGGGGGATTCCGGGTCGCCGACACGGGACTGGACCTTGCGGTAGTGGGGGCTGTGATTTCGTCCTACTTCGACCGCGAGATAGCCTACGGCGTTTGTATGGCGGGCGAAATAGGTTTGTCGGGCGAGGTCCGTCCGGCTCCGCGCAGCGAACAGCGCATCAGCGAGGCGGCGAGGCTGGGATTCAAGCGGATCGTCGTTTCGGGCTACCTGCGCAAAAGCCTCCCAAAACCACCCAAAGGCATCGAGATCGCCTACATCAACCGGGTGGACGAACTACCGAAGTACATCTGGAGCAGCGGAGAGGAATGAAACAAGGGGGAGCCTGAAAGCTCCCCTTTCGCTTATTTTATCGTAATCACAACTCCGGCCGAAGCCCAGATGCCGGGCATCGGCAGGCCGCCGAAATCGAAATACCGGGTATTCGTCATGTTCGTGGTATCGACGTACAACTGCAGCCAGCGGCATTCCCACGACAGTCGGCCGTCGAGCAGGAAATATGGCTCGTATCCATGTTTCGCACCGTCGGCGGCGATGTAGCTGCCCATACGGTCACATAAACTCCCCGTCAGCGTGAAAGCGAAATTACGCAGGAACGTAATGCCCACCACCGCCGAAACCTTGTGGCGCAGATAGTCCAAAGCGTATTTCGAGATATAGTCCGTCGCGACGCTCATATCCGAATGGATATATCCGTAGCTGAGCGACGCCAACCTCAGCCACTTCCGGTCGGGAGCGTACCTGACGGAAAGTTCGGCACCTACGGTTCCCAGACGGTTCATCTGTGTGGAATACCAGTTGCCGTCCTCGTGCTGTTCCCAATCTATGACGTCGCGCGTGCGGCGGTAATACACCCCCGCTGTCGCCCGAAAACCTTTCAGGTTGAAATAATCGGCCTCCAGTCGGAACGTAGTGGCTTTTTCAGGCACAAGGGAGGGATCCGGATGATACCCCGTGACGCTGTAATAGAGGTCGGTAAAGGTAGGCAGGCGCATCGAACTGTTCGCCGAGGCGTAAAGGCTGAATCCCATGGCCGGCCTCCATCCCGCACCCGCCTGCCATGTTCCGGAGGTACCGTAAGGCGTCGAAACCACCCCTCCCTGTATTTCGGCATCGAACTTATCCCATCTCTTAACGTGCCCCAGCCATACGTTCAGCGTATGGCGCTCTTTTGAGCGGGTATAAAGGGCGTCCGTACCGGGAATTCTGTGGGACGGCGAAGTCAAAGGCTCGCCCAGCGCCGTGCTTAGGATGTTGTTGAACGTCCAGTCTGCACGTAGGGTCGTTACACCCCATTGCCAACCGTATTCGCCCCACAACCCTGCCCCGGCGTTGTCGGTGTTGTGGTAATTGAACGGGATGGTCGACGGATCGCCGCGCTGCATCTCGAAACGGTCGATATTTTTTCGGTAATTTGCCGACGCGCCTAAAGTGAAATTCCGCCAATCCTTACGCCACACTACCGATGTCAGCCCTGTCTCGGTGGCCTCGAACTGGTCGGGAAATTTCAACGAATAGAAACCGTTGGAACCCCAATCGCGCTTCTGGAAACCACCCTGGATGTCGAAAAGACCGGCCCGTGAGTCGTATGTGATGCGCGCATAGGCGTTGATGTTCGCAAAATCGGTGTTGTAGCGGTATCCGTCGCTGCGGCGGTAGGAGGCCGCCCCGAAAACCATAAGGCGGTCATGCGTCCACGCCCCCGAAAGATTCCCGTAGGCATAGCCCCATGTGCCTCCCGAAAGATTGGCGCGCAGATACCTGTAGAACTGCGGCTTTGTCCGGAAGTCGACCGCACCGGCAAGCGCGCCGACAGCCGAAGTGCCATCGAGGACGGCGATGTCCGAAATGCAGTCGATGTCGACCGGCAGCGCGTGTGATTGATGCCCCGTGCGGGCATCCGAGAAATTGACGCCGTTAAGCATCACCATTGTCTGATCGAAGGACCCTCCCCTGATAGAGATGTCGGCTTGAACACCCTTGCCCCCCCGCTCCCTGACGTCGGCGGAAGGCAGCAGGCGCAGCACAGACTCGGCGGTCTGCAAAGGCGCGGCCTCTTTTTGCCCGACGTAAAGGGCGGATTGCGACAGAATGGTGTGCGTCACGGCCGCTGTCCTGGCGGCCCTGACCTGCACGGTATCGAGGTGCAGCGTGCGGTACTGGACAAGAGAGTCCGTCCCGGCGGTCTGCGCACCTGCGATGTTCGTCGCAAGCAGGATGATCGACATCGCGACGGAGAGTACCCCGATCTTCAGCCGGCGAAGCGCCGCAAAAGCCGCCCACGGCTTGCGCGACCACCGGCGGAAGCACCAGATACGCTCTTCCTTGTGATGTTTTTTCATCTGTTGTAAATAAAATTTGGATTAATGCTCCCGGGCGTTTCCCGGAATACAGCCGCAAAAGTAGGGATTACCGCAAGAATTATTATCTTTGTAGCCGTCAAATTATCAACAAAAGGAACATGTTTGAAAACCTGACCGACAAGCTCGAGAGGTCGTTCAAGATACTCAAGGGCGAAGGAAAAATTACTGAGATAAACGTCGCGGAAACCCTCAAGGAGATCCGCCGAGCGCTCATCGACGCCGACGTAAACTACAAGGTCGCAAAGACTTTCACCGACCAGGTGAAGGCCAAGGCCATGGGCGAAAACGTCCTGACGGCAGTGAAGCCGGGACAGATGATGACCAAGATCGTGCGCGACGAACTGGCCGAACTTATGGGCGGGACCGCCACCGACATTAACCTTACCGGCAATCCGGCGGTCATCCTAATAGCAGGTCTCCAGGGTTCTGGTAAGACGACGTTTTCGGGCAAACTGGCGGCGTTCATCAAGAGCAAACGCGGCCGCCAGGTGCTTCTGGTTGCGGGCGACGTCTACCGTCCGGCCGCCATCGAACAGCTCAAGATACTGGGCCAGCAGATAGGGGTAGAAGTATACACTGAAGAAGGAAACAAAAACCCGGTGCAGATCGCCGAGAACGCCATAAAACAGGCCAAAAGCAAGGGATTCAACACGGTTATCGTGGATACTGCCGGGCGTCTGGCCGTAGATGAGCAGATGATGCAGGAGATCACGGCCATCAAAGCCGCCGTCAAGCCTTCGGAAACGTTGTTCGTAGTCGATTCGATGACGGGTCAGGACGCCGTGAACACCGCTAAGGAGTTCAACGACAGGCTCGATTTCGACGGCGTGGTGCTCACCAAACTCGACGGCGACACCCGCGGCGGCGCGGCGATCTCGATCCGCTCGGTGGTCAACAAACCGCTGAAATTCATCTCGTCTGGTGAGAAAATGGACGCTCTCTCGGTGTTCCATCCCGAACGCATGGCCGACCGTATACTGGGCATGGGCGATGTGGTTTCGCTTGTGGAACGCGCCCAGGAACAGTACGACGAGGAGGAGGCCCGCAGGACCCGCAAAAAACTATACAAGGACCAGTTCGATTTCAACGACTTCCTCGACCAGATAAACCAGGTCAAGAAGATGGGCAACATGAAGGAGCTGATGTCTATGATCCCCGGCGTGGGCAAGGCGATGAAGGATGTCGAGATATCGGACGACGTGTTCAAGCAGACCGAAGCCATAATCGGCTCGATGACCCCCGCCGAGCGCGAAAATCCTGCGTTGATAAACGCTTCGCGCCGCGAACGCATCGCGCGCGGGAGCGGCACCACGCTTCCCGACGTAAACCGCCTGATGAAGCAGTTCGAGCAGAGCCGTAAGATGATGAAATCGGTGGTGGGCGGAGGAGCCAAGAACCTGGCCCAGGCCGCGATGAGAAGAAGGTAAACTTTCTTCAAATCATGAATCATAAATAATGTGAATCTCTTACAGATACTTTGTCCTGTATTCATATAAAAATCCCGCAGAAATAAATTGCGGGATTCATTTTATCTAAAATCACGGACGCCGATTCATGACTCATGATTAACGTTCAATGCATTATAAAGCATTGAACGTGGCAGCCATTTGTTCGGCCATCTGATCCAGGCCTGGTTGTATCTTCTTGCCAACCATCATCTTTATCATCATATTCATCTCGGCGTGCAAGACCAGGCGAAAACGAGTATCATACAGCTCCACTTCTTTCATTTGAACCCAGAACGTGAAACCGAAAGGCGACGAATCACTGGCCTCGATTTTTATCAACTCACCGGGAATTTTCTCGGTCATGCGCAGCGTCACGCCGAATCCTTTCACCCGGAACGAACATTCATCGCCATCCACAGTCCAGTTATCGACCTTGTCGGCGACCATAGGAGTGAAATTATTGAAATCGGACAGCACGGCGTAGATCGTCTCGGCCGGCTTGCGTATCTGATGTTGGGAACTTTGATACTTCTCTGTCATAATTACAAACTGAAATTGGCAGGGTCTTCGCGCCAACGACGGAGCGCATCGACCTCTTTTTCTTCTATATACCCCTGCTCCTGGGCCAGTTTCACCAATGTGGGATAGTCGCTCAGGGTGTCGAGGGCTATACCCGCTTCGGCAAAATTATCCATCGCCGTGTCGAATGCATAGGTGAATATGGCCACCATTCCCAGAACGTCCAATCCGGCACTCCGCAGCGCTTCGGCGGCAGCGAGAGAACTTCCTCCCGTCGAAATGAGATCTTCGATCACGACGACTTTCTGTCCCTGGCTGTATTCGCCTTCGATTTGGTTGGAAAGGCCATGGTCTTTCGGCGCAGAACGGACGTAGATGAACGGCAAGCCGAGTTCCTGCGCCACCAACACCCCGTGTGCGATAGCTCCGGTAGCAACCCCGGCGATAACTTCAGCTTCCGGATATTTGGCGCGAATGAGTTCAACGAACGCGTCACGCACCTGAGCGCGCATGGCAGGATGCGAAAGTACGCGGCGGTTGTCACAGTAAATAGGCGAACGCCAGCCCGAAGCCCACGTAAAAAGATTTGCAGGACTGAGTTTAATTGCGTTAATTTGCAAAAGCCCGAGGGCCGTCCTTTTAGCTATGGAAGTCATCATGATGAAGCAGGTTTATTACGCCGACAAAGTTATCATATTCACCTCCGATTACCAAACTTCGGAGGGGAAAACTTTATTCGTACCCGAAGGCGGGGAAGTGAGCGTAGAGAGGCTGCTCAAGGCATTGGACGACACCCGCGCACTGACAGTATATTCTCCTGATATAAAAGAGGTCTTCAGCGGATTCTGCCGTCAGTTTACGCGAGTCGATGCTGCAGGAGGGGCGGTTGTGGCCGAAGACGGACGCATACTGATGATACGCCGCCGGGGGTTCTGGGACCTGCCGAAAGGCCATCGCGAACAAGGCGAAGAGGTGATGGAGTGCGCCCTCCGTGAAGTAGCGGAAGAATGCGGCATAGATCCGTCATTGGTAACGGTAGGCGAGGAGATCATGCGTACGCTGCATTTTTACTGGGATTCCGCACAAGGACGCTGGGAAATGAAACTGACCGTGTGGTACCGCATGTCCTACTCGGGTGATCCGCACAACGTGGCGCCCCAGACCGAAGAGGATATCACCGACATAGAATGGTTCGCTCCCGGGCAGGCCGAACGCTACGCACGTGAGAGTTACAAGACGATCCAGGATGTTATTTCCAAACTTTAATCCCTGTAACGCTGTCTTTCGTTATTGGCGTTTACATTACCGATTATCTTCACCACCAGAAAGATTCCGGACAAAAGCAACAGTATCGGAATAAACATCCCTACTATCCACATAATGACGAGCCAGAAACCTGCCAAACCAAGAAAAATTTCCATAATGAATTATATTACAGCATAAAGATAGAAAAAAACGAACCAACCCGATACAGAGCATGAAAAAAACAACGACCCTGATTCTCTCGGCTATGACCATTCTTGCAACCGGCTGCGGGGAGCCGAAGGAGAAATCCTCCCCTCTCGAAATCAACAATGCCCTTACTACCGAAGAGATTGCTTCCGGGATACTCACCCCCGAAGTGATGTGGAAAATGGGCCGCATAGGCGAATTCACACTCTCACCCGATGGGTCGCAAGTGGTCTACAGCCGCACGGACTACAGCGTCGCCGAAAACCGGGGCATCACATCGCTGTGGGTGCAGGATATTCCCGCGGGCGGCGTGAAGCAGATCACCGGCCATGACGCCAACGCGAGCAATCCGGTGTGGAGTCCGGACGGAGGACGCATATATTTCCTCAGCGACCGCAGCGGGTCGTCGCAGTTGTGGAGCGTAGCACCTGACGGACTTCACATGAATCAACTGTCGAAACTCGACAGCGACATAGAAAACTTCGGTATGGCGCCATCCGGCGACCGGATATTCTACATACAGAGGGTAAAAGTTGAGAACCGCTCCTCGTCCGAGATCTATCCAGACCTTGACAAGTCGCAGGCGCTGGTTTACGACGACCTGATGGCGCGCCACTGGAACCGCTGGACCGACGGCACGCACCTGCATATTTTCATAGCCGATTTCGACGGCAGCAAGTTGGATGCAGGCAAGGATATCATGCCGGATGAACCTTGGGACGCCCCGATGGAACCCTACTTCGACGCAGCCGAGATCGCGTGGAATAACGCCGGGACGCAGTTGGCATACACCTGCAAGAAGATGACCGGAAAGGAGTACGCCCTGTCGACCGACTCCGATATCTACCTGTACGACGTCGCGTCGGAAAAGACTCTCAATATCTGCAAGCCGATCGGCCGCTCCATGGAGGATTACGCGGTTCTGCCGGGCTACGACAAATATCCGGTTTTTTCGCCGGATGACAGCAAGATCGCTTTCCAAAGCATGCGCCGCGGAGGCAACGAGTCCGACAAGGAACGACTGTTCGCATACGACATTGCCTCGAAGGCCTTTATCGACCTTACTAAAAATTTTGATCACAGCGCCTCCAACATCATATGGGAGAGTGCCGAAAAGATACTTTTCATATCACCGTATATCGGCACGCACCAGATGTGCAGGGCCGACCTTGCGGGTAATGTGAGCCTCGTCACAGACGGCGACCACGACATCGTAGCGGCGACGCACGAGAACGGCGTAACGCTGGTTTCGCGCACCCGCATAGACCATGCAGCCGAGCTTTATACGCTCGACACCGCAACAGGCGAAATGACGCAGCTGACCGGCATCAACAAGGAGATTTTCGACAATATCCATATGGGCGCAATCGAAAAACGCTGGGTGAAGACCACCGACGGCAAAGATATGCTGACATGGGTGATCTTCCCGCCGAACTTCGACCCTGCGCAGAAGTACCCTGCCCTGCTCTACTGCGAAGGCGGCCCGCAGAGCACCGTGAGCCAGTTCTGGAGTTACCGTTGGAACTTCCAGCTGATGGCGGCTCAAGGATATATTGTCGTCGCGCCCAATCGTCGCGGAACACCCTCGTTCGGGCAGGAATGGCTCGATCAGATATCTGGCGACTATTCGGGACAGAACATCCGCGACCTGCTCTCCGCGATCGACGACGTTGCGAAAGAGCCGTGGGCGGACGAAACGCGTCTGGGATGTGTCGGAGCGAGCTACGGCGGCTATTCGTCGTTCTACCTGGCCGGAGTACATCAGAAACGCTTCAAGGCGTTCATAGCCCACTGCGGCATCTTCGATTTCGAGAGCATGTACGGCACCACCGAAGAACTGTTCTTCTGCAACAACGATTACGGCGGCCCGTACTGGAGCAACAACCCTACGGCCGTGCGCTCGTACGCCAACTCGCCGCATAAACTCGTGAAAAATTGGGACACGCCGATACTGATAGTCACGGGGATGAACGACTTCCGCGTGCCCTATTCGCAAAGCCTCGAAGCTTTCACCGCCGCCCGGCTTATAGGCGTAGACAGCCGCCTGGTGGCGTTCGAGAACGAAGCGCACCAGGTCTTCAAACCTCAGAACAACCTCGCTTGGAACCGTGAGTTCTTCGGCTGGTTGGATAAATACGTGAAAAATTAGCAAATAGATTCTGTAAATGAATCGCACTTTCATCCCGAGCGAGGCAGATCGAATATGGTGCTAAAGAGTTGAGAAATGCTATCTGCCGACGAGGGATCTACCATAAAATTAATAGGTAGTTTCCTCGTCGCCGGACTTGCGATTTTTATTCATAGGAACCATCTTACTTCCGGCTCGCTCGAAATGACAAAAAATAACGGCGCAGAAAAATCTGCGCCGTTATTTTTTCAAATTGTCCGACTCAATCCTGCCGCCTGATCAGTGACTTGACATTTTCGATCAGCATCGCCACGGCCACCGAGTTGAAGCCTCCCTCGGGGATTATAACGTCGGCGTAGCGCTTGCTCGGCTCTACGAATTCCTCGTGCATCGGTTTGACCGTCCCCAGATATTGGTTTATGACAGATTCCATCGTGCGCCCCCTGTCGCATACATCGCGCAGAATGCGGCGGGCAAGCCGCACGTCGGCATCCGTATCGACAAAAACCTTGATGTCCATCTGGTCGCGCAGTTCCTTATTCTCGAATATCAGAATGCCGTCGACGATCACCACGCGCGAAGGCTTCACCAGCTCCGTTTCGTCGGTACGGTCGTGATCCACAAACGAGTATATCGGCTGCTGTATGGGCACACCGCTCTTTAGTTCCTTGAGGTGTTCCACCATCATAGCCGTATCGAACGCCCCCGGATGGTCGTAGTTAAGTTTCGAACGTTCGTCGAGAGTCAGTTCCGGATGCGCCTTATAGTAGCTGTCGTGGCACATCATAGCTACGTGTTCACCCCTGAATGCTTCCAGAAGCTTCTTAACAAGGGTACTTTTGCCCGACCCGGTCCCCCCGGCAACCCCTATGACCGTTACGTTCACAGCAATTACGAATTACAAATTATGAATATATATTCCTTTTTCACGTTTTGTGGTCAAAAGGGTGGCTCTTCAATGTGGGTTTTCGTTAGAAATGGGCGGATGCAAGGCTTGCGAAGAAACCGAAACCGCAACATACTGAACGTATGTGAGGATTTAGGATTCGAGCGTAACGCAGCAGATGCCCGTTTATCACGAAAACTACGCGTCGATATTTGCATATTTAGCATTCTGCTCGATAAACTCGCGGCGCGGCGGAACGTCGTCGCCCATCAGCATCGAGAAAACACGGTCGGCTTCACTCGCACTGTCGATATTCACCTGGCGCAGTATACGGCTGTCGGGATTCATCGTGGTTTCCCAAAGCTGCTCGGCATTCATTTCCCCGAGACCTTTATAGCGCTGAACGTGAACGCCTTTGTTGCCAAATTCCTCACCTGCGGCCTCTCGTTCCTCTTCGGTCCAGCAATAACGCTCTTTGTTGCCTTTCTTCACAAGATATAGCGGCGGCGTGGCGATATAAACGTGTCCGTTTTCGACCAGTTCACGCATCTTACGGAAAAAGAACGTAAGCATCAGCGTAGCGATGTGGCTTCCGTCTACGTCGGCGTCGGTCATGATAATGATCTTGCCGTAACGCAGTTTTTCGAGGTTCAGGGCCTTGCTGTCATCCTCGGTGCCGATCGTGACGCCGATTGCGGTGAACATGTTCTTGATCTCCTCGTTCTCCCACATCTTGTGCTCCTGGGCTTTTTCGATGTTGAGTATCTTACCTCTCAGAGGCATGATGGCCTGGAATGCCCGGTCGCGGCCCTGTTTTGCGGTGCCGCCTGCGGAGTCCCCCTCAACGAAAAATATCTCGGTCTTCGAACGGTCGCGCGACGAGCAGTCGGCAAGTTTTCCGGGAAGTCCCGAACCCGAAAGCACGGTTTTACGCTGAACGAGTTCGCGGGCGTTGCGGGCGGCGTAACGGGCCGTCGCGGCAAGGATCACTTTCTGGACGATGGACCTCGCATCTTTTGGATTTTCCTCGAGGTAATGCCCGAGGGCCTGCGCCAGGGCGGCGTCGACGGCCGTGGCGACCTCGCTGTTGCCCAGCTTGGTCTTGGTCTGCCCCTCGAACGGCGGCTCCTGCACCTTCACCGATACGACGGCCGTGAGTCCCTCGCGGAAGTCGTCGCCGTTTATCTCGAATTTCAGTTTGGTGAGCATTCCCGACTCGTCGGCGTATTTTTTGAGGGTGCGGGTCAGCGCACGGCGGAAGCCGGTCATGTGCGTGCCACCCTCTATAGTATTGATATTATTGACGTAAGAGTGTACGTTTTCAGTGAAGCCCGTATTGTACTGCATCGCCACTTCGACCGGGACGCCTCCGCTCTCAGTGTCGAGATAGATGATATTCTCGATCAGCTTTTCACGGCTGGCGTCGAGATACTCCACGAACTCGCGCAATCCGCCTTCCGAATAAAATTCATCGTGGCGGGGTTCCGGCGTCACGCGGTTGTCGGTGATCGACATGCGTATCCCCTTGTTCAGGTATGCCAATTCGCGCAGGCGGGCAGCCAGGATGTCGTATTCGTAATGTGAGACGATAAAGATCGTGGGGTCGGGGTGAAAAGTGATCTTGGTCCCGGTAGTCGTCGCTTCGCCCACCACCTCCATGGCCGACACCGGAGCGCCGATGCTGTAGGCCTGGCGATAGACCTTGCCGTCGCGGCTCACCTCGGCCACGAAGCGGTCGGAGAGGGCGTTCACACATGACATGCCCACGCCGTGAAGACCACCCGAGACCTTGTAGCTGTCCTTGGAGAACTTCCCCCCGGCATGCAACACCGTCAGCACCACTTCGAGAGCCGATTTGCCTTCCTTTTCGTGGTAGTCTACCGGAATGCCGCGGCCGTTATCCTCGACCGTCACTGAGTTATCCTCGTTGATGGTTACTTTTATATCTGTGCAATAGCCTGCCAGCGCTTCGTCGATCGAGTTGTCCACGATCTCGTACACCAAGTGGTGGAGTCCTTTGACGCCGATGTCTCCGATGTACATGGCGGGACGTTTGCGTACAGCCTCGAGGCCCTCCAGGACTTGGATGCTGGATGCTGAATACTCTTCCTGGTGCGCTTGTTTCTCTTGTTCCAAACTCATATGTTTAAATGTGGATTTGTAAGTTTTTCGAGGTTATCCGCCAAAAATAACGCTGATATCCAGTTCCTCGATACATCCCTTATTGAAACGTATCGTGCGGGAGACGTATTGCTGGATGTTTGCCACGTTGTGCGTAGACATGACTATCGCGCAACCGCCCTCGGCAATGCTGCGGAAAAGCTTCATAATGTCATCCGCCGCTTCCGGGTCGAGATTGCCCGTAGGCTCGTCGGCCAGTATCACCGACGGATTATTCAGCAGGGCGCGCGCTATGGAGAGCCTCTGCTGCTCGCCGCCCGAAAGTTCGAACGGCATCTTGTATTCCTTATTCTTGAGTCCCACCTGGTTCAGCACCTCATCGATGCGATGCAGCATGTCGCCGGTGTTCCTCCAACCGGTAGCCTTCATCACGAACTTCAGGTTCTCGACAACGTTGCGGTCGGTCAGCAACTGATAGTCCTGGAAGACAATACCAAGTTTGCGCCTCAACTGCGGGATATCCTTCCGCCGGAGCGCAGTCAGGTCGAATCCCGCCACCATGCCTTCCCCCTCATAAAGCGGCACTTCGGCGTACATGGTTTTGAGCAGGGTGCTTTTACCGCTTCCGACACGCCCTATCAGGTATACCATTTCACCCGGAGCGACCGCCAGGTTTACACCCGACAGTATCATCTCGCCGTTTTTGCGGTAATTCCTGCGCGTGAGGCGGCGGCCAGCCATAAGCGAATGGTATATGTTTACGTTCTTCAGTTCTATGACGTTGACCTGCGCCATCCGGAGTACTTTTAAAATTTCGCGATTAACGTACAAAAATACGAAAATTCCCTCTGAAAACCGCAAGTTTTCAGAGGGAATCGTGTAATAATTTATCAACAATCTCAGGCCTTTCCCTGCGGAGTACTCATCACCCTGAGCCATCGGACATAACCCACTACCGCAAGCACAGAATAAAGGCCGTAAAGTCCGGCGGTGAACGGGATCCCCTTATAGATATATAGCCCGCAGCTTACGACGTCGACCGCAAGCCACACCAACCACTGTTCTACGTATTTACGCGACAGCATCCACATCGCCACGACGCTCATGGCGGTGGTCGCGGCATCCCAATATGGTACCGTACTGTCTGTCCAGTGTACGAGCACCCATGAGATAGCCGCGAATACCACCGCGCAGACGGCCGCGAGCGGCAGCGCGAGTTTCAGCGGAGTGTGCGAGATCCGGAAGGCTTTTTTGCCTTTTTTAGGGCGGTTGTTCCACACGATCCAGCCGTACATGCCCGCCAGAACGTAATAGACGTTCATCCCCATATCGGCATAGAGTCCGGCCTGCCAGTAAAGGGCGCCGTGTACGAGCGGCATGACGATCCCCACTATCCACAGGCGTATATCGGCCTTGTATTCGAGCCACAGGTACAAAAGACCCAAGGCCACGCCCACTATCTGCAATATGAGTTTCGGATCCATTTTCTAAAAACTTAACGTTACCGAACCCAGTACATTGATCGTCGCCTGGGGGAAATACCCCGCGCCGCTTTTTATCTCCTGCGAGCCGTCTTCGTACTCCATCATGTTGGTATAACCGAATCCGAAACTGGAATATTCGGCGTTGAAAATGTTGTTCACGGCGACACCCAGTTCGAGGTATTTCATCGATGGGAGTGCGAAACGGTAGCTCGCCCTCAGGTTCGTGACGCAGTACCCGGACAGGGTGAGGTCCTCGCGCTGGGAGTTTGTCAGGTACTGTTTGCCGACGTAGTTGGTCTGGAGTGCGCCGTAAAAGCCGGCCGCGCTGAACGTGAAGATGTTTCCGGCGATTATCGACGGCGAGAAGGCTATGGTCGTATTGCCTTTATCCTGCCGCGTCTGGACCTGCAATCCGTCGGGACCATACACGGGGTCCCAGTATTCGTCCACATGGGGTATGGTTTCCGTGTAGTCGAGTATGCGGTTGCGGCTGAAGGTCCCGAAAACGTCCCAGCGGAACCATTTCGCGAACTGTACGCCGAGGGTAAGTTCGGCCCCCGCGCGGAAGCTGTCGGGAACGTTGGCGGCGAGCGGTTCGCCGATGTCGTTCAACTCGCCGGTCTGCACCAACTGGTCCTTGTAGCGCATGTAGTAGAGATTCACCCCCGCCGAGACCTTTTCATAGGCGAGTTTATAACCCAACTCATAGTCCAGCAGCCTTTCGGGTTCGGGAGAAGCGCCGAATTTCGCGTCGGTGAAGTCATTGCGCGTAGGCTCTTTATGTGCCACGGCGAACGATGCGTAGAGGGCGTGGTTCGCGGTGATGTCGTAATATACGCCCACTTTCGGGTTGAAGAAATCGTACTTGCGGTCGACGTCGATGGCCTGCATAGCCTCCACTCCCTCGCGCCAGTCGTAATTGTCGTTGGTTCCGTCGATTTTGTGGCCGATGTGGCGGTACTGCACGTCACCGTATATCGAAAGCCCCCGCGCGACTGTCCACGAAGCCTTTGCAAAAATATTTGCGTCGTCCTTTGTGGTCGTATTGCGGTAGTATTCGTGGCCGGGGTCGAGGGCGTCGTTAACGTAGTTCTTGATCCAGGTCACGCGCCCGAAGTGGTCGCCGCCGTAACGGTTCCACGCCCCGCCCGCGACGAATTCGAGCTTGTCGCCGCGGTAAGCCGCCGACGCTATCGCACCGCCGAAATTGTTCCACATCTGCTTGCGGCGGATAAGGCTCGACTTCTTGACAGTCACGTCGTCGCCCCCGTCATCCTGTATGACGTAGTTTTTGAGGCCGTATTCAGTGAACTTACGTCCGTTCTTATACTCTTCGTAATATCCGTCGCCGCGGGTGTAGTGCCCCGTGAGGTTCAGGCTCCATCGGTCGGCAAGCCTCTGGTCTATAATGAGCTGGGTGTTGTACTGGGTGTAGAAATCCTTCTGGTCCGGATAAAAACCGACGACCTTCGCATTCCAGTCGGCGTCGTAGGCGGTTTCACCGAAACGGTCGGTCTCGTAGATCTCTCCCGCAGTGTTGTAGCGGCGGCCGTACTTGTCTATCTGCGACTGCGTGAGGCCGTTCCATGCATGGTAGGTAGCCTCCTTCCCGCCGAACGTAAGCAGCTTCACGCTTGTAGTCCGCCCGAAATAGCCGGCCTGCGCGAAGAACGATTTCATGTCGGCCGAAGCACGGTCCACGTAACCGTCCGAACCGATGTTCGAAAGGCGTCCGCTGAAAGCCCACTTTCCACCTATGAGTCCGGTTCCAAAACGGATGCTTTCGCGGTGGGTGTTGTACGAGCCGTATGTTCCGGATATCTCGGCGAACGGTTCGGTCGCGAGGGGTTCTGTTACCATATTGATGCTGCCGCCGAACGCCCCCGGGCCGTTGGTCGAAGTACCGACGCCGCGCTGCACCTGCATATCCCCAACCGAGGAAACGAAGTCCGGCAGATTAACCCAGAAGAGTTTGTGGGATTCACCGTCGTTGAGCGGCACACCGTTGGCCGTCACGTTGATGCGCGTACCGTCTGTCCCGCGGATGCTTACCGAAGTGTAGCCTATGCCTGTCCCGGCATCTGACGTTGCGACGACCGATGGGGTCATCGTCAGCATGAACGGAACGTCGGCCACATTGTCGACCCGCGATAGTTCATCGCGCGAGATGTCGGTGTAGGCTACAGGCGTTTTTTCACCGGCACGGTTGGCCGAAACGGTAACTTTTTCAAGTTTAACGGTGCGCAGTGAGTCTTTCTCCTGCGCCAGCGCACTGCCCCCAAAAACCAGGAAAGCAGCCGCCAAAAAGCAACTTCTTCTCATATAAAAATTTAGTTTTTAAGGGATTAAACGGGCCACTGCGGCCCTGAAAAGATATGCACCAAACTG
>JAVBRB010000046.1:0-14827 GCA_031548515.1 Rikenellaceae bacterium | reverse complement strand
GTGATGGACGATTTTTCGTTCGCCACGGTGCCTTTCGGGGATGCCAACAAGGTCGTCCGGGCACTGAACATGCTTTCGAAGGGTCGTCCGATCGCCGAAATAGCACAGGACAAGCAGGCCGGCGGCGGAGAGAAACAGCCGCGCGCCCAGCGCCGTAAAGAGGCTGCCGAAGCAGGCGAGTTCAAGGAAAGGCCTGCGAGGAAACCACGCAATTTCGATGCAGCGGAAAAACCCGCCCGAAAGCCACGCGATTTCGATGCAGCGGAGAAACCCGCTCGGAAGCCGTATCAGAGGAAGGAAAAAGAGGTCTGGGACGTGGAGGAAAGGCCGGAGTGGATCCCGCGTAAGGCCGATGCACCCGGAGAGGCCGCAGTCCGTCCCGCCCGTAAAAAACGCGATGCGGACGACGCCTGGTTCGACCGGCTCGACAAAAAGGTCAGGGAGGATATGGCGGCGGAAAAACCGGTCCGGGGATATCGCGGTGCGGACGGTGCCCAATTCGAAAAACCAGCCCGGAAAACCCGAAAAGCCGACGACATGTGGTTCGACAAACCCGCAAAAGGTAAGAAAACTTCGGCAGCGGCGCCAGGCAGGAAACCGAAAGCTTCAAAGGCCGGCAAACCCGCCGACAAAAAGGTCTCACGACGCGAAAAGAAAGAGACTCGAGGAAGAAGATAAAACAAAAAGCTGCTCTCAGAGCAGCTTTTTGTTTGTATTTTGCAGTAGGGCGATGTTCAATTCACTACGGTATCGAATATATTCTGCATCACCTCTTTTGAGGATTGGTACCGGTCGAGTTTGCCGTAGTTGCCGTTGACGGCCCATGAGACGGCCGAGCCACTGCCTGGATGGTACATCATCGTGGCGTAATAACCTATCGCGTCGCCGCTGTGTCCGTACCAGTAGCCATTGTCGGTTTCGTAGCGGAATACGCCCAGACCGTATCCCATCCTGAAGAATGCCGGGTCGTTCTCTTTCGGGAACTGCCAGTCGAGCATTTCGCCGAGGCTCCCTGCTGAAACCAGACCGCCTTCGAACACCCCTCTCATAAACAACACGAGGTTGTAGGGATTTGACAGCAGGCCCCCGTCGGCCGTGTGGTAATCCCAACCGCTGTAATATGTGCTCTCCATCAGTTTCATGTTGCTGAAAAAATCGACATATCCGCGAACAAGTTTATCGGGGATAGGATCAGTGGATGCGAACTGTGTTTCATTCAGTCCGAGAGGAATGATTATCCGCTCTTCGAACTCTTCGTAGAACGGCCTGCCGCACACCCGGGATATGATCTCTCCGAGCAGCACGTATCCGGTGTTGGAGTAGCGGCAATCCTTCCCGGTGGCGAAGTACGCCTTTTTACCCCGGGCGTAATCGAGAAGTTCGTCGGGATACCACTCTTTGACGAGATCGTTGATCGACGCAGTCTGGAATGTAAGCGCCTGTATGTAGTTGAATATCCCTGAATTATGCTGTAGCAGCTGCCTGACGGTGGCCTTGTCCGCGTTATCGATCTTATGCAGGATGTCTTCCGGCAAGTATTCCGAGATCCTGGCGTCGAGGTCGACCTTTCCTTCTTCGGCGAGCTGCATCACCGTCACGGCCGTAAACATTTTCACGGTACTTCCCACGCGCGTCACGTCGTTGGACAGCATGGGCGTTCTGGTTTTCAGGCTCGAATATCCACCCGCGCCGAGCCATAGCCCGTCGGCAGGGGTATATATCGCCATCATTACTCCGGGAACTCCGGCATCGACCATGTCGGCCACCAACTGCGAATACTCCGCGTTATGTGGATTCGATGCCGAATCGTCGAAGTCGTAAGTGTATTCGGTGTTCATTTCTACGGGCTTGTCCTCGGCGCAACCGGCCAGTGCAACCGCAGTCGCCAGTGCTATATATATCAGCTTTTTCATCGTATGCGTATCGGTATCGTTACTCCTATGTGAACGTTTGTCTGCGTGATGGCCGGGATGAAGCCGGCTGAGAACGGCACTATGGCCCCAGCCTGGTAGAGTATGAACACTTCCGGCGAGTACGCCGCCGACGGTTTGAAACGGTATCCCGCGCCGATGGAGAGTGTCGCCTGGAATTTCGACATTGCTCCGTTTCCGGATTCGCGGTATGCTCCGTCTTCGAATACATACACATGCTGTGTGGGCATTGCGAACATGTAGCCGACGCCGAAGCGTGTTTTCAGGCTCAGCCCGAACTTGAACCTGTAATCGTATCCGAGTTCACTTGAGGCGAGGATTGCCTGGAAAAGATGGTTATGAAAAAAATAACCGAGATTGGCCGTCTGGTAGAGATGGTTCTCAAAACTGCGGTTCCATTTGAATTCCGTGCCCACCTGAATGCCCGGATGTATAGGAGTGGCTATGAATTTCGTTCCCGGAATGCTGATCGATTCGTTGAAAACCGAAATGCCCAGCGGAAAATATTTCGGTTGCCGGCCGACGGCTTCTTCTGATTGTGCCTTTACAACTGGCGGCGCCAGAAGCAGTGCCGATAGAATGATGCCGTACAGGTGTTTGCTATATTTCATTTTTTACAGATATCGGTTGAGATCCCTCATTTTACTTCTTTGAAATTACGGTGGTGTTGTGTTGTGATTTTCTGATTAAATAGATGGGTCCTCAACAAACCGCCGCGGCCTTTGCCGCCGGCAGGCGGCGGCCATTCCGGGTGAACAGTCGGGGTTTTCTGATATCCTTAGAACGGTCCCGTCGAGTTCTTCCGCCACCCAGTCCACTCGTGGAGCAAGTTCCGACAATATTTCCAGACACCAGAATGCGACCGCCGTTTTCGTCTGTGGGTCTATTGCCAGATCGAAACATTTTTCCGCCATACGCTCAGCCTGCGGGCCGGTAGGACGGTAATCCCCGAACCGTATCTGATCGCACAGCATTTTTGCGTAGACGCGGTGCAGGCTGCCGTTGTCCGAGGCCGCGAAATCGTCGAGCATCCGGTCGGCGAACCATTCCGGAAGCTCGTCCGGAGAACTCTGTTCGTAGGCCCATTCCAGAGCCCACGTTGCGCGGAAAGCTATCTTCTGCTCCCCGTACCGTCCGATGTCCATTGCCTCTTCCCACAGACCGTGCTTTAATATAAGGTATCCGACCGTGGGTTTCATGTCGCCGCTGTAGAAACTGTAATCGAGCAGGCTTTCGAGTTGCTGTTCGTCTATCGGCAGGCACACTTGAGCCTCTAGACGGTCCGTGCCCTCCGGAAAATGCGCCAACTTTCTGTAATACCGCTTAGCCATTCTTCTTCAGCGGGATCGAGAATGTCTTGCCCTCTTCTGCAAGATATGTTTCGGGGAATGTCAGGCGCGCTTCGTCCTGCAGTTCCGTGAGGTCTTTGTAGCGCGACGAAAAATGCCCGATGATGAGTTTACCCGCTCCGGCTCCGAGAGCGGCCTGCGCGGCCTGTGCGGCGGTCGAGTGGCCCGTCTCCTTTGCCATGCGCTTGTCCGTATCCGAGAACGTCGCCTCGTGGTACAGCAGGTCCACGCCCCGTACTATCGAAACGACCTTGCCAGACGGCTGAGTGTCACTACAATAGGCGTAGCTACGCGGCGTGCAGGCGTAGAACGTCAGTTCGCGGTTCGGAATCACACGGCCGTCCTCCAGTGAGATGTCCTCGCCCTTTTTTGCGGCGACTATCTGCGCGATGCCCAGATCGTACCGTTCGATAGCCTCCTTACAGACGTTGGGAGCGTCCTTCTTTTCGCGGAACAGATAGCCTGTTGTCGGCACGCGGTGTCGGAGCGGAATGGACCATACTTCCATCGACTTGTTCTCATAGATAAGCAGGTTTTTGGTGGTGTCGACCGGGATGAACTGTATTTCGAAATCGACAGGATGGCCGAAATCGTTCTGGAAGAAGTCGAGCATCCGACCGAGTTCCGCAGGACCGAATATCTTCAGCGGCGTTTGTTTGCCCATCAACCCCAGGCTCGAGATGAAAGGCATCAGGCCGTAGATATGGTCGCCGTGGATGTGGCTGACGAACACGGAATTGATCTTCATGGGCGACACCCCTGCCCGCATCAGGCGGGACTGTGTCCCCTCGCCGCAGTCCACTAAAAAAAACTGCTCACGCACATTTAGTACGTGAGCAGAGTGGTGTCTGTATGCCGTTGGAGACGCCGAACTGTTGCCTAATATGGTAACTTCGAATCGCATCCAGGCACGGAATTATGGCAAAAAATTATTCAGTTTTCTCTTCTTCCTTTACAGATGCTTTCTTGGCCGGAGCTTTCTTCGCAGGCTTGGCTTCGGCTTCGGCTTCGACCTCTTCAGCAACGGCTTTTTTGGCGGGAGCTTTTTTAGCCGGTTTGGTGGCTTCTGCTTCTTCCATATTGGCCTTCAGTTCCGCAAGTGCCGAAAGGTCTCCGAGAGTGGTCTTTTCAACCGATGCGTTCACTTTCTTGACCGAAGATTTGGTTTCGTCGGATTCGGCTTTGCGTTCCGCCTTTACAGCGCTTTCCTGGGCGCGTTTCGCTTCTTCGTATGTGCGGACGTGCGACAGGATGATGCGTTTGGTGGCCTTCGAGAATTCGGTAACCTTGAATGGCAGCTTGTCTCCGACTTTCGGGGTAGAACCGTCTTCTTTGGTGAGTTGGCGTGCGGGTGCGAAACCCTCCACTTCTTCGCCAAGTGATACGACTGCTCCCTTTTCGTTCATTTCGGTAATCGTACCTTCGTGAACGCTGTCGACAGTGAATATGTTCTCGAACTTGTTCCAGGGATTTTCTTCCAGCTGCTTGTGGCCGAGGCTCAGGCGGCGGTTTTCCTTGTCTATTTCAAGAACGACGACATCGATGTCGGCACCTATCTGGGTGAATTCCGCCGGGTGCTTGATCTTCTTGGTCCAGCTCAGGTCGCTGATGTGGATCAGGCCGTCAATGCCCTCTTCGATCTCGACGAATACGCCGAAATTAGTGAAGTTACGCACCTTTGCGGTGTGGACGCTTCCGATCGGGTAGCGGGTTTCGATACCGTCCCATGGATCCTGTGCGAGTTGTTTGGTTCCGAGCGACATTTTGCGGTCGTCGTAATCCAGGGTAAGTATGACGGCTTCCACTTCGTCGCCGACTTTCATGAAGTCCTGCGCAGAACGCAGGTGCTGGCTCCAGCTCATTTCCGAAACGTGGATCAAGCCCTCGATGCCGGGAGCGACTTCCACGAACGCGCCGTAGTCTGCCATAACGACGACTTTACCCTTGATCTTATCGCCAACCTTGAGATCTTTGCTCAGGGCATCCCACGGATGGGCAGACAACTGTTTGAGGCCCAGTGCGATGCGTTTTTTGTCCTGGTCGAAGTCGAGGATAACGACGTTGAGTTTTTGGTCGAGCTGGACTATCTCTTCGGGATGGTTTACGCGGCCCCACGAGAGGTCGGTTATATGGATCAGGCCGTCCACGCCGCCCAGGTCGATGAATACGCCGTAGGAGGTGATATTCTTGACGGTACCTTCCAGTATCTGTCCTTTTTCGAGTTTCGAGATGATTTCCTTCTTCTGCTGTTCGAGTTCGGCTTCGATGAGCGCCTTGTGCGAAACGACCACGTTGCGGTACTCCTGATTGATCTTTACGACCTTGAATTCCATGGTCTTGTCGACGTAGATATCGTAGTCGCGGATAGGCTTGACGTCGATCTGCGATCCGGGGAGGAACGCTTCGATGCCGAATACATCCACGATCATACCGCCCTTGGTGCGGCACTTGATGTAGCCCTTGATGATCTCGTCGTTGTCCATGGCCTGGTTGACGCGGTCCCAGCTCTTGAGCTGGCGCGCCTTCTTGTGCGAAAGGATCAGCTGGCCTTTTTTGTTCTCGGCGCTTTCGACGAACACCTCGACCTTTTCGCCCACGGCGAGTTCGGGGTTGTAGCGGAATTCGGTGATGGGGATGATTCCCTCCGATTTGTAGCCGATGTTGACGACCACTTCGCGTTTGTTAAGGCCGATGACGGTACCTTCGACAACTTCGCCTTCGACGACGTTGGAGAGGGTTTCATCATACTCTTTCGCGATTTCTTCCTTGGATTTGGTGTAGAGATCGAGGTCGTTCTCGTAGGCGTTCCAGTCGAAATTATCGTTGCTGACAGCCTGGTTTTTGTTTTCTGACATTTGTTACTGTGCGATGCAATCGCCGATTAATGGTTAATGATTAACGGTGAATTTTGTTTCCACCGTCCCTTCGCGTTTCAAGCGCGAACAGGCAAAATTGGAGTGCAAAGATACGCACAAAAATTCGTATATACAATATATATACAAAATCATTAACCATTTTCCATTAACCATTTTTTTCATTGCCCGGCGTCAATTGATCCTGATCCTTCTTATGTTATCCGGCTGTATTGGAGAGTTCTTCACGATATAATCTTTCAGGATATCGGTTACCATGAATCCCGTTTCGCGCGCTTCTCCGGAACGGTCGAATTTGTAGTTCTTGTACATGTAGTCAGGTATCGCTATTATATATATGCTTTTTTCCGGTTGCCCGAATTTCACATCGACGGCCTCTCCCGCTTCGTCAGTGATGATCGTATAAGTGAATCCGGAGGGGAACAGGTCGGGCCCATGCGACTCCTTGGGGTTGATCGTATCGTTGAATTTGTTTATGATCAGTCCCTTGATCTGTCCGGGAGTCATACGCAGAATATAGACTTCGCTCATGAACGGCTCCAGACTGAAAAGGGAGGCCGTGCTGATCCCGCCGTCCAGGGAGTCGATGCGGACACCACCTATGTGGTATAGCGCGACGTCGGCGCCGGTCTTTTCGCGTACGGCGTCAGTCATCATATTCACTATGCCGTCCTTATCGAACGGGGCTGATGTTTCTCCTATGGGTGCCGTCAGTTCGGCATTGGCGTTGTAGCGTTTCACCGTCTCTTCGAAATACTGCATCGGGGGAATGGTGTCGAGCGCCACCAGATGGTTTTCGACGGTTATTCCCTTTTTGCTTTTCGTGACGGTGGTCACCCCGGCGTAGCGCAGTTTGCTTCCGGCCTGTGTGACAATGGTATTGCCTATCCGTTCGGGTTTTTTGACCACGGAGTGAGAATGTCCGCCTATTATCAGGTCGAGGGAGGGCAGGCGGTGCGCCAAGAGCGTGTCGGCGTCGTCGCCTATGTGGGTCAGCCCCACGAAAACGTCGCAGCTGTCCTTCAGCCAGGCGTATTTCTCTGCGGTAGCGTAGACGTCGGGAAATGTAAGCCCTTCGAAATTTTCGGCTTTGCCTTCCGGCCGGCCGAACAGTGTGAAATTGGTCACGAGGCCCAGAAAAGCGAACCTGATGCCATTCATTTCGATAAAAGCATATGGCGGAATATAACTCAGATGCGCCCCGGCACCGACTTCGATGTTCGCGCATATGACGGGAAAATCCATTTCACGGATTCGCTGTTCGAGAATGGGTTGCCCCCAGTCGAATTCATGGTTGCCAAGCGTGCCCAGGTCGTAGCCCAGTTCGTTCATAAGTTCGACGATGGGCGACAAGGGCTTATCGGCAAGATCCACGAAAGGATTGCCGGTCCAGCGGTCCCCCGCGTCGACGAGCAGTACCTGCCCGCCGTTCTCTATCCGCAGTTGTTCTACCAGGGTTGCCAGCCGCGGGAAATTGTCTATCGCCGCATGCATGTCGTTGGTGGCAACTATCACCACTTTCTGTTCACGCGGCGCACAAGCTGCAAGTACGACCGCCGCAATGGCAATAAACCCGTATTTGTATAAAAAATTCCTTTTCATGGCCTCCTTTTTGTTAACTATTGTTCAAAGTTAACAAAAATAGGTACTTTTACCAAAATGAAAAATAAGACGACCGGTGATGAAAGGGAAAAAGATCAGGATAATTTGTGAAAACGAGAGCCGTGCGATATATGTAGAGATGGGCACTTCGCTGCTCGAGATCGTGGAGCGGCTGAAGCCCGGGAACCCTAATCCGTATCTGGCCGCATACGTAAACAACAAGATAAAAGAGCTTTCGTATGTGGTTTACGAACCGGTTTCAGTGCGGTTCATCGATATCACCCATTTCGAGGGGCACCGCGTCTACGAACGCACCCTGTTCTTTATACTCAACAAGGCTATCCACGATCTGTGGCCCGGCCGCAAGTTCTATGTGAAGCATTCCGTGTCGAGGGGTTTTTATTCCGAGATAGAGGGCATGGACCAGATAACGCAGGAAACCATCGACCGGATCAAGGTACGTGTATCGGAACTCGTCGAGGACGGCATTCCGATCGAGCACGACAAAGTGCTCTACCATGAGGCCGAGGAGAGTTATGCCAGGTTGGGCTATGACGACAAGATATCCCTGCTGAAAACCCGGCCGAGACTCTATGTCTCGATGTACACGCTGGACGATATCGTCGGGTATTTCTACGGCGCGCTCGCCCCGTCTACCGACTATCTGGGGCTGTACGACCTGCGTCCCTACTATCACGGTATGTATATCTCCATTCCTAAACGCACCGCCCCGACGACGCTCAACAAGATGGTTCCCCAACAGAAAATGTTCGACATTTTTCAGGAATACAAGGCATGGGTCGCCATCATGGGGGTCTCCAATATTGGCTCGCTGAATACCCGCATCCTCAGTGGAGAGGCGAGCGACCTGATAAAGATCGCAGAGGGTTTCCACGAAAAGAAACTGGCCAGCATAGCCGATTCCATTTACGAGGCGAACATGTTGAAAAACACCAAAGTGGTGTTGATGTCCGGCCCTTCGTCGAGCGGCAAGACCACGACGGCCAAACGCCTCGGCATACAACTGCGCATACTTGGGCTGACGCCTGTGTTGATTTCGCTCGACGACTATTTCGTGGAGCGCGACAAAACCCCGCGCGACGAGCACGGCGAGTACGATTACGAGGCTTTCGATGCGATCGACCACGCCGTTTTCAACGAACACCTCAAGCGTCTTATCGCCGGCGAGAGCTGCGACATTCCGCGTTATGACTTCATCACGGGAAAACGGCTGTGGCACGACTCTCCCCTGAAACTTGAAGAAAAGTCGATTTTATTGGTGGAGGGTATCCATGCGCTAAATCCGCGTCTTATCGAGGACCTGGACCCGGACCTCAGGTTCCGCATATACCTGTCTGCGCTGACTACTATTTCGATGGATAATATTTCGCGCATACCCACCACCGACAACCGCCTGATAAGGCGTATGGTACGCGACAGCGTCACACGCGGGGCAGATGCTTCGGCTACGCTGAAACGGTGGCAGAGCGTGCGCAAGGGCGAGGAGAAATATATTTTCCCGTATCAGGAAAATTCCGACGTGATGTTCAATACGGCTTTGTTCTATGAGATGCCGGTGCTGAAAAATCACGTGGTGCCGCTGCTCAGGAGCGTTCCCAACACGATTCCCGAATACGGAGAGGCGAGGCGGTTGCTGAAATTGCTCGATTATTTCGTGACCATTCCTTCCGACGAGGTTCCTCCCACATCGATCCTGCGCGAGTTCATCGGCGGCAGCAGTTTCAAATATTGATTACGAATTTCTAATTACGAATTAGGAATCAGAATACTTGGCGGTGCGGTCAAAAAAACGTAGCTTTGCGGGACTAAAAAATTTTAACATTTAAGACCTGCAAAATCATATATGTCAACTGACAAATTCTACAGCCGCCACATCGGGGTCTCCTCGGAAAAGGAATTGTGCGGGATGCTTTCGACTATAGGCGTGAAAAGCGTTGAAGAGCTTATTTCACAGGTAATTCCTTCGAACATCAGGCTTAAAAAACGCCTCGCGTTGCCCGAAGACGGGATGACCGAGAACGAATTCGCAGATCATATTCAGGAACTTGCCGGACGCAACCGCCAGTTCCGTTCGTTCATCGGAATGGGGTATTATCCCACGTCTACGCCCGCTGCGATCATGCGCAATGTTTTCGAAAATCCCGCGTGGTATACATCCTATACGCCATATCAGGCAGAGGTTTCACAGGGCCGGTTGGAGGCTTTGCTCAATTTCCAGACGGCGGTGGTTTCGCTTACGGGTATGGAGATCGCCAACTGTTCGCTTCTGGACGAGGGTACCGCAGCGGCCGAAGCGATGCTTATGATGTATGCCCTCCGTTCGCGCGACGCCGTGAAAGATGGGCGCAACGTGCTTTTTGTGGACGAAAATATATTTCCGCAGACGCTCGACGTGCTGCTGACCCGCAGCGAACCCTATGGGATAGAGATAGTCGCCGACGATTTCGCCGGATACGAGTTCAGCGGCCGCGAGTTCGGCGCGCTGGTGCAGTATCCCGCCGCCAACGGCGACGTAAGAGATTACGGGGCTTTCACCGCGGCGGCCCACGAAAAAGGGGCGTTGGTAACTGTAGCGGCTGATGTGGTTGCACTTGCTATGCTGAAAGCCCCTGGGGAATGGGGTGCGGACATAGCTGTAGGCTCGACGCAGAGATGGGGTATCCCGATGGGATTCGGAGGCCCGAGTGCGGGTTATTTTGCCACGCGCGACGCCTTCAAACGCAATCTTCCCGGCCGCATAATCGGTGTTTCGGTCGACCGGCTGGGCAACAAGGCCCTGCGCATGGCTCTCCAGACCCGCGAACAGCATATCAAGCGCGAACGCGCGACTTCGAACATCTGCACGGCCTCGGCGCTGATGGCTTCGATGGCCGGATTTTACACGGTCTATCAGGGTGCGGAGGGGCTGAAACGTGTCGCACGCCATATCTACGACCACACCTCCGCCGTTGCCGATGCCCTGAAATCTATGGGCTATGAGTTGGCGTCGGAGAACTTTTTCGACACGCTTGAGGTCGAAGCCGAAATCTCCGTCATCCAACAGGAATCGCTGGAAAACGGCATAAACTTCTTCTACGCTCCGGGAAACCGCGTCCGCATGAGTTTCGACGAACTCACCACGGCGGAAGAGGTTACGGCTGTAGTCGCGATATTTGCAGCAGCAATGGGCGTTAAGGCTCCCAAAAGCGTTAAGGTGGAGGAAAACAGGGAATTTTCCTTGAAGGAGTTGAGCCGCACGAGCAGCATTCTGACAGAGGAAGTTTTCAAAAAATACCGCAGCGAGTCGGAACTCATGCGCTACATCAAGCGGCTGGAACTTCGCGACTTGTCGCTCGCCGACTCGATGATTTCCTTGGGTTCCTGCACTATGAAGCTCAATTCGGCCGCTTCGATGATGCCGCTGAGCCTCTCCGGCTTCGGTAATATGCACCCGTTCGCTCCGGCGGACCAGGTCGGGGGCTATCTGGAAATGATCGAAGAACTCGAAAAGGATCTCGCAACCATAACCGGCTTGGCGGCCTGTTCGCTTCAGCCTAATTCGGGTGCGGCTGGCGAGTATGCGGGTCTTATGGTGATCCGTGCCTGGCACCAGAGCCGCGGACAGGGATACAGGAACATAATACTCATCCCCTCGTCGGCCCACGGGACCAATCCCGCTTCGGCGGCGATGGCCGGGATGAGAATAGTCGTCGTGGCGTGCGATGACAAGGGCAACATAGATGTAATTGATCTTAAAGCTAAAGCTGAAGAGCATTCCGCCGAGCTTTGCGGGGTGATGATAACCTATCCCTCTACCCACGGCGTTTTCGAGAGCCGCATCCGCGAAATTGTCGACGCGGTGCATGATGCCGGCGGACAGGTCTATATGGATGGCGCCAACATGAACGCCCAGGTAGGCCTCACCAATCCCGGATACATCGGAGCGGACGTCTGCCACTTGAACCTGCACAAGACTTTCGGCATGCCCCATGGCGGCGGCGGCCCGGGTGTAGGTCCGGTATGTGTTGCGGAACACCTCAAACCGTTCATGCCTTCGCACCCGGTGGTGCCGACGGGCGGTGCGGACGGTATCACGGCGGTTTCTTCTGCGCCTTACGGAAGCGCGCTTCTGCTGCCCATAACTTACGGATACATCAAAATGCTTGGCGGGAAAGGGCTGCGCCTTGCGACCGAAATGGCAATCGTGAACGCCAATTACATGGCGCGGGCAATAGAGGGCGAGTTCCGCACGTTCTATAGCGGCGAGAACGGCCGCGTGGGCCACGAGATGATCCTCGACCTGCAGAATTTCAAGCGCGACTACAACGTGGAGGTCGCCGACGTGGCGCGCCGCCTGATGGATTACGGTTTCCACGCCCCGACGCTTTCGTTCCCGGTCCACGACACTTTCATGGTCGAACCTACCGAGAGCGAGTCGAAGGCCGAGATGGACCGCTTCATCGAGGCGCTGGTCGAAATAAAACGCGAGTGCGAAAAGGCCGCGAAAGAGGGGCAGACGGACAATCCCGTCGTGAACGCTCCACATACCGCGGCCGAGATCGCCGGAGAATGGACGCACCTCTACAGCCGCGGGCAGGCGGTGTTTCCCATAGGGTGGGTGAGGGCGTCGAAGTTCTTCCCCTACGTTTCGAAGATCGACGGAGGGTACGGCGACCGTAATGTCGTCTGCACCTGTGGTTGCCTTGATAATGAATAATATAATACTTAATTAAGTTGCCGGAGCAACCTTTGGTTGCGACAAAGCCCGCCCCTCGAGGGGATGGTTTAGCTCCGCTGAGTTCGCCCGCTGCGATGCAGCGACCTCAGTTGGGAGGGTAGTCGTAATGAAAGGCGGCTTTTTCAAAGCCGCTAACGTGAGTTTAGGGTAATGATGCTCGCGTTAAGAGAGATAAAATGCAATAACATATATAAATCATTATTCTAAATTCACGTTATGAAAATTGGAGAAAACACTTTTGTATCGCTCGACTACAAGCTCGAAGTAGACGGCAAGATCGCAGACCAGTCGCAGCCCGGACAGCCGCTCAAGTTCGCTTACGGCATGGGTATGCTGCTGCCGAAATTCGAAGAGGCGGTTGCCGGACTGGAGCCGGGCGACGAATTCAAATTCACGCTAAAACCCGAAGAAGGCTACGGCGAAGTCATCAAGGAAGCCGTCGTAGAACTTCCGAAAGACGTATTTATGATAAATGGCGAGGTCGAAGACGGCCTTCTCGAAATCGGTAATATGATACCCATGTCTGACAACCAGGGTAATCGCCTTATGGGGCGGGTCGTGGCCGTGGGCGATGTTATAACCATGGACTTCAACCATCCTATGGCCGGCGCCACGCTTAATTTCAGCGGTAAAATCGTCGATGTTCGCGAACTCACTCCGGAAGACCTCCAGGGTTTTGCCGGCGGCGGATGCAACTGTGAAGATTGTGGCGACGGGCATAACGAGGGCGGTTGTTCTTGCGGCTGCTAAGATTTCCCAAAAAGTCAACTTCTGCGTTGGCCTGCAAAACTCAAATCCTCATGTACGTTCAGTACACTGCGGTTTTCGTTTTTTGGCCGCCTGAGATTTGATCTTTTTGGCGAAATCTTTCCGAACCAATATATGAATAAGGACGATCGCAAAAATCGTCCTTTTCTTTTTGGCGCACAATTTGCGCATTTAACAAATAGTCGTAAATTTGTCAATATTTTCACAACAATAAACTCCGGTCATACTATGGTGATGAATCCCAAACAGCTGTATCTTAACGTTAAAGACGATATGAAGTCTTGGAAATGGTGGTCTTCATGGCTGACTATTCTCATCGGCTGTACCGTCATGTCGCTCGGATTCATCCTGTTCATGTATCCCTACAAGATCACTCCGGGCGGCATCTGGGGATTCAGCACTATACTGCATGAGATATTCCCTGCAATACCGCAGGGGTGGTTCGGTTATATGATGGATATTCCCCTGCTGTTGGCCGGATTCGCCTGTTTCGGGCCTGTCTTCGGCGTTAAAACGGTCTTCGCGTCGCTGATTACGCCGCTGCTGATGCTCGTGCTGCCTTATGCGGTATATCCCGATGCGGCCGTACAGACCGCCGAAACCCTGCTGTGGGGGCGCCTGAATCTCGGTGATGACCTGATACTTGCCACTATCTTCGGCGGGATACTCATCGGCGGAGGCGTGGGTATGGTAGTGCGGGCGCAGGCCACTACCGGCGGAACCGACATCATAGCGATGCTGCTGCAGAAATATGCCGGCATGAAGTTCTCGAACGGAATCCTTCTCGCCGATGCCTTCGTCGTGCTGAGCAGCATCGTAGTCCTGGTGGGCATCTATGGCGAAAGCCCGACTTTGCCGCTGTATTCGCTACTGACGATATACATTGCCACGCAGGTGATAGACCTCGTGGTAGAGGGGCGCAACTACGACAAGATACTGTTCATAATCAGCGAGAAGCAGGACGAGATACGCGAGTTTATCCTCAAGGACCTCGACCGTAGCGGGACCGTCATAAAAAGCACCGGGCTATACACCGGGAACGACAGGAACATGATATTTTTGGTGGTCAGCCGCCGCGAGATAGTCCCTGTCAAAAAACGCCTCAAGGAGATAGACCACACGATGTTCGTGGTGGTCGTCGATGCTAACGAGACGCTCGGAGAGGGCTTCAGGCCTTTCTCAGAAATGAAGCATATTTGAAAAAGTTGCACAAAAAGTCAACTTCTGCGTTGGACTTCGTTGCTCGGATGCTCATGTACAATCAGTACACTCCGCTCCTCGCATCTTGTCCGCCTTAAATTTGATCTTTTTGTGCAACTTTTCTTTTTTATGTACATTTGCAATTCAATAACAATTTGAATGGATTTCAAAAATATCCGCCCGGCGACAGGCGCGGGACGCAAGCTATATATAGAGACCTACGGTTGCCAGATGAACGTGGTTGACAGCGAAACCGTGCTCTCGATCATGCAGGGCGACGGTTTCGTGAATACGCCTGAGGTGGGCGAGGCCGACGTCATCCTGATAAACACCTGTTCGATCCGCGACAACGCCGAGCAGCGCATC
>JAVBRB010000037.1:0-72769 GCA_031548515.1 Rikenellaceae bacterium | reverse complement strand
CGAGCCTTCGGCAAAATTATCGACTACAAATACGCTGTTTTGGTCGTATTGCTCACCGATAATTCGAGGCTCACCACCAAAGATAGCATAAGGATTTGAATTTTCGCGCGTTTGGGCGAAAGAAATCGTTGCGGTCAGCGTCATCGCCGCCAACATTGCAAAGCACGTCAGTCTTTTCATGATCTTATTTTTTAGTTGGTTGATAAATCTGTTCATTCGGTTTTCTCATTTCATCGACCTGCGGACGGACATCCGAAGGATCAAACCCATCTCGCTCCATTGATTGCTCCACGCCACGGATCAAACCCTCGTAGGTTTCATTCGACATCTCCACATGGCCCATCGAGTATATTTTCTCTTTTACCTCCAGCCATCGGGCGCGGTTGTACGCCGCTTTGGAATCGTCTTTATTGCCGTTTTTGTAAACATAATCCAGGGCTATTCCCCGTAGAGCGTCGTGTTTCAATACCAGGCCGTGAAAATTATCTGGATAATGCTGAAGCGATTTTTCAGCGCAGGCCATGATAAAACCGTCACAATCGGTGGTTTCGTCATAAGTTTTTTGGTAGAACGACCCTAACTCCGTAATCAGGAAAGCGATGGTCTCTTTTGTGTCCATAGGATACAGGTATACTTTGTTGCGTATGGCCTCGTCCGTGATCCCGAAGCTTTCGATATAATGGGCATCCCGCGACAGCCCGTGTTGGGTAAGTTCGACATTTACCCATTTGGCGGGGTCTTGCTCATCGTGGTGGCGAACGAACAAGTGTTGCGGAGCATGGGTTATATAGGCTTCAGCTCCGATGGCCTCGGCAAGAATCTTATAATACAACGGTAGGGAGCGGCATTGTCCGGTATGAGTGCGCATCAACTTGGTCACAAATACCTTTGTGAAATCCTTGTGCCCGGCAAAGTCCTCATAATCGTAAGTAAACGGTTTATGTCCGTTCATGGAGTATGGGCGGCAGAAATACTCGAACAGGGCATAGTTACCGCCCGTTTTGAATTGGCCGAGATTATTGGCCTTTATAAACAGGTTAAGATGGCATACGGTAGAGTCGATACCCTTGCAATATTCGTCGTAATCCAACTTGCCGCCCAGATAGGCCCATTCGAGCAGGAACACAGTTCGTTTTACCGACAGTTCCTGTTTACCATCGAGCATATCGGCAATCTCATGGTATGCAGAATTGAAATAAAGGTTTTCGGCTTTTTTGCCTGCGGTTGTCTCCGGCGGAATTTGTTTCCCCGTGGATTGAGTATTGGCCGGGATTTGGCCGGATGCTATGCAAGGTAACATTAGGCATCCGACCAAAACGGCAGTCAAAAGTTTGGGCTTTGCAGACTTTGGGGTAATCATAAATTCGCTCGTATACTTTCTTCAAAAGTAATACAGCTGTCGCTCAATTCAATAAAAAAGCACCTTAACAGCAGTTTGCTAAGGTGCTAATTATCAGCCGCTCCAAACTGTTTTCTCTTAACAGTAGTGTTTTTGCCGATTTTCCGTGTTTTATTCGTCGAACAACTCCTGCTCCTGTACTATTTCGACTTTTTTACACGCCTTGCTCAAACCAACGTAAAACTGCGACAATTCAGAGTAGGGATGAACTTCCGCAAGAAACCCACAGAAAACAAAGAACCACCCTTTTGAGGTGGTTTGAAGTCGTTTTCGTTTTGTGGGAGTTGACGGATTAACTTCGCTTCGCTTGTTTTTCCGTCTATTTCCTGTCGGTTTTGCAAAACTCACTTCGTCGAGGGCTTACAGCCTGTTTTTTCTTTTAGGACAACCTGACGCAAGCTTGCTTGCAAATAGGGTTGTCCTAAAAGAAAAAGCCACCTATCGGCGGCCTCGACTTCATTTCGTTTTGTGGGAGTTGACGGATTCGAACCGCCGACCCTCTGCTTGTAAGGCAGATGCTCTGAACCAGCTGAGCTAAACTCCCTCTTTTGCGTTTTCGCGTTGCAAAGGTAAATCAAATTTTCTTTTCTCCAAATTTTCAAATGATGTTTTTAAAAGAAATCACGTGACAACCGGACGCACGGCTGAATTCAAAAAAATCCCTACAGATGCAGAACAACCTGTCATCTTTAGTTTTACATTTGCACGATTTTAACTCCGCAAAACGCATGAAAGCACTATATACCGTCGGCATGCTGCTGATGTCCAATATCTTCATGACCATTGCATGGTATGGGCACCTGAAATTCGGTGCGGCCAAAAGCGGCAGCACACTTCCGCTCATCCTTGTGATACTCGTAAGCTGGGGGATCGCCTTCTTCGAATACTGCTTTCAGATACCGGCCAACCGCATAGGTTTCGCAGGCAACGGCGGCCCTTTTTCGCTGATCCAACTCAAGATCATACAGGAAGTTATTTCACTGGGCGTTTTCACGGCCTTCGCACTGCTGGTGTTTCGCAACGAGACTTTCCGCATGAACCACCTGCTTTCTTTCCTCTGCCTTATCGGCGCGGTCTACTTCGCTTTCCGAAAGTAAAATATCAGCTGCGAGCAGGAACTTTTGCGCGGAATTTGATGTAATTCTACAGAAAATTAGGATGCGCCCGGCAAAATTCAAACAAGTTTAATGCCTTTGAACTTCCCGGCGCAAGGTATTGCAAAATAGATTTGCATGCCCTCGCTTAAGAAAGTTTGATTCTGCGCTCGGCTTTACGTATATTTGCGGGAATCGCAACCTACCACACCGGATGAAACAGTACTGGCAGATACTCAAAAAATACAAATGGTACCTACTCCTCAGCCCGCTCCTCATAGCCGGTGCCGTATTTTGTGAAACCATCCAGCCGATGTATATGTCGCGCATAGTGGATGACGGCGTCATGAAAAACGACCTCCCGATAATCTATGGCACAGGCATAAGAATGGTAGTCATTTCGATTTTAGGGCTGACTCTAAGCGTATTAAATGCCTACATATCATCACGTACTTCAACACGATTCGGCACTGATCTGCGACACTCTCTTTTCGCAAAGATCCAAAGTTTCGCCTTTCCGGACATAGATAAATTCAGTTCGGCCTCACTCATCACGCGCCTTACGGGCGATGTCACACGTATCCAACAGGTCGTCTTCATGTCAATGCGCATCATGCTGCGCGCACCGATGATGTTCCTGATGGCAATGTTCTTCGTGCTGACTATCGACTCCAAGCTTGCGCTGGTACTTGCGGCGGCGATCCCGGTCATGGCGGTGAGCGTGTGGCTGATACTGCGCAAGGGATTCCCGTTCTTCCTGAAAGTACAGCAAAGGACCGATCGCATGAATGCGGTAGTGCGTGAGAACCTTATAAATATACGTGTTGTAAAATCATTCGTGCGCGAGGATTTCGAAAGTAAAAAATTCCGGACAAGCAGCGAAGACCTGCAGGACGCAGCGATCCGTGCATCCAATATAATAGTGACGATTTTCCCGCTGATGCAGTTCATACTGAACGTTTCGGTGATCGCGGTGCTGTGGTTAGGCGGAAGCAGGGTTATGGCGGGCAGCCTTACGGTGGGCGAACTGATCTCGTTCGTCAACTACCTGATGCAGATACTCATGGCGCTGATGATGTTCTCGATGGTCGTAATGAACTTTGCAAGGGCTTCGGCATCGTCAGAGCGGATACTTGAAGTGCTCCGTGCAGAGACATCTCTTACAAATACTCCCGAGGCTCTCGAACATCACTACAAGGTCGCAAGGGGAGAGGTGGAATTCCGCAATGTGGAATTCCATTACCCGGGCGGAGAAAATAACGTGCTGAGCCACATCTCTTTCGCTGTACTACCTGGAGAAACAATAGCGGTCACAGGCGCGACTGGCTCTGCGAAAAGTTCGATGGTACAGCTTATTCCGCGGCTTTATGACGTAACCGGGGGAGAAGTACTCGTAGACGGCCGCAATGTGCGCGACTACAGCCTGGACGAACTTCGCGAAAGTATCGGCATGGTGCTGCAGAATAACGAGCTTTTCAGTGGAACGATCATCGAAAACCTGCGCTGGGGAAATCAAGACGCAACTTTCAAAGAGGTGGAAGAGGCGGCAAAAGCTGCCGAGGCGCACGATTTCATCATGTCGCTGGCTAAAGGATATGAAACAGTTCTCGGACGGGGCGGTGTGAACGTTTCCGGCGGTCAGAAACAGCGCCTCTGCATCGCACGGGCGCTGCTCCGCAAACCCAAAATACTGATACTCGACGACAGCACAAGCGCCGTGGACTCTACCACGGAACTGAAGATACGCGCAAACCTGCAGCACCTGATGAAAGGTACGACCATATTCATGATAACGCAAAGAATCAACACTATGCAGGCTGCAGATAAAGTATTGGTTCTGGAAGACGGCGGCATCGACGGGTTTGGCCGGCCGATGGACTTGCTGAGCACGTCGGAAGTTTACCGCGAGATATACGAATCGCAGCAATTCAAGGGATAAGGCATGGCGAACAAGGCAACACATATGAGACAGCAAGGCAAACCGAAACAGGGACGAAAAACCCTAGTCAGGCTGCTGTCATACCTTGGCCGCCAGCGGAAACTGCTGTCCGTTGTAGGAGTGCTTATCATTGTCAGTATTGCGTCGAGTATCGTCGGATCATACATGATCCGCCCCATAATCAACGACTACATACTTCCGGCCGACTGGCACGGACTGATAAAAATGCTTGCAGTTCTTGCAGGGATATACATAGCAGGAGCCGCCGCCACACTCGTCGAGTACCGGATGCTCAACCGGATAGGGCAGGAGACTGTCGCAAGGCTGCGCGAAGACCTTTTCCGAAAGATGGAAACGCTCCCTGTGCGCTACTTCGACACCCGGCAGCACGGCGACCTGATGAGCCGCTACACCAACGACATGGACCGCATCGGCGACGCACTCACGGACAGCCTCGCCGACATCCTTTCGGGCGTACTGACACTCATCGGCATAACAGTAATGATGTTGTATATAAGTCCGTTGCTGACGCTTGTAACGCTGGTGATGGTGCCTGTGATGATGTTCTCGGCACGCTGGATAGTCAGCCGCAGCCGCCGCTACTTCAAAGCGCAGCAGGAGTCGCTGGGCGACATGAACGGCTATATCGAGGAGATAATCAGCGGCCAGAAGGTGGTGAAGGTATTCAACCATGAGGCGTTGGCCGAACGCGTGTTCGATGAAAAAAACCTCTACCTGAACGACAAATCCGAAAAGGCTCAGTTCTACTCGGGCCTGATGATGCCTGTGATGCAGAATTTAAATACGCTGAATTACGTTTTCGTGACGATCGCGGGCGGACTGCTGGCGGTATTCCGCGGATTCGACGTGGGCGGTCTTGCTGCGTTCCTGCAGTATTCGCGCCAGTTCGGACGGCCGATCAACGAACTCGCGACACTCTACAACAGCATACAGGCAGCCATAGCGGGCGCCGAGCGCATTTTCGAGGTGATCGACGAGGAACCCGAACCAGTCGATGCGGGGGGTGCTGTGGAACTTAACGATGCACAGGGCGAAGTGGTCCTTCACGACGTCCGTTTCGGCTACGATCCGGGCCAAACGATTCTTGACGGCATATCGTTCCGCGCTGCGCCCGACTGCAAGATCGCGCTCGTGGGCGCCACCGGAGCCGGAAAGACCACCATTCTGAACCTCCTGCCGCGCTTTTACGATGTCGACGGCGGTGAGATCACGATCGACAAATATCCCATAACGGAAATACGGCGGCAAAGCCTGCGCCGTTCTATGGCGATAGTACTCCAAGATACCCACCTGTTTACCGGCTCTGTGCGCGAGAACATCCGTTTCGGACGTCTGGACGCAACCGACGAAGAGGTCGAAGCTGCGGCACGGCTCACGGCGGCGCATTCGTTCATCAGCCGCCTTCCGCACGGTTACGACACCCTGCTCGAGAACGACGGGGCCAACCTGAGCCAGGGCCAGCGCCAGCTTTTGAATATCGCCCGTGCTGCCGTGGCCGACCCGCCCATACTGCTGCTCGACGAGGCGACAAGCAACATCGACACCCGAAGCGAAATGCTTATCCAGAGGGGCTTGGACGAACTCATGAAAGGCCGCACGAGCCTGATAATCGCCCACCGTCTTTCGACCGTAATGAACGCCGACACGATCCTGGTTCTGGAGAACGGCCGCATCATCGAGCGCGGCAGCCACCGCGAACTCATCGCCCGCGGCGGCAAATACCACTCCCTCTACCGGGAACAGTTCGAGTAGCTGCAACGGCGGCAGCGGTCGGAACGCCGACGGCGGTTTATTATGTCATCCCGAGCGAGGACGATATCGAGTCGTAAAGCGTAATATTAAGGATATATCGTCCGACGAGGGAACTACAAAATGACATTCGCCGCTGAAACGGATTTGACTATCAGATAGCTCCCTCGTCGCCGAAAGTTAACGGGCAACTCCAATGATCCCGACGGTTTCGGCTCGCCCGGAATGACAAAACAACTCGCCGTCGCTCGGTAAAAAAAACCGCCTCGAAAAGGCGGCCTTTCTAATTAGTAGCCAAGTATCCGCATCATCGAACGGTAGCTCTGTTCCTTTGCGAACAGGCGCGTGTAGTATTCCGTGTCGCCCTTGTCGCGGTCGATGATGATGTGCTTGGGCGCAGGGATCAGGCAGTGCTGGATGCCCCCGAAACCGCCCAGCGACTCCTGGTACGCCCCCGTGTGGAAGAACCCGATGTACTGCGGCTCCCCAGGCACGAGTTTCGGCAGGAATATGGCGTTGGTGTGCGCCTCGCCGCTATAGTAATCCTCGCTGTCGCACGTCAGTCCGCCCAGGAAAACCCTCTGGTACTCCTTGTCCCAGTTGTTGACCGCCAGCATGATGTAGCGCTGGTGGATGCCCCACGTGTCGGGCAGCGTGGTGATAAAGGAACTGTCGATCATGTACCAGAACTCGCGGTCGTTCTGCTGTTTCTGGTTGACGATCGAGTAGAGCACCGCGCCGCTTTCGCCGACGGTGAACGAACCGAACTCGGTAAACAGATGCGGCTCCTCGATGTCGTGCATGTTGCAGATGTTCTTGATCTGCGCGACGATCTCTTCGGCCATGTACTCGTAGTCGAATTCGAAGCCCAGCGAAGTCTTCACAGGGAATCCTCCGCCGATATTGAGCGAATCCAGTTCGGGACATATCTTCTTCAGTTCGCAGTAGAGGTTGACACACCGGTTCAACTCGTTCCAGTAGTACGCAGTGTCTTTGATGCCGGTGTTGATGAAGAAGTGGAGCATCTTCATCTCGTATTTCTTGTTCGGTTTGATCTTCTGCCTGTAGTACTCGATGATCTCGTTATAGCGGATGCCGAGGCGCGAAGTATAGAAGTCGAATTTAGGCTCTTCCTCAGCGGCGATGCGGATTCCTATCTTACACTTCTTTTCCAGAACGCCTTCAAAAAGCTCCAATTCCTCTTTATTATCGATGATGGGGACAGTATTCTCGAAGCCGGAATTGACTAGCATCGCGATGTTCTCGACATACTGCGGACGCTTGAACCCGTTGCATATGATATATGTGTTCTTCTCGATCAGCCCCTCTTCGTAGAGCGCGTTGATAATGTGGATATCGTACGCGGACGATGTTTCCAAATGGATATCATTCTTGAGAGCCTCTTCAAGCACGAATGAAAAATGCGAACTCTTGGTGCAATACGAATAGTTGTACGTCCCGCGGTAATCGACCTTCGCCATCGCCACGTTGAACAGACGCTTGGCCTTGTTTATCTGCTGCGAGATCTTCGGCAGATAAGTTATCTTGAGCGGAGTACCGTACTGTTTTATGATGTCCATGAGCGGGACATCGTGGAAATTGAGTTCATTGTCTTCCACAGTGAACTCGTCCTGCGGAAACTCGAACGTCTGTTCGATAAGGTCGATGTACTTGTTTTTCACTTTAGCTTGCCTGGCGTTGAAATATCCGACTCAATTACATTGCCGAAAATACACCGAAGTAGCTCACACGGATTTATTTTCGTTTGCGGACGCAAAGTATGCAAATCTTTCGGACATTCGCAATTATTTAGAAACAAATAATCACTGAGGGAGGAGGCCCGACAGTCATCACGGAGTGATGGCGCAGGATCAGCCGGCCGAGGTAATTCTTTCGGACATACACAATAATTTTCCAAAAAACTATTTCTTAATATAATAAATCCATGAATAATCACTATTTTTGGGTGCAAAAACATGCTGGAAAATTATGGTTGCGAAGATAATCAGGGAGTACATGGAGGCGGGTAACAAGAAGCTCACCGTTCCGGGATTCGGCACTTTCATGCGGAAGGATTCGGGCGAAGTGATCTTCGTCGACCTGTTGCGCAAGGACGACGGAAAACTGCGTGAACTCGTGGAGGATTACGGCCACTACTCGGAAGTCGAAGCCATGGCCCTGATAGACCGTTTCATTTTCGAAACAAAAAACAGCATCGGAAAAAACGGCAGCGCGCCTGTAACGGATTTCGGCACCATGGTCCTCGACGACAAGGGCCTCTACCAGTTCGATTATATGCCGCAGGCTAAACCGGCGAAAGAAAATCCCGTGCAGGAACAGTTCTTCCGCGAACCGGGCATCAGAGATGCGAATTCGCCGACCGGGGCATTGCAGTCGCCGGAATACGGCGTAGTGAATGCAGAAAGAAGCACCGATGCAGTCGGGGCAGCACGAACCGCTGCCGCCCCGGGAAAAGCAAAGGAAGACAACCGCCCACAACCCGGACGAAGACAAGATGCACAACCTGCCCGGAAGCCCGGTGTAAGACCGCCATCCGGACAGTCGGGACAATCCGGGCACCGGCCTGCTTCGCAAATACGGAAGAAAAACAAACCTTCGAACCCCGACATGTTAATACTGGCGGCGATAATCGCAGCGGTGATAGCTATCCTGGTGATGATCTTCGGCCTTTCGGCAGGCAACATGCCGTTCCTGAAATAAGTAAAGCAAAAAATGGAAATACAATCTGTAAAACAGCGTTTCGGGATCATAGGTACGAGCGAAAAAATGAACCAGGCGCTCGAAGTCGCACTCCGCGTCGCCCCTACAGACCTGTCGGTATTGGTCGCGGGCGAGAGCGGCGTCGGCAAGGAGTTCTTTCCTCAGGTGATACATTCTTTCAGTCCCCGAAAACATAATAAATACGTGGCAGTCAACTGCGGCGCGATCCCGGAAGGCACGATAGATTCGGAGCTTTTCGGACACGAGAAAGGTGCTTTTACAGGGGCGGTAGAAGCGCGGAAAGGGTACTTCGAGGAAGCGAACGGCGGTACGATATTCCTCGACGAAGTGGCAGAATTGCCGCTTTCGACGCAGGTGCGCCTTCTCCGCGTATTGCAAACAGGCGAATTCATGCGCGTCGGGTCGGCCAAGACGCAGAAGACCGACGTGAGGGTAGTGGCTGCCACCAATAAGAACCTGCCGGAGGCCATCGCCGCCGGACGGTTCCGCGAAGACCTTTATTACAGGCTAAACACAGTACCCATACTCGTTCCGCCGCTACGCGAGCGCAAAGAAGATATTTATCTGCTGTTCCGCAAGTTCTCCTCCGACATAGCCACGCAATACCGCATGCCGGCCATCTCACTCGACGACGGCGCGCGCAAAACCCTCGAGGGCTATTTCTGGCCCGGCAATGTGCGCCAACTGAAGAATGTGGCCGAACAGATATCGGCGGTCGAGGAGACGCGCCTCATAACCGGGCAGATCGTCAGCCGCTATCTGCCGTCAGAACACGCATCCACGCCCGCGACAGCCCATACTTCCGGATCGACATCGTTCAGCGACGAACGTGAAATACTCTACCGCATACTCTTCGACATGCGCAGCGACATCATCGACATCAAGCGTACGCTGAACGAACTTAAATCGGGAAATAACAACTTCGAAGAACCGCGCGAGATAGCCGGGCTGCTCCCGTCCAAAGGAGAGACGTCGCATTATGCCGCTTTCGACGAGAGTGAAGAGGTTGCAGACGAGGGGCCGCAGCCGGAAAAAACAAAAGACGAAGTCATGCGCGACCTTATCGTAAGGGCACTGCAGAAAACAGGCGGGAAACGCAAGGAGGCCGCCAAAATGCTTTTTATATCGGAGCGCACGCTCTACCGCAAGATAAAGGAACTCGGAATAGAAAACTATTGATCCAATGCGCCTCAAACTTAACAAAATAGGGGTTGTTTTTGCATTCATCGGCATCGCCGCCGCGCTGGACGGATGTATTGTAAAGTACTCTTTCACGGGGGCATCCATCCCTCCGGCCGCTAAAACTTTCAGCGTCGCCTATTTCCCGAACAACGCGGCGATGGTCGCGCCGACTTTGAGCAACACATTTACGGAATCTTTGCGTGACAGGTTCCTGCGACAGACCAGGCTTACACAGGTAGGCGAAGACGGCGATTTTGCCATTGAGGGCGAAATCACCGGCTACATGACAGCCCCCACGTCGGTATCCGCCGATGAATACGCCCTGAAGAACCGCCTGACAATAACCGTGCAGGTGCGCTTCAACAACGCCATCGAACCGGAACAGAATTTCAACAAATCGTTCAACGCCTTTGCCGACTACGATGCCAACCTTCTGCTGCAGAACATTGAAGGCGGGCTGATCGAAGAGATCGTCGAAACGCTGGTGGACAATATCTTCAATGCCTGCGCGGCAAACTGGTAATGCTCCCGTTCAACGAATATATTACCGGCAACAGCGACACGGTGGCACGCCGGGAACTCGACCGCCTTGCGGAACGCTACGAGTGGTTCACCACGGTACGGCGGGCGAAAAACCTGCTCACAGGGGAAGACGATCCCGCGTTGGCACTGCCCCTTATGTTCTGGCCGACAATACTGCCGGCCGAAGGGAGACGGACGCGCCCAGCATCCTCCCACGCCATGCCTGCAGTACGACCGGAAACAGTTTCGGCCGAGGACGCTCTCATCGGCAAATTTTTGGAGCATGGAGGCTACCGCATAGTTCCCGACGAGGATTCCAATGTGGCAGATGCTCTTACTTCTGAAACATTCGACGACAGCGATGGCGAACTGCTGACCGAGGAACTCGCCGAAATCTATCGTTCGCAGGGCCTTATGGCCGAAGCAAAAGAAATATATCGCAGATTAAGTTTGCTAAATCCGGAAAAAAGTATTTATTTTGCGGACGTTATCGACAAAATCGATACGGAAACCACACATAATTAAATAAGCATAAACTATGTATATAGCTTGTATCGCACTGATTTTCATCGCAAGTATATTACTGATACTGGCAGTCCTGTCACAGAGTCCCAAAGGCGGCATGGCCGCGAACTTCGGCGCCTCGAACCAGGTTATGGGTGTCAGGCAGACCGCCGACTTCCTTGAGAAATCGACATGGGGACTCGCCCTGTCAATACTTGTTCTCAGCCTTGTGGCTACGATGACCATGCCGAAAGAAAACATCGCGCGCAGCCGCACCGGAGTCGAAAAGGCCATTATCAACGAAATGGAGACCGGCAGCCAGGAGGTAATTCCCAACCAGATCGATCTGCAGGATGCTGTTCCCGCTGAAAACACTCCGGCCGCAACGGAAGAAACTCCGGCCGAATAAGGCGCAGAGTACTCCCCGTAGAGAACCGGACAAAAAGCAATAAAGGACGCATTAGTGCGTCCTTTTGCTTTTGCCGGCCGACATGTAAATCCTTTATCCGGATTTCACGTTAAATATCGCGCTCAAGAATATAGTCGTTCATAAACCAGCCATTGCCGATAGGATGGTCGCGTTGGGAAACCACCTCAAATCCGTTGCGACGGTAAAATTCTATGGCCTTCCGGTTCTCACGGTTCACATTGAGTCCGAGTCTTCCTGCCTGAGGATCGATGCCGCGCAGATAATCCAGAAAAATTTCGAGCATCCGCCGGCCGCTGCCTTTCCCATGCCTGGCAGGCAGCAGGTATATCTTCTGCAGGTAGTAGTTGTGCCCGCCGAGTATTTCATAGGAAATATAACCGACGTCTTCCCCTTCGTCGGAGAATATCAGAAAAGTCTGCCCGCCGGAAGTCATCGCCTTATGAAGGTTTTCCGGCGCATACATCATTTCGAACATGTAATCCAACTGTTCAGGCCCCATAAGGCGACTGTAAGTCGGTGCCCAGATGCGGGCAGCTATCCCGTTTATAACGGCGCAATCACAGGTTGCGGCTACTCTGAATTCCATTGGCATACTTTTTTCAGACAGCAAATTTAGGATTTTTCACCGTTTCCCTACAAATTATAACGGGACATTCTGCTCCTTACTGCCTCTCTTTTGCGATTAAATACTATATTTGTAACAAATATCTGACAAATTGCTGAGAAAGTTCGACATAAACAAAGAGAGTATAAAAAAAGTGGTGCAGCACGCTCTCTCACCCGCATTTCTGATCATCCTTCTCGGGTCTTTCCTGTTGTGGTATATGACCAAACTGAGTTATGATTACAACAATGTGGAAATGCCGCTGAACGTCCGCATCGACGGGCAGAAATACAGGGTAACGGCCGTTGTAAACGGGCGCGGATCTGTGCTGATGGCGCAAAAACTGTCGCTGAAAAGCAAGATCAACCTCAAAATGGACGAACTTACGGTCCGCAAGTCGAAGGACAATCCGGATGCCCTTACCATTACTCCCGCATCGCTGCAGAAAGCCATAGACGCCAAAACCAGCGAGATTAAAGTAACGCAGATAATCGACGCCCCCGACTTTATACCCGAACCGAAAGCGGAAGAAGATACCCGTAAGGAAAAGCGGGAAAAGAGGCGGCAAGAGATGGAATCGGCAATCAAAGCAGCGCCGGTATTAACTGAATAATGAAAAGGGTAGGAATAACAGGCGGGATCGGCAGCGGCAAGAGCAGCGTTTGCGCGCTATTCGCTGCGTTGGGAGTGTCTGTGTATGATTCCGACCGCCGGGCCAAAGAGTTGATGAACGGCGACATAGAGATCATGAAGGCTGTTACCGCTCTATTCGGGCCACAGGCATACGACGGCAATCTTCTCAATAATGCGTTTATCGCCTCCAAAGTATTCAACGATAAAATTCTGCTCGCCTCGCTGAACGGGATAGTCCATCCGGCCCTGGCGCTCGATTTTGAAGCATGGGCCATATCGCACTCTGATTTTGCCTATGTCATCATGGAGAGCGCAATCCTGTTCGAAAGCGGTTTCGACAGACTTGTAGACAAGATCGTGACCGTTTCGGCGCCTGAAGAACTGCGCATCGAAAGAGTGGTGTCGCGCGACGGTGCGAGCCGCCGGTCGGTCATGGACCGCATTGCGAACCAGTTGACTGACGAGGAGCGGGAAGCCCGCGCCGATTACGTGATACACAACGACGGCAGTACCGCGGAACTTGCAACCAAGGTAAAAGAACTCGACAAAAAGTTAAGGCAATGAAAATAGGAGAACAGTCTCTCGATCTGGTTAAACCGGTGGTAATGACGATAATAAACGTCACTCCTGATTCGTTTTTCGTCAACAGCCGATCCATGCACATTGAGGAGATATCCATCCGTGTGGCCGAAGCTGTGAGTTGGGGTGCGCGGTTGATAGACGTGGGCGGATATTCTACGCGCCCGGGGGCGGAGGACGTTCCGGTCGAAGAGGAACTCAACCGCGTCATGCTGGGTGTGGAAGTCGTGCGTGAAAAAGCGCCGAACATGGTCGTTTCCATCGATACGTTCCGCTCCGAGGTGGCTGCAAAAGTGATAAAAAGGCACGGGCCATGCATCATCAATGACATTTCGGCCGGGGAACAGGACCCTGAGATTTTCGATGTTGCCGCAAAATACGGGGTCCCGTATGTGCTGACCCACTCGAAAGGAACACCGAAAACAATGCATGAAAAGGCAGAATATGAAGACGTAGTGAACGATGTCAAGGATTTTTTCACTGAAAAGATAGACATACTGCGCTCAAAAGGTATCGAAAACATTATCCTGGACCCGGGCTTCGGATTCGCCAAGACCACTCCACAGAACTTCAGGCTGCTTCACCGCCTGAAAGAGTTCCATAAATTCGAACTGCCGTTATTGATAGGCATCTCCCGAAAGTCAATGATATACAATATCCTGGAAACAACCCCGGTAGAAGCCCTTACAGGAACAGCCGCCTTACATTGGGCCTGCCTTCAGGGAGGAGCCAGCATACTGCGCGTACACGACACGCATGCCGCTAACGAAGTGATCAAACTGCACAATTACTACAAAAACGTCAACGGATGATCTCGATAAAGAACCTGCACAAAAGTTTCGGCAGCCTGAAAGTACTGAAAGGCATTTCGCTGACGGTTAAAAAAGGCGAAATCGTCTCGATAGTCGGCCCGAGCGGTGCGGGAAAAACCACGCTGTTGCAGATCATCGGTACACTGAGCCGCCCCGACAGCGGCAGCGTAGTGATCGACGGCACGGAGGCAAGCAAGCTGAACGACAATGATCTGTCGGCATTCCGCAACAGCCGCATAGGCTTCGTTTTCCAGTTCCACCACCTGCTGCCCGAGTTCACAGCATTCGAAAACATCTGTATCCCGGGATATATCGGCGGCCGCGACCGTAAAGAGGTCGAGAAAAAGGCTGAAGAACTGATCGACATGATGGGCCTGCGCGAACGACGCGACCATAAACCGGCCGAGCTTTCGGGCGGCGAACAGCAGAGGGTCGCTATCGCGCGCGCGCTGATAAACTCGCCGGCCGTGATACTTGCCGACGAGCCTTCGGGCAACCTCGACTCGAAAAACCGCGACGAGATCCACCGCCTTTTCCTTTCGCTACGCGACTCTTTTGGCCAGACCGTCATAATCGTCACCCACGACGACAGCTTGGCCGCCATGGCTGACCGCAAGATCACAATGACCGACGGCCTTATCATTTGACGCATCATGCCTGCTGAAAACATACGAGAACTTCTCGAAAGGCTCCACTGCAAATACAACACGCCGGATTTCATCGCCGCCGACCCGATTTCCGTTCCTCATCGTTTCCAAACGCAGGAAGACATTGAAATAGCCGGTTTTCTGGCCGCTACGATAGCCTGGGGCAACCGGAAGGCGATAGTCAAAAGTGCCAATCGCATGATAGAATACATGGATAGCGCCCCTTATGACTTCACGATGAATGCTTCGGACAACGACCTCGACCACGTCCTCAGCTACGTCCACCGCACTTTCAACGGCGGAGATTTCCGTTCATTCATCCTTTCGCTGCGCCATTTTTACGAAAAATACGGCACTATGGGAGCTTTCTACGAGGGTGAATATGCCCGCACAGGCGATATCCGCACGGCGATCTCTAAATTCCGCACTGAATTTTTCACGCCCTGCCACGCCCCGCGATGCGAAAAACATCTTTCGTCCATAGATAAAGGGGCTGCCTGCAAACGGACTAACATGTTCCTGCGTTGGATGGTTCGCCGCGACGCCAATGGAGTGGATTTCGGCCTTTGGGATAAGATTCCGATGTCGGCTCTCTACCTTCCGCTGGACGTGCATAGCGGCAACACCGCCCGTTCGCTGGGCATCCTGACACGCCGGCAAAGCGATTGGAAAGCCGTAGAAGAGGTTACCGCGAACCTGCGGTCGTTCGATCCGGCTGATCCCGTGAGATTCGACTACGCGCTTTTCGGAGCAGGCATTGCGGGCGAATTATTTGCATAATAAATAATCACCGATGGGGGACCGTCTGTTGTCTGCCGCAGGTTGGCGCGAAAACAGCCGGCGGAGGCAATCCAAAGAATAAGAACAATGGGCAGGAACCAGTTCCAATTCAAGCGTTTCACCATAGAACAGGAAGGGTGTGCCATGAAAGTCGGCACCGACGGAGTACTGCTCGGAGCATGGTGCCGCATCCGCCCCAAAGACAAACTGTTGCTTGATATAGGAACTGGTACAGGTGTGATTGCCTTAATGTTGGCTCAACGAACGGAAAACACAGCCTCAATCATAGATTCAGTTGAATCAGACGAGCCTGGTTGCCTGAAAGCGCAAGAAAATTTCGATGCCAGCGCATGGGGCAACAGGATGAAATTGCGCAGGCAGACAATCCAGGAATACGCCGCCGCGACTCCGTTCAGCACCTACGACAACATCGTTTCGAATCCGCCGTACTTCATAGATTCCCTGCTTTCGCCGGAAACGGCCCGTAATTCTGTACGCCACGCCGGTTCGCTGCCGTACGAAGAACTTATCGCATCCTGCTCGGATATGCTCAAGCCCGACGGCATACTCTCGCTCGTGCTGCCGGCGGTCGAGGGCGAAAAAATGATCGCTATAGCGGCGCAAAAAGGATTACACGTTTCCCGGCGGACGGAAGTCTGGTCTACTCCAAGGAGCGGCACAAAGCGCCTTCTGCTGGAGTTTTCACGGCAGGAAAACGGCATGCCTGAAATCTCGTCGCTGGTAATCGAAGACTATGGACCCGGCACTTTTTCAGACGAATACCGCGCACTCACACGCGACTTTTACCTATACTTTTGACGACAAAACACGATTTTGTGCCGACGAATTTGAAATAATTCATCGAAAAGTGTAGCTTTGCAAAATATGCACCCGACTAAAACACCAGAATTATGAAAAAGATAGTGTCAGCATGCGCCGCTGTAATGATGAGCGCCGTTGCAGCCGCCCAAAATGGGGTTATCGCCCCTATAGGCATCGTCAATGGAGAAATTTCACAGCCGCAAACCTCCTTATATGTCGATATCACAGTCGAACAACAGGATATAACGGCAGGTCCGTATGCCCGGTACGCTCAGAAATACCTTGGAGTTCCGGCGCCTCTTACAGACAAAGTGTTATATGAGATAATATCGGCTAAAATATCGGATACCAATACGATGTTACATTCGACTGTACAGGAAAGTTCGAATCTCTCATCCCACATGAATCCGTCGAAAGGATTCCCGAAACTCCTGATCGACAAGACCTCCAACGCCCAGTCGAGCCTTGAGGAGAACGCTCGTATAGCGGCCGACCAGATATTCAAGATCCGTAAAAGCCGTTATGAACTCGTGGCGGGCGAAGCCGGCGAGAACGTCTTCGGCGCCGGACTTGCGAACGCTCTGGAGGAACTGAACAGAATGGAGGAAGAATATCTCTCGCTGTTCCTCGGCAGGCAGCTCAACACGACGCTCGTGAAACAATATAAGGTGACGCCCGCGTCCGACAAGCGCACATACGTAGTTTGCCGCTTTTCGAACACAGAGGGACTGCTTCCGGAAGACGACCTGAGCGGAAGTCCGATCATACTCGAAACCAAGGCGATGAACACCGTCTCTACCGAAGGACTGAACGTCCAGGCCAAACCATCGAAATCGGCCTACCGCATAGCCGACGACACATCGTGCCGCATCATCTTCAATAACAGTGAAATAGGATCGGCAACCATTCCAGTTTATCAATTCGGCCAGACAGTCTATATAGTTCCCTAACAGGCAAAATGGAGTATAACTCATTGGGCGCCAGACTGCTCTTCCGTCTCCGCAAGGATACCAACGGAGCGGTCGTTGCAGACATGGAGGATAGGGGAGTACATTATGTCCGCAGTTACGGAGTATCGCAGCACACGGTCAGAAGCGTAGCTAAAGAGTTTGCTCCCGACCACGGGTTTGCAAAATATTTGTGGGAACAGCCAATACGAGAGCTAAAATTGGCCGCCGTTATTATTGCTGAACCAGAACAGATTACAATAGAAGAATTAAAGTTTTGGCTGAGCGGTGCTGACAACAACGAACTGGCCGAGAACCTTGCATCTTTCCTGCTTGCAAGAACACAAATCACAGACCGCATCCTCGAACTTTACGGCCAATCCCCGAACCTGACGGAACAGTATGCCGCGATACTGTCGGCTGCGCGAGGCAACCCAGGCTGCATTTCCGCTAAAGACGCAATCACCTGCGCCGAAAAGGCATCCTCTGTCGGCGATCCGGTCCTGCTTCGCGCGGCAGGGCTTCTGCTCTCAAAAGCTGCCGCCGGCGGAAACCGTCAGATAATTAAATATATAAACTCGATAACAGAGCAAGCCCTGCTCAATGAAATAATAATGTAACACCACATATGGAAGGCAAAAAGAACGTATTCCTGACCGGAGCGACAGGTATCATGGGCGCCGCAGGGCTGGAAGAGCTGATGAAACGGCGAGACAGGTTCGACATTACACTTCTCGTCCGTCCAAGTAAGGACAACTGCAAGAAAATGAAGCGGTTTGAGAACGAGGACGGCATACGCATAGTGTGGGGCGACCTGACCGATTACGACGATATATTGGAAGGGGTTTCCGGCGCGGACTACGTCCTGCATGTCGGAGGAATGGTGTCGCCGAAAGCAGACTATTATCCGGTCACGACTCGCCGGGTAAACGTCGCAGCCGCCGAAAACATAGCCAAAGCCGTTCTGGCGCAGCCTAATGCCGACAGTATCAAGGTGGTTTATATAGGCTCCGTAGCACAGACAAGCGACCGCAATCCGCCCCTGCACTGGGGACGCACGGGTGACCCGATCTGCATCAGCGTCTACGACCATTACGCCATCTCGAAGACCATTGCCGAACGTATCATAGTCGAATCTGGAATAAAGAACTGGGCTTGCCTGCGTCAGTCCGGGATACTCTATCCGGGAATCCTGAAAAACTACGATCCCATTATGTTCCATGTACCGCTGGGGGGAGTTCTTGAATGGGCGACAGTCGAGGATTCCGGACGGGTACTTGCAAATTTGTGCGAGGATGGCGTCTCGTCCGAGTTCTGGAACCGTTTCTACAACATAGGCAGTGGCGCGGATTACCGCATCACCAACTACGAATTCATGAAGCACATGCTCAAGGCGATCTCGTGCCCGCGCCCTGAAAAAATATACGATCCGAGATGGTTTGCGCTGCGCAATTTTCACGGACAGTGGTACATAGACTCAGACATTCTGGAAGACTACCTCCATTTTCGCGAAAATGTGCCCATCGACAATTACTTCAAACGCTTGTCAGAAAATGCGCCGCCATACTTCCGTCTCGCCAGGTTCGCCCCGGCCTTCGCCGTCAAAATGGCGATGCGTTCGTTGTCGCGAAAGAAAGGCCTCGGCACACAGGACTGGATTAAGAATCGTCACCCGGAGCGCATCTCCTCTTTCTACGGGACTTATGAAGATTGGGAAAAGATTCCAGGTTGGGATGAACTAGATATTTCGCGCCCTTCGGCGACACCCGTACACATCGACCATGGTTACGACGAGTCTAAACCACAATCTGAACTCAGCCTCGAAGACATGAAGCAGGCCGCCGGATTCAGGGGAGGGAAGTGCCTCTCAGAAAATATGGAGAAAGGCGACATGGCCGGAAAACTCGAATGGGAATGCCAGTTCGGACACAAATTCAAAGCCTCGCCAGCACTGGTGCTGCTCGGAGGACATTGGTGTCCGGATTGCCTGCCGCCGGCATGGGATTATAACAGGATCGCAGCGGGAAATCAGTTCTTCGCACAGGTATGGTACCCGCTGCACGGCCGCGACGAAAGCGACTGCTACGACGAAAGCATATTCGAAGGCTGGTGCAAGGAATAATACGAGCCAACCCGCTATATGTCATCTCAAAAAAAAGGATAATAGTGCAAAAATGTCGCTTAATTCACCACACAACAAATCTAATATCATCAATATACGCCATATTGTAAGAAATTGTTTTCTTCCAATGCACAATAAGTCATCCCTAACCCTGTGTGAGGGATCTACAAAATATATGTTAAGGTAGATTCCTCGTCGCTATGCTTCCCTCGGAATGACATTCCTGGCGACACTTTTTGCACCATTACAAAAAAAGAACCCCGCCTGAATGCGGGGTTCTTAATCATAATTTGGCGGAGATCGCCTTAAGCTCGGCCGCCGAGATCACTCCGCTGCCACGCCATTTACTCTCTCCTTTGCGGAAAAACATCAATGTCGGTACTGACGAAATATGATATTCTCTGACAAGAGCTGCGTTTGCAGGCGAGTCTATATCAAGTTTCAACACCATGACGCTTTCACCCATTTGTTTTTTGAACTCTTCAAGAATCGGATGCATGACTTTGCACGGGCCGCACCACGTAGCATAGAAATCCACCAATGTCAACTTATCTTCTGCAATAAATTCTTTAAAACTTTTCATACCGGTCGGGTTTGCGCCCAAACAGCACAAAAATCGTACCTAAAAGAATATTTTTTGAAACAAAATTTCATCACGCCAACCGTCTCCGTAGCGCGACCATTCAAGCCTGACACCGGCCTGCACAAATCCCCTGCCTGTAAATAACTGCAAACTAGGAAGATTATCGGCAAATATACAGCAATGCAGTTGATGCAGTTTCAACACTCCGGAGGCGTAATCAGTCAAAAGATCGAGAGCTTCCGACGCATAGCCTTTCCGCCTGTCTTTTTCGTCGCAGATAAGAATACCAACCGCGGCCCTGAGATTTACGGGATCAAAATCAAACAGATCGACCATCCCCACCGGCCTGTCATCACAAAGAAGCGAAACAACCAACCGGACCTGTCGCGTGCGATAGATATCATACCTTTGCTCCTCAATGAATTTACGGAGAGTCTCCCTGGAGAACGGAGCAAGCGTATCGCTGACACTCCATACACGCGGATCGTTCTCCCAGGAATACAGGATATCGACATCTTCAGGCTCGAGCGCCCTCAAGCACACGGTATTTCCCTCTAACGAAATCACGCAAGGCCGATTATCCGGTTACGCATGAGCATCGCAGCCCCTAGTGCACCGGCATTTTGCCCCATGCGCGAAAGGCGGAACTTCGTGTCCTTATAGACAAGATTGAGCGAATATTTATTCGTGGAAGCCTTGAGCGGCAGCATTATATAGTCGCCGGCCCTTGAAAGATTCCCCCCGATGATCACTGTCTCCGGATTGAAGATATTAATAAGGAACGCTATGCTTTTCCCTGCCTTTTCGCCCGCTTCCTCCATCAGTTCTATGGAAAGGTTATCGTCGTTGCGGGCGGCGGCGATCACGTCGTCGATATGGATATTTTCGCCGCGCTCGTACTTCTCGCGCAGGATGGTATTCGTACCCCTGCGAAGCAGATCGACGATCTTCTCCTCGATCGCGATACCCGAAATCTCTGTTTCAAGACAACCTTTCTTACCACATGAACAAATTTTTTCATTATCGAAGAACGGCGTGTGGCCGAACTCCCCGGCAAATCCCGATTTTCCGTAAAAAAGCTTGCCGTCCATCACGATGCCGATAGCTACACCACGCCCGAGATGCAGGTAAAGGATATTCTGTCCGTCCTGCGGACTTCCGGCGTTATATTCGGCGTAGCATCGCGCACGGGTGTCGTTCTCAAGCAGTGTGCGTATCTGCGTCACCTCTTCGAATATTTCGGTAAGAGATTTTTCGCTCGAGGTGAAATATTTATAGCTGCGGCCCGTATTCGGATTGACGCGGCCTGCGATACAGACGCCCATTCCAAGTATTTTGCCGCGGTCGACGCCGCAGGTTTCTATAAAATTCTCCATACTGCCGCAGATGCGTTTCAGGCAGGCCGGAGTATCCAGAAGTTCGAAATTGGTTTCTTCGCGGCTTACAATAATGTTATTCTGTATATCGGTAATCACAAACTGTATGTTGTCGCGGCCGATATTGATGCCGGCGAAGTAGATTGCCGAACTGGTCAGGCCGTAGATATTCGGACGGCGCCCTCCAGTGGTTTCTATCTTGCCGTTTTCAGTCACGATCATGTCGTCCACCAGCTCTCCGACCAGTTTTGTCATGGTTGGTATGCTGATATGCAGTTTTTGGGTAAGCTCTGCAAGCGTAGAGGGGCCGTTGACGGCCATATATGCGACGATATTCCTCTTAATAAGGTTATTCTTATGGGTAATGCCCTTCTGGATATCGTCCTCGTGCTTGTTGAAAAATTCTTTCAGTGAAACCATTCCGACAGGTATTTTGGGGATAAAATCAGACGCGAAGATAATAAAATAATCTCCCGAAACCGCCTGTTTTATTAAATAATTTTAATTTGATCCCACTCTTGTTTACAGCCATGCATAAAAAAAAGCAGCCCCGGAAGACTGCTCTGCATAAAGCATCACTTTAGCTACAGTGTTTGTTTAGATTCCACCTTTACAGTATTGTCTATCTTAGATATAAGCCCTGCAAGAACATTCCCGGGACCGAGTTCAATAAACTCGTCAGCGCCGTCGGCGATCATATTCCTGACCGCCTGGGTCCACCTTACGGGAGAGGTCAGCTGCGCTATCAGGTTTTCGCGGATTCTATCGGGATCTGTATATGGCTTAGCATCGACGTTCTGGTAGACCGGGCAGACCGGAGCCTTGAACGGGGCAGCCTTGATGCCTGCTTCGAGTTCCACACGGGCAGGCTCCATGAGCGGAGAATGGAAAGCCCCTCCAACCGGAAGCCTCAGTGCACGTTTTGCCCCAGCGGCCTTGAGCGCTTCGCACGCGGCGTCGACAGCCTCTACGGCACCAGAGATCACGAGTTGTCCCGGACAATTGTAATTGGCCGCGACCACCACGCCATCGATCCCCTCACAGACTGCTTCGACCTTTTCGTCTTCGAGCGCAAGTACGGCGGCCATGGTCGAGGGCTGAGCTTCACACGCTTTCTGCATTGCATTCGCACGGATCGAAACCAGCTTCAGTCCATCTTCAAAACCGAGCGCACCGGCTGCTACGAGCGCCGAAAATTCACCCAGAGAATGCCCGGCGACCATGTCGGGGTTGAAAGCCGCGCCGAGCGACTTGGCCATTATAACCGAGTGCAGGAACACCGCGGGCTGGGTGACAGCCGTCTGTTTCAGTTCTTCAGGGGTTCCGCCGAACATGATGTCCGTAATGCGGAAACCGAGTATGTCGTTTGCCTTTTCGAACATTTCGCGGGCGGCAGGAACAGATTCATAGAGATCTTTGCCCATTCCGGGGTACTGCGCTCCCTGTCCGGGAAATACAAATGCCTTTGCCATAAAATCGTTTTTTAGTTTTAATTAGCGGGGGCAAATATAGTGAAAGCCGAGGGATAAGCAAAAAACAAGTTTTTGCTCATCCGAGGCGCATCCTATATTCACGGAACAATAAATTACTCAGTAAAATTAGCAATTTCTTTTGATTAATTGTTAATAAAATGATATTGGCGGACCTGCCACATGTGCGGAAAAATGACTAAAATTGTGGGCTTTTATTTTTTATTTATAAGTGTGGATGTATAATGGGAACTTTTTTATTCAATATAATCTACTACATTATAGTGCTCGTCGCGGTGACTGTATTCCTGATCGCCACGGTGATAGTATTCCCGTTCACAGTCCCGTTCGACAAAAAGAGGCGCGCCGTGCAGGCGATATCGCGAGGTATTTCGATGTTGTTTTTCCGTACACCCCCGTGCTGGCAGACGCGGGTGCGAGGCTTGGAGCATGTCGACAAAAAACAGACTTACGTGATAGTACTGAACCACCGCGCGATGGTCGACATCCCGATGCTCTACTGGGTTCCGCTCAATTTCCGGTGGGTATCGAAGAGTTCGAACAAATGGCTGCCGTTCATAGGCCAGTACATGTGGCTGCACGGTGATATACTGATCCCAACGGACAATCCACGCAAAGCGATCCATATGATCATGGAGGACGGGCTGATGTGGCTGCGCGACCGCCGTGTATGCGTTTCGGTATTTCCCGAGGGTTCGCGCTCTAAGACCGACGAAATACAGCGGTTCAAGCCGACGGCTTTCGCCTTGGCCAAAGAGGCTGGGGTGGCTGTACTTCCTGTGGTGCTGGATGGCAGCAAGGTGGTGGGCAAACACGGTAAAATTCCGTGGAAGCACACTTTCACCGTACAGGTACTCACGCCAGTGAGTGCAGAGGAAGTGGCGGCGCGCCACCCGAAAGAGGTGATGGAAGAGACCTACGACCGCATGGTTGCGGCCAAAACGGCAATTCAGGAAGAACTGAAGGAGTTAGAAAACACAAAGAAATAACAATCCGCTCAGGCGGCCATAGGTCGCAACAAAAGCCCTCCCTGGAGCCTGTCCCGAGCAAATGCGAGGGAGCCGGGAGGATTGGGAGTGGTGATCGAACACTGAATTTGGGCTTGCAAAGCCCAAATAATTTTAGTTCTGGACAAACGATCAATAACATCAACTCATTAAAGGGACATTAAAGTTTGTTCCGAAATAAAATTATGGCAGAAGTTAAGTACACCGAGAGTGACATTAAGACGCTCAGTACGCGGGAGCAGATGCGCTTGCGTCCGGGCATGTGGATAGGAAAGCTCGGTGACGGCAGCCAGCCCGACGACGGGATCTATACCCTCATCAAGGAGGTTATGGACAACTCGGTAGATGAATTCATCATGGGGGCCGGCAAAACGATAGAACTGACGATAGGCGAGGGCAACGTGATCTCCGTGCGCGACTACGGGCGCGGAATTCCGCTCAACAGCCTGAGCGACGCGGTGTCTAAGATCAACACCAGCGGCAAGTACGGCAGCGAGGCTTTCAAAAAGACGGTCGGGCTTAACGGGGTGGGGGTAAAGGCGGTGAATATGCTGTCAAGCAGTTTCACGGCGCGCAGCGTCCGCGGAGGTGAGGCTCGCACGGTGACTTTCGAGAAGGGTATCGAAATAAGCGACAGGTGGGAGAGCGGCGTGAGCGAAAAGGACGGCACCTACACAAGCTATGTGGTTGACACAGAGGTCTTCGGCGAATACACCTACAACATGGAGTATGTCGAACAGCGCATCCGCAATTACACCTACCTCAATACGGGTCTCACGATAAAACTCAACGATCAGACTTTCGTGTCAAAAAACGGTCTTCTTGACCTGTTGAACGAAAACCTGGGTGAAGAACCGCTGTACGAGCCTATCCACCTGAAAAGCGACGACATAGAGATAGTAATAACCCACGGTACGGGCTACGGTGAAAGCTATTTTTCGTTTGTCAACAGCCAGTACACCTCGCAGGGCGGGACGCACCAGGCGGCTTTCCGCGAAGCCATCGCAAAGACCATCAAAGAGTTCTATCGCAAGGACTACGCGCCCGAGGATATCCGTTCATCGATCGTTGCGGCGATCAGCATCAGCGTCGAAGAGCCGGAGTTCGAAAGCCAGACCAAGATCAAGTTAGGCTCCAGAAATATGGGTCCAAAAGGCCCCACGGTACGCCAGTTCATCCTGGATTTCGTGGGCGAAAAGCTCGACAACTACCTGCACAAGCATCCGCAAACGGCGGACATCATGCAGAAGAAGATCGTCGAGAACGAGAAGGAACGCAAGGCGATCTCGGGCGTGCAGAAGAAGGCGCGCGAAATGGCCAAGAAAGTGAGCCTCAATAACCGCAAGCTGCGCGACTGCAAGATACATTTCAACGACAAGAACGAGCGGGCCGAAGATTCGATGATCTTTATCACGGAGGGTAATTCGGCAAGCGGTTCGATCACAAAGAGCCGCGACGTGAAGACGCAGGCTGTATTCTCATTGCGAGGTAAACCGCTGAACACATATGGGCTGACAAAAAAAGTTGTATACGAGAACGAGGAGTTCAACCTGCTGCAGGCCGCGCTGAACATCGAGGAGAGCATCGACAACCTGCGCTACAACAAGGTTATAATCGCGACCGATGCCGACGTCGACGGCATGCACATCCGCCTGTTGATGATGACCTTCTTCCTGCAGTTCTTCCCCGAAGTGATCCGCCAGGGGCACCTTTTCGTGCTGCAGACGCCGCTTTTCCGCGTCCGCAACAAGAAGGAAACCCACTACTGTTACACGGACGAGGAACGTCAGAAAGCGATCAAAAAGTTGGGCGCAACGGCGGAGATAACCAGATTCAAAGGTCTCGGCGAGATCTCGGCGGACGAATTCAGGGAATTCATCGGTGAAGAGATGAGACTCGAAAAGGTGAGGCTGACGCGCGACGACACCATTCCGGAAATGCTGGCATTCTACATGGGCGCCAACACGCCCGAAAGAAGGGATTTTGTGATTGACAACCTGCGAATCGAAACGGATTACGTAGACGAACTGTAAGGCATGAACGAAGATATAAATAAAGAAGAAAAAGAGGCTGCCGCAGAGGCCACGGGCAAATACGACAGGATCACCGGGGCCGAACCGTCGGGACGCCACAAACTCACGGGCATGTACCGCGAGTGGTGGCTCGATTACGCCTCATACGTAATACTGGAACGCGCAGTTCCGCATGTGGAGGACGGCCTGAAACCGGTCCAGAGGCGCATCCTGCATTCGATGAAGCGCCTCGACGACGGACGCTACAACAAGGTGGCCAACGTCATCGGGCACACAATGCAATTCCACCCCCACGGCGATGCGTCCATAGGAGACGCGCTGGTACAGTTGGGACAGAAGGACCTGTTGATCGACTGCCAGGGAAACTGGGGGAATATCCTGACGGGCGACGGAGCGGCGGCGGCGCGTTACATCGAGGCGAGGCTCTCGAAATTCGCGCTGGACGTGGTTTTCAACCCCAAGACCACCGAGTGGATGCTCTCGTACGACGGCCGCAACAACGAACCGGTCACCCTGCCGGTGAAATTCCCGCTGCTGCTTGCGCAGGGAGTGGAGGGTATTGCTGTAGGGTTGGCATCCAAAATCCTTCCGCACAACTTCAACGAGTTGATAGATGCCTCTATAGCCTGCCTGAAAGGCGAAGATTTCGAACTTTATCCCGACTTCCCGACCGGAGGTATGGTCGACGTGAGCCGATATAACAACGGCCTCCGCGGTGGGGTAGTGAAGGCCCGCGCCAAAATATCCAAGATCGACAAGCGCACGCTCGCCATCACCGAAATACCTTTCGGGACGACCACCGAGGGCATCAAAGAGTCGATCATCAAGGCCAACGACCGCGGCAAGATCAAGATCAAGAAGGTGGATGACAACACCGCCGCCAACGTCGAGATCATTATCCACGTCTCGGCCGACGAGTCGAGCGACAAGACCATCGACGCGCTGTACGCCTTCACAGACTGCGAGGTTTCGATCTCGCCGAACTCCACGGTGATCTGGGAGGAAAAACCGCATTTCCTGGGCGTAACCGAGATACTGCGCCGCAGCACCGACCGCACGCGCGACCTGCTGAATCAGGAACTGCACATCCGGCTCGACGAATTGAGCGAGGACTGGCACATGTCATCGCTTGAAAAGATATTCATAGAGAACAAGATATACCAGCGCATAGAGGGAGCGAAAACCCGTGAGGAGGCCTATTCAGCTGTGGACGAAGGCCTCGAACCCTTTAAAAACCTGCTGCGCCGAGAGATCACCAAAGACGATGTGATAAAGCTTACGGAACTGCGATTTATCCGCATTTCGCGTTACGACACCGCCAAGGCCGACGAACACATCAAGTCCGTGGAGGAGGAGATGGAACAGGTGAAGCACGATATCGAGCATATAGTGCCGTACACCATTGCATATTACAAGCGCATTAAGGATAAATACGGCAAGGGGCGCGAACGCCGCACGGAGATCCGCGCGTTCGACAGCATCGAGGTGACGAAGGTGGCCGTGGCCAACGAAAAACTCTACGTCAACCGCGAGGAGGGCTTCTTCGGCACGGGCAACGGTATGCGCAAGGAGGAGTTCGTGTGCGACTGCTCGGATATCGACGACGTGATAGTGATCTGCAAGGACGGGCGCTACACCATCACAAAAGTTTCCGAAAAGGCCTACTTTCACAAGAATATATTATATATAGGTGTGTTCAAGCGCAACGACGAACGCACCATCTACAACGTGTTGTACCGCGACGGCAAGAACGGCAAAATCATGATGAAGCGCTGCGCCATCAAGGGAATCACGCGCGACAAGGAGTACGACCTGACGAAAGGCACTCCGGGAAGCGACCTGCTGTATCTGAGCGTCAACCCAAACGGCGAGGCCGAAGTGCTGAAAATATACTTCAAGCCGCGCCCGAGGCTCAAAAAGGTTATCACCGATCTCGACTTCTCGGAGCTGGCCATCAAAGGCCGAAGTAGCCAAGGCAACCTGTTCTCGCGTTACGGCATCCATAAGATAGTACTTAAGGAGAAAGGCGCATCGACACTGGGCGGCCAGAACATCTGGTTCGATGACGATATCCGCCGCCTGAACGCCGACGGACGCGGTGTGCTGCTGGGCGAGTTCATGGGCGACGACAAGATCATTGTATTCGGCAAGCACCAGTATTACATTACAGGCTATGAACTTACGCATCATTTCCCAGAAGATACGGTACGCGTTGAGAAATACGATTCGGATAAGGTTTACAGCGTCACTTATTTTGATGAAGGGCAGAAATATTTTTATGTCAAGCGTTTCCCGGCCGTCGTGAGCGACAAGTCGCAAAATTACCTCGACGCCGACTGTCGGCTTGTGGGGATTACCGACACCGTGCATCCGCAGTTGGAAGTGACGTACAAGGGAATTAACGCAGGACGCCCGGCCGATCTCGTGAATGTCGAGGATTATATCGGCATAAAGAGCCATAATGCCAAAGGCAAACGCGTTACGATACTGGATGTGGCCTCGCTCACGTTCATTGAACCGGAACCGTCGGACGAACCCGAACCCGATGACGATGAAGATTACGATGGTCCGGAAGATGAGGATTTCGACGATGTCGACATCGATGACGATGACGAGGAGAAAGAGGACGTGGAAACCGAGAGCGACTCCCCATACAGTGAAGAACCTACACAGGATGAGCCTGTTGCCATAGAACCTGCTGAGAAGAAACCGCTCAAGAAAGCCCCGGCAGCTAAAAAACAGGCGCCGGAACATGAACCAGTGGATGAAGGGGAAGATACCGAACCGGAGGAATCTGAACCGGCACCCATTCCGGCAGGCCCCGTCGAGATTGAAATAGAACGCACGGAGGAAATAGACGACACCCGTAACCCACAAAGCGAACAGCTTAACCTGTTTTAGGATATGATGATTTTTCTCGTAGGATTCATGGGCAGCGGCAAAAGTTCTTTCGGACGCCGTCTCGCGATACAAATGGAATGGAATTTCATCGACACGGATAATGAGATAGAGCGCCGCGCCGGAATGACCATTCCCGAAGTTTTCGAACAGAAAGGAGAGGGATGGTTCCGCACGCTCGAAAAAGAGGTGCTGAATGACCTGCCGACCATCGAAAAGGACACCGTGGTCGCCCTTGGCGGAGGGGCTGTGTGCCGCGATGGGGCGATGGAGGCCCTGAATGCCGCCGGAACGACCATATACCTGAAAATGTCGCCCGAACGCCTCGTTCAGCGCATCGATGGAAAAGGCCGCAACAAGCGTCCGAAGATCAAAGGCATGACTGACGAGGAATTGCTCGCATACATAAACAAAACCCTCCGTGAAAGGGAAAAACACTATAATGAAGCTACATTTGTGCTCGACTGCGACGGAGTTGCCGACGAACGTATCGTCGGAATGCTTCTGCGGCATGTCGAAGCTTTGAAACGTTAAATCAACCCAACACCTATATATAATGGTTTTACTATTCGGCGACAAGCAAAAAATCTATGCGGTGGATGCCGCTTCTGAACTCGACAAAATGGCCATAGAGAGGCTCGAATGGCTCTTTTCAGGCGCGAAGCATCTTCCGCAGGACGTTCTTAAAGGCGAATTCATAGGCCCGCGCCGCGAAATGATCACCCCGTGGAGCACAAACGCGGTCGAGATCACGCAGAACATGGGCATATTCGGGATCAGGCGCATCGAAGAGTTCTTCGCCGACACACCCGAAACCCCGTTCGATCCGATGCTCAACCGCCGCTACAAAGAGATAGGGCAGGAGGTCTTCACCATCACAAAACAGCCCGACCCGATCCGCTATATCGAGGATATCGACGCCTACAACAGGCAGGAAGGCCTTGCGCTGAGCGTCGACGAGGCCGCTTACCTGAAAGAGGTGAGCGCCAAGATGGGCCGCCCGCTGACAGACAGCGAGGTTTTCGGATTCTCGCAGGTCAACTCGGAGCACTGCCGCCACAAAATTTTCAACGGCGAATTCGTCATTGACGGCCGCACGATGCCCGACACGCTTTTCGGGCTTATCAAAAAGACGACGAAAGCGAATCCGAATCTCGTGACTTCGGCATACAAGGACAACTGCGCCTTCGTCCAAGGCCCTCTGGCCGAACAGTTCGCTCCAGCCTCACATGACAAACCCGATTTTTTTGAAACAAAGGACTTTGAGAGCGTCATCTCTATTAAAGCTGAAACCCATAATTTTCCAACGACTGTCGAGCCTTTCAACGGCGCGGCGACCGGGACAGGCGGTGAAATACGTGACCGTATCGCGGGCGGGAAGGGTGCTTTCCCTGTAGCCGGAACCGCGGTTTACATGACTTCTTACCCGCGTCTCGACGGCGGTCGCGAATGGGAACAGGCCGTGCCGCCGCGCAAATGGCTCTACCAGACGCCCGAGGATATATTGATCAAGGCGTCGAACGGAGCCAGCGATTTCGGCAACAAGTTCGGACAGCCGCTCATATGTGGTTCGCTGCTTACGTTCGAGCATGCGGAAAACGGCAAAACCTACGGCTACGACAAGGTCATCATGATGGCCGGCGGGGTGGGCTACGGCAAAAAGCAGGACAGCCTGAAGGACGAACCCTCGGCGGGCGACGCCGTGGTGCTGCTCGGGGGCGACAACTACCGCATCGGAATGGGCGGCGGGGCCGTATCGAGCGTCGCTACAGGTGAATACGCCAACGACATAGAACTCAATGCGGTACAGCGTTCGAACCCCGAGATGCAGAAGAGGGTTTACAATGCCATCCGCGCCGTCAGCGAGGCCGATATGAACCCCATAATCTCGATACACGACCACGGCGCGGGCGGCCACTTGAACTGCCTGAGCGAACTCGTGGAAGCCACAGGCGGACGCATCGACATGGAGAACCTTCCGGTGGGCGACCCGACGCTTTCGGCACGCGAGATAGTGGGCAACGAGTCGCAGGAACGCATGGGCCTTGTGATCGATAAGAAATATATCGAATACCTGAAGAAAATTTCAGAGCGCGAACGCGCCCCGATGTACGTTATAGGCGAAACCACGGGCGACATGCGGTTCACGTTCGTCAACAACAAGTCGGGCGAACGCCCCATCGACTGGCCGCTGGCGTACATGTTCGGCAAGGCCCCACGCACTATTCTGAACGACAAATCGTTAAAAGAATTATTTAAACCTGTGGATTATAATCCCGGGCAAATAGTCAAATACATAGAACAGACGCTCCAGATCGAGGCCGTGGCCTGCAAGGACTGGCTTACGAACAAGGTCGACCGCTCGGTGACGGGACGAATCGCAATGCAGCAGTGCGCCGGACAGGTGCAGCTTCCGCTGAACGACTGCGCCGTAGTAGCGCTTGACTACCAGGGCAAAAGCGGCATTGCTACCGCTATCGGGCACGCCCCGGTCGCGGCGATGATCGACCCGGCGGAGGGTTCGCGCCTTGCTATCGCCGAATCGCTGACCAACATTGTCTTCGCGCCTCTGGCTCATGGACTTAAAGGCGTGTCGCTGAGCGCCAACTGGATGTGGCCGTGCAAAAACGCCGGCGAAGACGCAAGGCTATATAAGGCCGTCGAAGGGGCGAGCGAATTCGCCATCGCGCTGGGCATCAACATTCCCACGGGCAAGGATTCGCTCTCGATGACGCAGAAATACCCCGATGGGCAATTGGTATACGCACCCGGAACGGTGATAATCACCTCTGCGGCAGAAGTTTATGAAGTATCGAAAAGCGTGAAGGCCGCACTCCGTCAGAAAGAGAGCGACATCGTATATGTGGATATGAGCCGCAGCGCATTCGCCCTTGGAGGCAGTTCGTTCGCTCAGATCGTCGACAAAGTGGGCTGCGAAACCCCGACCGTGAAAGATGTGGAGTATTTCGCAAAGGCGTTCGGCGAGGTTCAGAAGCTCATTTCGAAAGGCGCGATTCTGGCCGGACACGACGTTTCGGCGGGAGGACTTATCACGGCCCTTCTGGAAATGACATTTGCCGACAACCGTACGGGCATCGCGATCGACCTTGGCGAATTCGCCGAAAAAGATCTCGTGAGGCTGCTTTTCAGCGAGAAACCGGCGCTCGTGCTGCAGGTTGAAAACGGCGCAGCCACAGCGACAGCACTCAAAAACGCAGGCATTGATGCGCAGACGATTGGCCGCGTCAATCTCAACCGAAACTTCACAGTCGAAGGCGCGGGCGTGGAATTCGAGCTGCTGCAGGACGATCTGCGCGACAAGTGGTACAAAACATCGTACCTGCTCGACCGCCGCCAGAGCGGGAAAACCAAAGCCGCAGAACGCTTCGCCAACTACAAAACGCAGGAGCTGGAGTATAAATTCCCCGCTTCGTTCGACGGGAAATATACAACCCTCGGCATCAATCCGCATCGCAAACATAAAAGCGGCATCCGTGCGGCCATAATCCGCGAAAAAGGGTGCCAGTGCGACCGCGAAGTGGCGTGGATAATGCACCTGGCCGGAATGGACGTGAAGGACGTGCACATGACCGACCTGGTGAGCGGCCGCGAAACCCTCGAAGACGTCAATATGATCGCGTTCGTGGGCGGGTTCTCAAACTCCGACGTGCTCGGTTCGGCGAAAGGCTGGGCGGGGGCGTTCCTCTACAACGAAAAGGCGAAACAGGCGCTCGACAGGTTCTACGCGCGCCCCGACACGCTTTCGGTGGGAATCTGCAACGGCTGCCAGGTGATGATCGAACTGGGCCTAATCACTCCCGGACGCGCCGAAATGCCGCGAATGATGCACAACGACAGCCGCAAATTCGAGTCGGGATTCATTGGTGTCGATATCCCGCAGAACGAGTCGGTGATGCTCGGATCGCTTTCCGGCGCCAAACTCGGCATCTGGATAGCCCACGGCGAAGGCAAATTCTCGCTGCCAGGCAAGGAGTCCGACTACAATATCGTGATGAGATACAGCCATGAAGGCTATCCGGCCAATCCCAACGGCAGCGATTTCAACACCGCAGGCATCGCAAGCGCCGACGGACGCCACCTTGCGATGATGCCGCACCTCGAACGCTCCCTCAAGCCGTGGAACTGGGCGTACTACCCGGAAGAGCGCTCCGGAGACGAGATAACCCCATGGATCGAGGCGTTCGTCAATGCCCGCAAATGGATCCAGCAACGGCTGGAGCGGATTTAGCAGAAACTCCATTCCCATCTGAAAAGCAGGAAGTGGAGTAATCACTATAACGAATAAACCGCACAATCGGCCATTTAGCTCTCTATAAACAATGAACAACGACAATCCGATAGGGGTTTTCGATTCGGGGATGGGCGGGCTGACCGTCCGCGCCGAACTTGCGCGCCGTCTGCCAGGCGAGTCTCTCATATATTTCGGCGACGGCAAGAACGTGCCTTACGGCCCGCGCACGAAGGATGAAATAACCGGATTCGTAGACCAGGCCGTCGGGCTGCTTATTGCTAAGGGCGTCAAGATGATAGTCATTGCTTGCAACGCCGCCACCGGGGCTGCCATAGATTTCCTGCGCAATAAATACGACATTCCCATTATAGGAATGGAACCGGCCGTGAAACCCGCCGCGCTCGCTTCAAAAAGCGGCGTAATAGGGGTTCTGGCGACTGCCGCTGCATTCAAAGGCGACCTTTACAAGGCCACAGCCACAAAATACCGCGGCAAAGTGCGGATAATCGAGACCATCGGCGAAGGATTCGTCGAGCTTGTCGAAAACGACCTGGAAAATACACCGGAGGCTCTCGAAACCGTCCGCCGCGCCGTAGAACCGATGATAGAAGCCGGCGCCGATCAGATAGTGCTCGGATGTACACATTATCCGTATCTTGTCGAACAGATACGCCACATTATCGGCGGACGAGACATACAGATCGTGGACTCTGCAGGGGCTATAGCCCGCAGGGTCGACCAACTCCTCACCGAGAAGGACTTGCACGCATCGCCGGAGCATGAGCCGAAGCATGGATTTTTCACGTTCGGCAACGAAGCTTACCTGAAGCACCTCGTCGACAAAAGCGCCAAAGTACCGTCTTTCGATAAATAATAGCGAAAGGTAAGCGTAATCGAGCAGGCCTGCAAGCAAAAGATCACCGAGCCGCATCCTATATTCTTTAAATAATCCGTATCTTCGCGCTATGGCAAAAGAGAAAAAATCCAAACCGAAGAGAGATAAAAAACGGTTTCACATCAGCGAGAACCAGAAGTGGGTGGCCGGATTGATACTGCTTTTCTTTTCGGTATATGTCGGATACGTGTGCGCGAGCTACTTCTTCACATGGAGCGCCGACCAGGGAGTCCTCGGATCGGCTGCCCAAGCGGTTCCTACCGGTGAAAAAGGCAGTTTCGGGGTGCGTTTCGGCGACCTGCTCGTAGGGCAGGGATTCGGCATTTTCGGCATTGCCATACCGGTTGTGCTTTTCATCGCCGGCCTTCGCATGATGCGCTACAAGCCCGCAATTCTCGAGCGTTCGGTGCGCCTGACTTTCGCAGTAATGATACTCGGTTCGCTCACGCTGGGACTTGTTTTCGGAACAAAATGGGGTATTTTCGGAACCGGGCTTGGCGGTTCTCTCGGCATTTTCGCGGCTCAATGGCTGCGCGGGGCCATCGGACTGATAGGCTCGGGGCTGGCGCTGCTGTGCGCATGGATACTGCTGGCCGTCTACATCAACCGCAAAACCATATCGGTTGTGAACCGTACAGGGCAGGCCATAGTCGACGGCGGGGCCAAAGTGGGCGAGATGGTCACGGGCATCACTGGCGGCGACACGCTCGACGATGAGGAAGAGGAAGATGAGAAGCCGGAAGACGAATATTATGAGGACGGCGAAGAGGAAGACGAATTCGAAGATGGATTCGAGGAAGCCACGGAAGACAAACAGTCTGAAATAAAGAGGCCCGAAACTGCCGGATCGCCTTTCGAGGTAAAGGAGATCGACGAGGACGGCCATCATGTGGTAGAAATCGAAAAACCCGGAGAGACCGACGCTGTGCGTCCGGCCGTCGCGGCATCTTCCGACGGCATATTTGAGGTAGTCGAACTCGGTACGGCCGGAACCGTCCTTGGCGCGGGCGGCGTTATCACTTCCGACGGCCGCGATATGGAGGTGCTGCAAACAGAATTGCGCGATGCGGAGGTCGATGAGGACGAAATGGATAATAAGTTGTACGACCCGCTTAAGGAGCTTTCGACTTACCGTAAACCGGAGATCGAAAGCATCCTGATGAACCATGGCGTCAAGGTAGAGGTGACCGACGAAGAGATTCAGGCCAACAGCAACCAGATAGTCCAGACTCTGCGCAATTTCGGCATCGAGATCAGCAGGATCAAAGCCACCGTCGGCCCTACCGTAACGCTGTATGAGATCATCCCGGCGCCTGGTGTCAAAATATCGAAGATCAAGGGATTGGAGCAAGACATCGCATTAAGCCTCAAAGCACTTGGTATCCGCATCATAGCGCCGATGCCAGGCAAGGGAACCATCGGCATAGAGGTTCCGAACAAGAACCGCGAGGTGGTCTCGATGTACTCACTGATCAAGTCCATCAAGTTCCAGGACAGTACGGCCGAACTGCCCCTGGTGCTTGGCAAGACCATACAGAACGAAACTTTTCTCGTGGACCTTGCCAAGATGCCGCACCTTCTGATAGCGGGAGCTACCGGGCAGGGCAAGAGCGTCGGGCTGAACGTCATTATTTCGTCGCTGCTCTACAAGAAGCATCCTGCAGAGATAAAATTCGTGATGGTGGACCCCAAAAAGGTGGAGCTATCGCTCTATTCGCGTCTCGAGAAGCACTTCCTGGCCAAAATGGAGAGCGAGGAGGACGCCATCCTGACCGACACGCAGAAGGTGGTTTACACGCTCAATTCGCTCTGCGGCGAGATGGAGGCGCGTTACGAACTGCTGCGCAAAGCGGAGGTAAAGAAAATTTCGGAGTACAACGAAAAGTTCGTCAACCGCCGCCTGAACCCCAACAAGGGGCATCGCTACCTGCCTTACATCGTAGTGGTTATCGACGAGTTCGCCGATATGATAATGACCGCGGGCAAAGAAGTGGAACAACCCATCACCCGCCTCGCACAGTTGGCACGAGCAACTGGAATCCATCTCATCATCGCAACGCAGCGTCCCGACGTAAAGGTAATTACGGGGCTTATCAAGGCAAACTTCCCCGCGCGAATAGCTTTCCGCGTCACCTCGATAGTCGACTCGCGGACCATCCTCGACCAGACAGGAGCAAACCAGCTGATAGGGCAAGGCGATATGCTCATTTCGCTCAACGGCGAAATCACACGACTGCAGTGCGCATTTATCGACACGCCCGAAATAGAGTCGATGACCAATTTTATACAGAAACAGCGCGGATATCCGTCGGCCTACCATCTGCCCGATTACGTTCCGGAGTCGAGCGAACAGACCTCGAACGGCGAGATGGGGAAAGTGGACGACATGTTCGAAGAGGTGGCCCGTTTCGTGGTAAACAACCAGCAGGGTTCGACCTCAAACATCCAGCGACACTTTGCCATAGGATACAACCGCGCAGGAAGGCTTATGGACCAGCTGGAAAGGGCCGGCATCGTGGGGCGCCCGGAAGGGAGCAAACCGCGCGAAGTGCTGATCCAGGACCCGCGCAGCCTCGATCGCATTTTTGAAGATATAGGGATATGAAAAAGACAATGATGATCCTGGCGGCTGTTTTTGCAGCCATAAACGTTTTCGCCGACACAAAATCGGATGGAATTCTCAATACGCTGCAAACCAAAGTTGCCGGGTTCGGCGATTATCGTGTTGAATTTTCGGTGACGGTGGACGGCAAGGCCTTAAAAGGCCTATATGAAGTGAGCGGCACAAGCTACCGCGTTATGACATCCGACATAGAGGTATACTGCGACGGCCGCACGAAATACGAAGTGAGCCTGTTGGATAAAGAAATCCTTGTGGATTCGGTCGATCCCGACGACCGTACGATACTTGGCAATCCAACGCGCCTTTTCGATTTTCTGGACGGAACGTTCACCCATAAATATGTCGGCAAAGCGCTTGTCAGCGGCATCAACTGTGACGAGATAGAGCTGCAGCAGACCGGCGCTAAAGAGGGAGAAAAACTCAACGCCTTCATCAGTTCGTCGACCGGACTGCCAATAAGACTGGTCTACTGGCTCGACAACCTGAATACCGACGCCGTAGTTGATATAGTAAAAATAACTCCTCGAATCACTATCGGCAAGGACTTCGGCTTCGACCCGTCGCGCTTCCAGGGTTTCGAACTTATCGATTTCAGATGATAGGCAAGCGCGATACGGGCGGGAGTATGATCGGCGCAATAGTTCGGAAAATAGAGGATGGCGGCCGCATCGACATAAATGAAGCGGCTTTGCTATGGAACGAAGCCCCGTTGTGGTTGTTGGGACAACTTGCAGACGGAAAGCGCCGGGAGATAAACGGAAATGCGCTCTATTATAACCGCAATTTCCATATCGAGCCGACCAACATATGCGTTTTCAACTGCAGTTTCTGTTCGTACAGGCGCGGCGCAGGCGACCCAGAAGCATGGGATTACTCGACTGAAGATATGGAGCAAATCGCCCGCAGATACGCCGGGAAAGGGATTACGGAAGTCCACATCGTTGGCGGAGTGCACCCGAAACACGACCTGTGGTTTTACACAGACCTGATCCGCCGTATTAAAGCTATACTTCCGGAGGCTGCGGTTAAAGCGTATACGGCCATCGAGTTGGCCTATATGATAAAAAAGGCGGGACTGACGGTAGAGGAGGGACTTGCGGAGTTGAAAAAAGCCGGGATGCAGGCCATTCCGGGCGGAGGCGCAGAAATTTTCGACGAGGAACTGCGGGCGAAGATATGCCCCGAAAAAGGCACGGCGGAGGAGTGGCTCGCAGTACACCGCACGGCGCACGGACTCGGTATCCCCACCAACGCTACCATATTGTACGGCCACGAGGAAACCGTCGCGCAGAGAATAGACCACATGGACCGCCTGCGCGCGCTGCAGGACGAAAGTGCGAGCCGCACGGGCAAAGGAGGGTTCAACGCCTTCATTCCGCTGAAATACCGCGCCAAAGGAAACCGCATGGGCGAACGTGGAGAGGTTAGCGTCGTGGAGGATATGAAGATGTTGGCGATGTCGCGCATTTTCCTCGACAACATCCCCCACATCAAGGCATACTGGGTGATGTACGGCAAAAGCGTTGCCGAAATGGCGCTGGCGTTCGGCGCCGACGACATCGACGGCACTATAGACGATACCACGAAGATTTATTCTATGGCCGGTGCAGAAGAGGAATCTCCACGTCTCTCCATCGCCGAAATAGAACGTATGGCCGCCGCCGCGGGACTGCGGGTGGTAGAAAGAGACACTTTTTACAATAACATAAACAGGAAATGACATGGATTGGCTCCGGAAAATATCGCAGAACGTCATCGCGAGGAATCTGATACTCGCCTTCTGCGCCATCATAGTGCTTGCAACCGTAGCGTCGCTGCTGTTGAATGTATTCACGCGGCACAACAATTACAAAGAGGTACCCAGCTACGTCGGGATAAAACTTGAAGATGTGGAAAGGCAGGCAAAAAAAGACAGGCTGCGCATAGAGGTCATCGACTCCATTTACGCTCCCATCTACGATGGCGGAGTCGTGCTGGAACAGGTTCCGGCAGCCGGGACCGAAGTAAAAAACGGCCGCCGCGTATTTGTGACCATCACTTCGCATACGCAAAAAATGGTACCCGTGCCATATGTAACCGGATTCTCCCTGAGGCAGGCCAAGAACATGATCGAGATGGCCGGACTCGAGATAGCCGAACTCAAATATGTGGGCAATATCGCTACCAACAATGTGCTGGCCGAGCTGAACGGGCGCGACACCATCCGCCGCAACTCCAACCTGCAGCTGGAAGTCGGTTCAGGGCTGACGCTTGTGGTCGGACGCGCCGAAGATGCCAAGCCGGTGGAGGTCCCAAAACTCATCGGACTGTCGCTCGGAGAAGCCAAAAGCCGCATCTGGGAGCGCGGACTGAACGTAGGCAAAATCACTTTCGACGAAGACATCAACCTTGTGAACCAGAAAGACTCCAAAGTTTACAGGCAGGGGCCTTCGTTCGGCACCCGCGCAAGGCTTGGCGACAAGGTTGCCATTACGCTGACGCTCGAAGATAAAAAGGTGAACGACGGCAGCAATGCTGCCGACCGCGATGCCCGCAAGCTGATACAACGACGGGAAGCCGAAGAGGCGGAGCAGGCAGAATAGCGACAAGCACATGACTGAGAACAGATACGACGACACAGAACTCGATGAGGAGAGCGGCGGACAGGACGAAATGTACGAGCATTTCGCCGTGACAGCCGACCGCGGGCAGTCGCTTCTGCGTATCGATAAATTTCTCACGCACCGCATGGAGAACGTGTCGCGCAGCCGTATACAGGCCGCGGCCGACAGCGGCAACATCCTCGTGAACGGCGCGCCTGTCAAATCGAGCTACAAGGTAAAACCGCTCGACCATATCCAGATCGTGATGCCATATCCTCGGCGCGAGGTCGAGATCATTCCCGAGAACATTCCGCTCGACATAGTCTGCGAAGACGACGACCTGATAATCGTCAATAAGGAAGCCGGAATGGTGGTGCATCCGGGACACGGCAATTACAGCGGCACCCTTGTCAATGCTTTGACATATCATCTTAAAGACTATCCGCTGTTCCAGGAGGGCGATATGCGCGCGGGGCTTGTCCACCGCATCGACAAGAACACTTCCGGCCTGCTGGTGATAGCCAAGAACGAACTTTCGCACGCACGCCTCGCCAAACAGTTTTTCGACCACACCATCGTGCGTCGTTATGTTGCGCTCGCGTGGGGCAATTTCACGGATGACGAGGGAACAGTGACCGGCAATATAGGCCGCAGCCGCAACGACCGCTTGAAAATGGCTGTTTTTCCCGACGGCGAAGAAGGCAAGCACGCCGTGACGCACTACAGGGTGCTGAAACGCTATGGCTATGTGACTCTGTTGGAACTGCGGCTCGAAACCGGACGCACCCACCAGATACGCGTCCACATGGAGTATATCGGACATCCGCTGTTCAACGACGAGCGCTACGGCGGCGACAGGATCCTGAAAGGCACCACGTTCAGCAAGTACAAACAGTTCATTGAGAACAATTTCCGCCTGATGCCACGGCATGCCCTGCATGCACGCTCGTTGGGATTCGTGCACCCGAAAACCCGGCAGGAGGTTTATTTCGAGAGTGAATTACCGGCTGACTTCCGCGGCGTACTGGACCGATGGGACACCTACATTGCCCATCGCGATACCTTCGAAGACGGGGAAGAATAGAAATATAGCCATTGCAGCGGTCTCGGGCTAAAGCCTGGAAATGGTTTTGGCTTACCGGACCCGTTGGCTTCAGGCTACAGCAATGAAAACCCTCCCGACTCAATCAAGGAAGATGATCACCACCGAGCCGGCCATCATTATGACCGAGCCGATAAGTTTGCCGCGGATTCCCTGTTCGCGGAACACCTTCCAACCCAGAAAAACACTCACTATCGCCGACAGTTGGAAAAGTGCCAGCGCGTAACCGACGTCCATGCGGCCGAAGACGAAGTTGGTGGCGTACTGCGTCATGCCGACGCACAGTGCTGCGTAGAGAAAATACGGAATGTCCATTCGTTTTATCCGTACACGTTCTTTCGGCGATGCGAATATCAGCAGGACCGCTAATGAAGCCAACGCCCCGAACCAACACCATATAATGAATGCAACGGATGCCGACGACAGCAGGATGACCTTCTTTATGAACACCGCCTCTACGGCCGTAAACACCATTGCATAGATGCGCCAGCGGATATCTTTCCGTCCGAACAGCCGCCATGAAAAATACTCTTCAGGAGTACTCAGTACGAAATAGCTGCCTCCGATTATCAGCGCGAGACCCAACAACCCGTACAGATTGGGAATCTCGCCCAAAACGATGATTCCGACGATCATCCCTACCACCGATTTATATGAATTTATCGGACCGAGGACTGACAGTTCGCCATGTTGGAGCGCTTTCACCAGGAAAGCGTTCCCCACGCCGCCGAACAGGCCGACAAACACGCAGTTCCACCAGAATTCCGCCGGCATGACAGCCCAATCCACTCTTAATGCGGGGATAATGCATGCCACGCCTAACAAAAGATAGGTCGCGAAATTGACTGCCATGGGATTGTTCCCGCGACCCGTCAGTTGCTTCTGGAAAAGGTTGGCGACAGGGTTTGCAAAAATCCTTATCAGTACGGCTGTTATGGTGTAAAGCATGCGCAAAGATAAGTTTTCCATGCTTCCCGTGTCCTATTCAGAGACATAATTATACCGAATGGAGACTAACGCCGGACTATCCCTTGCAGAATCCGGATAAAGAATTTAATTTTACAAGAAACACACAAACTCTGCCTGCAATGAAAAAAAACCATCTTTCAGCATCCGCCGCCGCGTTAGTGTTTATATTTTCCTGCGGCACTCCAACCAGGATAAACGTAGATCCTTCCGTGGTCGAAAACGCAATCACGCCCTGGCTTTACGGTTCATGCATCGAGGATGTCAACCATGAAATCTATGGCGGCCTATACGACCAGAAGATTTTCGGCGAAAGTTTCGAGGAGCCTGCCGGAAGCCCTGACATCGTCGGATTTTCGCGCTACGACGGTTTTTGGTCTATTGAAAATGGCGTCTTGAGCGTCGCGTCAGCACCCGGGGCCAAACTCGTGTACAATGGTTTGGAGATAGCAGACGGAACGGTCGAAGTCGATATGCGCTTCGACGGCACCGGCGTAAACGGAGGAGTGCTGGTGCGCGTGAGCGACCCCGGAACAGGAGCCGACAACTTCAACGGCTACGAGATAAACGTCAGCGCCGATGGCAAACGGGCGACGCTCGGAAGGCATCGTATGGACTGGAAATTCCTTGCCGAGGCCCCCGTGGACGTCGATCCCGCAGCATGGAACAAACTTTCGGTAGGGATGCATGGTTCGCGCATAACCGTCGCGCTGAACGGGCAGACCGTCATCGACTACGACGACACCGAAACGCCCCTGCTGTCAGGAAAAGCAGCCATACGTATCTGGAACGCCGATTCGAGCTACCGTAATTTCGCGGCGGCGGACGCAGGCGGCACACGTCATGAAATAGCTTTCGAACCAGTTACGGCACCGGAAGTTAGCGCCACGTGGGATGCTGTTATCACCGGCGATGCCGTGGCAACTTTCGAACATGACGGCAAAACATCATATAATACAAAATACTCTCAGGTCATAGAAATGACAGGCGGCACGGGCCGTGCCGGAGTGGCTAACATGAGCCTCAACCGGTGGGGCATAGCCGTAAACGAAGACCAACGCTTCGCCGGGTCGGTGTACTTAAAATCTAAAGGGCTTACCGGTTCGGTTAAAATCGCCATAGAGAGCGCAGACGGTACAAAGCAATATGCCGCAGGAGAAATAAAGGGGGTAAACGGAAAGTGGAATAAATATACGTTCGAACTCACGTCCTCCGCGAAAGATCCAAAATCAAGGTTTACACTCTACATCGACAAACCGGGTAAACTATGGATAGACCAGGCGACTCTCATGACCACCGGCGACAGCAGATTCCAAGGACTTCCACTCCGTGCAGACATCGGACAGGCGATGGTCGACCAGGGACTTACATTCCTGCGATACGGAGGCTCGATGGTCAACGTCCCTGACTACAAATGGAAGAACATGATAGGCGACCGCGGCAAACGCCCCATATACAAAGGCAACTGGTACGCCTATTCCACCAACGGTTTCGGCATCGAGGAGTTCCTGATGTTCTGCGAAACGGCCGGTTTCGTGCCCTCATTCGCCGTGAGCGTGCTGGAAAGCGCCGAAGACATGGCAGACATGATAGAATACCTGAACGGCCCTGTCGAATCACCCTGGGGCGGCAAACGCGCCGAAGCCGGACATCCGGAACCCTACGGCGTGAAGTATATCCAGATCGGCAACGAGGAGGTGATCCACTCCGACGACCGAGCCGGATATGAGCGCTACATCGAACAGTTCAACCGCATCTACGATGCGATCCATGCCAAAGATCCGAATGTGGTTTTCATAAACGCGGCATGGTGGCGGCCAAAATCCGGGGAAAATATGAAAATGGTTTTCGATGCGCTGAACGGCAAGGCCGCATACTGGGATTACCACCCATGGGCCGACGCTTTAGACTCCGGCAAAAAAGTTGACGTGGAACTGCAGGAAATGCGCGACCTGTTCACAAAGTGGGACCCGGAGACTACGATGAAATGCGCCCTTTTCGAGGAGAACGGCAACACTCATAACATGCAGCGCGCGCTCGGACACGCCACGATCCAGAATGCCGCGCGCCGCCACGGGGAGTTCCTGCTGACGACATGCGCGGCAAATGCACTGCAGCCATACGGGCAGAACGACAACGGCTGGGACCAGGGGCAGGTATTCTTCACGCCGGACCAGGTGTGGGGCATGCCTCCGTATTACGCCCAACAAATGGCCTCGCGCCACCATAGACCCCTGCTGATACAGAGCACGGCCGACGAGAGGCTCGATGTCACCGCCACGACCGACGAGAAAGGCCGCGAGATTGTTCTCCATGTTGTCAACACAAGCGATCAGAGCATAAAATCGTCAGTCAGAGTGGCAGGAACGAACGTATGGCTTGTCAAAAGCGTCACCTTGGCAGCGGAACTTTCGGCGGTCAATACAACGGAACAGCCCGAGAGGGTAGTGCCGGTCGAGAAGTCCCACAAAGGTAAACCCGTACACGATTTCCCGCCGCATTCATATACCATTCTGGTACTACAGACAAAATAACAAAAGAAGCGCTCCCTACTGGGAGCGCTTCTTATATGATCGTTTCCGGAACTTATGCTTTGTTTTCCGAACCGAGAACGTTCTGAACCTTGTGCATGTAGAGTTTCTTGAGTTCGTCGCGTGCCGGACCCAGGTATTTGCGCGGGTCGAATTCGGCCGGCTTGTCGTGGAACACCTTGCGGATCTCGGCGGTCATGGCCAGACGTCCGTCGGAATCGATATTGATCTTGCAGACGGCCGATTTGGCGGCCCTTCGCAGCTGTTCTTCGGGAATACCGATGGCGTCTTTCAGCGCGCCGCCGTTTTCGTTGATCACCTTAACATAGTGCTGGGGAACCGAACTTGCACCATGCAGGACAATAGGAAATCCGGGAATGCGTTTTTCAATTTCTTCGAGGATGTCGAAGCGCAGGGGCGGCGGAACCAGGATGCCTTCTGCGTTGCGGGTACACTGTTCGGGCTTGAACTTGTTGGCGCCGTGCGAGGTTCCGATCGAGATGGCCAGCGAGTCGACGCCCGTGCGGGTAACAAAATCAACTACCTGATCGGGTTCGGTATAGGTGTGGTGTTCCGCCGAAACTTCGTCCTCGACGCCTGCAAGCACTCCGAGTTCGCCTTCTACAGTAACATCGTACTGATGGGCGTACTCGACAACTTTTTTGGTCAGGGCGACATTTTCCTCATAGGAAAGGTGCGAACCGTCGATCATCACCGACGAGAAACCCATGTCGATACAGCTCTTGCAAAGTTCGAACGAATCGCCGTGGTCGAGGTGGAGAGTGATGGGAATATTCTTGCCGAGTTCCTTTGCATATTCTACAGCACCCTGGGCCATATAGCGTAGAAGGGTCTGGTTGGCATACTTGCGCGCGCCGCTCGAAACCTGCAGTATAACAGGCGAAGAGGTTTCTACGCAAGCCTGTACGATGGCCTGCATCTGCTCCATGTTATTGAAGTTGAACGCCGGAATAGCGTACTTGCCTTCAAAAGCCTTTTTAAACACTTCGCGGGTGTTCACCAGGCCTAAGTCCTTGTAAGAGATCATGATTTGAGATATTATTGGTTTTTAGATTAAGAATCGGCAGTATGGAAATGTGTTTTTAAATTTTTTACAAAAATAATGTTTTTTTCGGAAGATACCTCTCCGGCGATATGAAAAATCTGTTATTTTTTGCACACTTGCTATTCTATTCACAAACGGAAATAGTTATCTTTGCAGTGCTTTCAGAAAACCACTCAAAACAGATAACGACATGGCCGAATTCAAATACCAGGAGCCGTTCCCGCTCGGGCCGGACACAACGGAATACCGTCTGCTGACGGACCGGCATGTAAAAACCGAGAAATGCGGCGACCGCACCATCCTGTTCGTCGAACCCGAAGCGCTCGAACTGCTTTCGCGCGAGGCTTTCAACGACGTATCGTTCTATCTGCGCGCCTCGCACCTGCAGCAGTTACGCGACATCCTGGATGACCCTGAAGCTACGGACAACGACAAATTCGTGGCATACACCATGCTGCTGAACCAGGTCGTGGCGGCCGAGGGCGAACTCCCGACATGCCAGGACACCGGAACGGCAATCGCCGCCTGCAAAAAAGGCGAGGACGTTTATACGGGTGTGGATGATGCCGAGTATATTTCGAAAGGGGTTTTCGAAACATATGCAGAACGGAACCTGCGCTATTCACAGGTAGTCCCCATGACCATGACCGACGAGAAGAACAGCGGCACCAACCTGCCCGCACAGATAGATATTTACTCTACGCCGGGCCGGAAGTACAGCTTCCTGTTCATGACCAAGGGTGGGGGATCGGCCAACAAAACCTTCCTCTACCAACAGACCAAGGCCCTGCTGAACGACGAGTCGCTCGAAACGTTTTTCCGCGAACACATCAAGGACCTGGGCACTTCGGCGTGCCCTCCGTACCACCTTGCGATAGTCATCGGCGGAACATCGGCGGAAGCGAACCTTGCGGCGGTAAAAAAGGCCTCGGCTAAATATTACGACAACCTGCCCACATCGGGCAACGAAGGCGGCCGCGCTTTCCGCGACTTGGAGTGGGAACAGCGCATCCTGAAAATATGCTGGGAAAGCGGCATCGGAGCGCAGTTCGGCGGCAAATACCTCGTACACGACGTGCGCGTGATACGCCTGCCCCGCCACGCCGCATCGTGTCCCGTCGGAATGGGCGTAAGTTGCAGCGCCGACCGTAACATCAAGGGGAAGATCGACGAAAAGGGCGTCTGGCTCGAGGCGCTCGAAAAGAATCCGTCGCGATTCCTGCCGAAAGAGGCCCCGTATCTGGCTCCGGCGGTCGATATCGACCTCGACGAGGGGATGGACAAGGTGCGCGAAACGCTGTCGAGATATCCGATCAAAACGCGCCTGAATCTGCGGGGACACATGATAGTGGCTCGCGACATCGCCCACGCGCAGATCAAGAAGATGATAGACGAAGGCAAACCGATGCCCGAATATTTCAAGAAACATCCTGTATATTACGCAGGCCCGGCGAAAACCCCTGTCGGAATGGCTTCGGGCAGTTTCGGCCCAACCACAGCCGGACGCATGGACCCGTATGTGGACCTGTTCCAGAGCATGGGCGGTTCGCTGGTGATGGTGGCCAAGGGCAACCGTACGCAGCAGGTGACCGATGCATGCAAAAAACACGGCGGGTTCTACCTCGGTTCGATAGGCGGCCCGGCGGCTATCCTCGCCAAGGACAGCATCAAGAAGGTCGAAGTGGTGGATTTTCCCGAACTGGGCATGGAGGCCGTGCGCAGGATATACGTAGAGGATTTTCCGGCATTCATCATCGTGGACGACAAGGGAAACGACTTTTTTGCAGAATTTAAGCACTAAAACATAGCGGATTACGTTTACATTCTGTAAACGTGACCAAAATCGGATTAGCATATCCATGAAAAAACTGATACTGAGCCTGATAACTATCTTTGCGGCGGCCACAGCGGTCTTTGCCGACGGGGATGTTACTTTCGAAGTAGCTGCTCCAAGAGCGGTCAATGCCGGAGAGTTGTTCAGGATAGAATTCGTTGTCAATTCCAAAAAGGCGGAGTTCACGCCCCCGGCGATCGAAGGATTCGAAGTATTGGCTGGGCCTCAGGAGTACAGCGGCACCAACATCACCCTTATTGAGGGCGAGCTATCGAAAACAGAGACGACCACCTATACGTATGTTCTGCAGGGGCTTACCGCAGGAGTATTCACGATTCCCGCAGCGCAGGCAGTGGTCAAGGGCAAGACATATTCAACCAAACCAATCTCCATAGAGGTGGTTTCGGGCGGTGAGGCGCAGCATAACAACAGCGCACAAGGATCTGCCGCAACTGGCGGACAAGGGCAAGCCAGGCAGCAGGAAAATGTCCAACAAGTCAGCGCCGACGATATTTTTATAAGGGTTCTTGTAAGCCGCAGCGAAGTCTACAAGGGAGAGCCTGTAGTTGTGACGCTTAAATTATATTCGCGTGTTCCCTGGGGACCGGACGACCTCAAATTCCCGTCATTCAACGGATTCTGGCAGCAGGACATCACCCAGGAATCCTCCCCGCAGCGCGAAACCTACAACAACCGCGTTTACGATACATGGGCGCTCAAAGAATATCTGCTTTATCCGCAGCAATCCGGCACGCTGACCATCGAGCCGTTCAACATGGATGTCACGGTGCGGCTCCAGATGAAAAATTCCTCGCCGCGCAACATTTTTGACGAATTGATGGGCGGAGCGCAGAACTATCAGGACATACACAAAAAAATAGCTTCGCCCCCGATAAAAGTGGAAGTCAGGGAGTGGCCCGCCGGTGCGCCTGAAAGTTTCAACGGAGCGGTGGGGCAATTCAGTCTCGATGCCACACAGCCACCGGCAATGATGAACGCCAACACATCCGGCACATATACCATAAAACTCTCTGGTACGGGAAACTTTCCGCTGATACGTGCGCCGAAGATCGAACTGCCGGCTTCCTTCGAGGAATATAATGTAAAATCGTCTGAAAGTTACAACCACAGCCGTATGGGCACAACCGGATACCGCCAGTTCGAGTATCCTTTCATCCCGCGCGCTGACGGCAGCTACACCATACCGCAGTTTCAGTTCACATACTTCGATCCGCGGCAGGCGCGTTACGTGACGCTTTCATCGCGCGACCTGTCTATCGAAGTCGCAGCCGATTCGACCTCTGTATCGCCTGCAGGGGGAATCGTGAGCGGTTTTTCCAGGGAAGACCTGAAGATCCTGGGGCGCGACATCCGCTTCATAAAACTCAACTCTCCAAACCTTAAACCGAAAGGCAGCCTGTTCATGTGGAGTCCTCTGTATTTGTCGCTGATGGGCTTGGCAACGGTGCTGTTTCTTGCCAGTCTGATACTGCTTCAGAGATACGTAAAAAACATGCAGAATGACCGCTTCGTGAGGGGCAAACGCGCCAATAAGGTGGCCCTTAAACGCTTCCGCGCCGCCGAAGTTTCCATGAAGCAGAGTGACAAGCATGGTTTTTACGACGAAATGCTTAAAGCCCTGTGGGGATACATGAGCGACAAACTGGATATTCCGATGGCCAATCTCACCAAAGACCGCATCCGTGAAGAGCTGTTCGAGCGGAGCATTCCCGAAGTGCAGGCCAACGAATACATAAGGATCATTTCAGACTGCGAAGAGGCGCAATATTCGCCCACTTCATCGGCACAGATGAACGAACTGTACAAAGAAGGCGTCAATCTTGTGTCGGAACTCGAATCGGCAATAAAAAGATAGCGGCCATGAAACGTCTTCTCATAATCATATTCTCATTTTTTGCCGCCGCTCCGGTGTCGGCTTTATCGGCCGGTGATCCCGGACAACTATGGGATAAGGCCAACACCGCATACTACAACAATGATTTTGCGGAAGCCATCGCCCTTTACGATTCCATAGAACAGAGCGGCATGGTGAGTGCGAAACTCTACTACAACATGGGTAACGCCTGGTTCAAGGTTGGCCGCATAGGTAAGTCGATCCTTTATTACAACAAGGCCCAGAAGCTGGCGCCTGGCGACAGGGACATCGAGCACAACCTCGAAATAGCCAATACCTACACTCGCAACCGCATAGAACCGCTTCCTGAATTTTTCGTAAAACGCTGGATGGAATCGCTGTCATCGATAATGAGCGGAAATGCCTGGGCCTGGATGTCGGTAGGATTGTTCGCGCTGGCTCTCGGCGGAACGCTGCTATACCTGCTGCCACTGCGGCGCAGGGTGCGTAAGGCCGGTTTCTGGGGAGCGATCGCCGGATTTGTGCTGTTCCTGTTTGCGTTCGGATTTGCTTCGAGCGACTACAACGAAAGAGTGGAAAGCACGCAGGCGATAGTCACCGGCACTTCGGCGTCGGTTAAAAGTTCGCCCGACAATGCCGGCAAAGACCTTTTCCTGCTATACGAAGGTGCCAAAGCAGAGGTACTCGACTCGCTCAACGGTTGGCGCAAAATAGAACTAGCCGACGGCAATCAGGGCTGGATCAAGACGTCCGCGATCGAAATGATAGACTAATCCGCTTCTATAAATGTCACGACTTCTTGATGAAGTAGTAAGGGAACTTTCAAGACTGCCTGGGATAGGTAAACGGACTGCCCTGAGGCTTTCCATGCACATCCTGCGCTCGCGCGAAGACGACATCGCCCAACTGGTACTGTCGATCGCCGATTTCCGTACTGGGATACGCTATTGCACCCGCTGCAACAACCTGTCGGACAATGAATTTTGCGAAATATGCAGCGACCGTAGCCGCGATACCGGAACAATCTGCGTCGTCGAACAGGTGGGCGATGTAATGTCCATCGAAAAAACAGGACAGTTCAGAGGTCTTTACCACGTCCTGGGCGGAGTCATTTCGCCGATGTCGGGTATAGCGCCGTCGGACCTGAAGATAGATCTGCTGCTTGACAATATTGCAGCAGGCGGAGTAAAAGAGATAATTCTGGCAATAAGCACTACAGTAGAGGGCGAAACTACGCTATTCTATATACTGAACCGCCTGCGCGGTTTCCATGAATTGAAAGTTACCTGCATCGCGCGCGGGATAGGTTTCGGAGACGAAATAGAGTATGCCGACGAACTGACCATATCCCATGCCATTATCAACCGCCGCGAAATCTCAAAAGAGCCGTAATAACGACGGCTGCGGTTTATCAACGGCAACAGCTTCGGCAACCACCTGCAGATCACTTCACAATGAAGCCAAGCAACACTTCGGGTACTCCCAGTTCCCTGCTTCTTTCGCAGGGAGCACTCCCGGAAGCGATCAAAGTATATCTTCCGGCGATCAATTTTTTCGAACCGTCCTCCATGACCGATTCCAGTTTGGATGACGGTATTGCAAACCTTACGACACGGGATTCCCCGGGTTGCAGCGTCTGCCTGCTGAAGTCTATCAATGACACGAAGGGATTGTCGATCCCGGCACCGGGCGCGGCAACATACAACTGCACCACCTCGGACACGGCACGGCTGCCCGTATTCCTGATCACAACCTCCACCACGGTGTTTTTTCCGTGTGAAAATTTTCCGCCCACGAGTTTCATATCCGAATATGAAACGTCCGAATATGTCAGCCCATAGCCGAAAGGATACATGATATTGTCGGACATATATCTGTATGTACGCCCTTTCATGGAGTAATCCTCATATGGCGGTAATTTCGAATCTGAAACCGGGAAAGTTACGGGAAGCCTTCCGGACGGGGACTCATTGCCGAAAATGATATCGGCCAAAGCCAATCCGCCGGCCTGTCCCGGATACCACGCCATGATCACTGCGTCGGACAGCGCCGACACTTCACCAAGGTCGATGGGACTGCCTCCGGTAAGGACCGTAATGATCGGCCTGCTGTGGCCTTCTCTCAATCTCCTGAGAAACTCTATCTGATGCGGAGGCAATGCAAGCGAGAGCCTGTCCCCATTGTAATCGGACGCGATCGCGTCGCCCTCCTCACCCTCGGTATTGCCAGATTCGCCGAGTACGACAATGGTGGCGTCGCTGTATCTGGCAGATCCGGTAGCCAGATTCATCGGATCGGTATTCTGCACGGTAGGTAGAATACCCGGCAGGAATTCAACTCTGGTCGTCAGGCCGGCTTTATTCACCATTCCCTCCAGATATGTATACATTTTGTCCGATAAACCGTAATAATTGCCCATCAGCACATGGACGTCGGCAGCATAAGGTCCTGTTACCAAAACGTTTCCCACATCTTTTTTCAGGGGTAGTACATTATTTTTGTTCTGCAAAAGCACCATCGACTCGACCGCCGCCCTATACGCAAGCCCGGCATTTTCTTCGCCGCCCAGAATGGATTCCTGGATGGAATTATAGGGATTGTCTTCCAGGGGATCGAACAGCCCGAGGCGGAAGCGGGTCATCATGAGGCGGAACAGCAACTGGTTCACTTCGGCTTCCGTGACAAGCCCACGTTCGACAGCCTCTCCCAAATGTCTGTAAGTTCCTCCGCAGTTCAGGTCCAATCCCGCCTTGACTGCTATCGCCGCCGCTTCGGGAGCATCCCTGGCCAGATCGTGATGCCTGTATATATCATCCAACGCCCCGCAGTCGGATACCACGTGCCCCTTAAACCCCCATCGCCCTCTCAGAATATCGTTCAAAAGATATTGGCTTGCAGAAGCGCTTTCACCATAAACTCTGTTGTATGCGCCCATTACCGCCTCCACACCGCCCTCTTTAACCAACGCCTCGAAGGCCGGCAGATAGGTCTCGAAAAGGTCTTTTTTAGAAGGAGACACATTGAATTCATGCCGGAGCGCCTCAGGCCCGGAATGGACGGCATAATGTTTGGCACACGCGGCTGTTTTCAGATACCGCGGATCATCGCCCTGCATCCCCTTCACAAAGGCTATGCCTATTCTGGATGTCAGATAGGGGTCTTCCCCGTATGTTTCCTGTCCGCGTCCCCAACGGGGATCACGGAAAATATTGATATTCGGCGTCCAGAAAGTCAGGCCGGCGTATGTACCATAATTGCGTGCCTTTTGGGCCACATTGAACTTCACCCTTGCCTCGTCCGAGATGGCCGATGCGGCCTTATATACCAATGCCGTATCGAAAGTTGCGGCAAGTCCTATGGCCTGAGGGAATACCGTAGCTTTACCATTCCGGGCGACCCCGTGCAAAGCCTCGCTCCACCAGTTGTACGGCAGGACGCCGAGCCGGTCGATGCCATGCGCATCATTACACAGCTGGGAAATTTTCTCTTCCAACGTCATACGGGAGATGAGGTCGCAGACACGTTCCTCGTAACCGAGGATAGTGTTTCGATAGGGCAACTCCTGTGCGCAGGCAATATGCGGCCCAATCAGAAGCATAATGATAAATATCAGGTTTCTGACCATATTGGGGAATGATTTGGGTTCTCTCATTTCTGCAGAAACCGCTTATCTGCGCCTGCTCTTTTTATTTCCCTTACGGTATTCCGGTTTTCCGTTACCGGCGTTTCTGCCGGATGGTTCCTGGCGGTGCAACTGGGGCAGGGGAATGGCCCTTCCGGTTTCGAAATCGATGGTCGCGGTCAGGATAAAATCTATCTGCCGGTGGGCCAGATCGACCCCTTTCACTTTCACGACGACTTTGTCTCCGAGCGTGAACTTGCGTCCGTTCGATTGTCCGACGGCGGCATAGATATTTTCGTCGAAGCGGTAAAAATCATCCGCAACGTCGCGCATCGAAACCATTCCTTCGATGAGGCTTTCGTCCAGTTCGACATATATGCCCCAATCGGTAATGCCTGAAATATGGCCGTTGAACTCCTGCCCGACCTTGTCGAGCATGAATTCGGCCATCTTGTACTTCACCGAAGCGCGTTCAGCCTCGGCAGCACGGACTTCCATTTCAGACGAATGCTCGCACAGTTTTTCGTACTTTTCCTTGTCGGCATTCTTCCCGTTGTCTAGGTAATGCGCCAACAGGCGATGCACCATCACATCGGGATAGCGGCGGATGGGCGATGTAAAATGGGTGTAGTAGGGAAAAGCCAACCCGTAGTGGCCTATGTTATCGGTCGAGTAGAAGGCTTTGGCCATGGTGCGGATCGCCAGTGTCGAGATAACATTCTCTTCGCTCTTACCTTTGATCTTATCCATCAACGTGTTCATTTGCTTCGACACGTCCTTGATGCGATCGGGACGGAAATAGTAGCCGAAGCGGATCACGAAGTCCGAGAATTTCAACAATTTATCCTCATCCGGTTTGTCGTGGACGCGATAGACGAACGTCTTGCCCGACTTCTTGCCGGTCTCGCGGTTCTTGCCTACGAATTCCGCCACCTTTTTGTTGGCCAGCAGCATAAACTCCTCTATCAGCTGGTTCGACTCCTTCATCACCTTGTGATAAACGCTCAGAGGCTTGCCCTTATCGTCGAGACGGAATTTGAACTCTTCGCGCTCGAAAGTAATTGCGCCCTTTGCAAAACGCTTCCGGCGCATCTTTTGGGCCAGTTCGTTGAGTTTCAGAATCTCTTCTTTGAAATCGCCTCCGCCTGTTTCGATGATGCTCTGGGCCTCTTCGTATGTGAAGCGGCGGTCGGAAAGTATCACCGTGCGGCCGAACCATTCTTTGTGTATCTCAAGTTCTTCATCAATTTCGAAAACCGCCGAGAAGCATAGCTTCTCCTCGTTCGGACGGAGTGAGCAAAGGTCGTTAGAGAGTTTTTCGGGGAGCATCGGGATTGTCCTGTCGACCAGGTACACGGAAGTCGCGCGGTCTTCGCCCTCGACGTCGACCACCGAGCCGGGCTGCACGTAATGCGTCACATCGGCGATATGTATGCCGATCTCCCACAGCCCGTCACGCAGTTTACGTATCGACAATGCATCGTCGAAATCCTTTGCATCTTCGGGGTCGATGGTGAAAGTCGTCACTCCGCGGAAATCGCGGCGGCGCGAAATTTCTGCAGCCGTAATCCGGTCCGGAATAGCATCGGCGGCCTCCTCGACTTTTTTCTCGAAGTAATACGGCAGGTCGAACTCGGCCATTATGGCGTGCATTTCGGTGTCGTTATCGCCTGCAAAACCCAAAATGTCGATAATCTCGCCGACCGGACTCTTGCTACCTTCGGCCCAGTCGATGATCTTCACGACAACTTTCTGGCCGCTTTTCAGTTCTTCGTCGCCATTGCGCCTGATGTATATGTCGACCGGCATTTTGCGCGTGTCGGGCCGCGCGAACACCGCATGCTCCGTAACGTCGAGCACCGCGATATAGTTGCGCCGGTTGCGCTCCAACACATTTACGATCTCGCCCTCGTCGTGCCCGCCGGAACGTTTATTGCGGCGGGTTATCGCCACTTCGACCTTGTCGCCGTCCAGCGCGTGGTTGCCGTTACGCGAGTCGACGTAAATATCCGAATCGAGTTCGTCGACCTTGACATACATCGAACCCGACGCGAGCATATCGACCGTGCCGATGTAGTGGGGCTGGTGGGCCTGCGAAAGGCGGTATTTGCTCGGTTCTGAAAAGTCCACAACCCCCTGCACCACAAGGTCGGTGAGGATGTCGTATGTTTGCTGCCTGCCGCGGGGATCTGCGCCTCCGCTGGCAGCCGCCAAGGCTTTTAACGTAAATTTTTTCTCAGGCATCGAGCGCAGCAGGTGGAGTATCATCGCACTGCGGTCGTGCGGTTGTTTGTTGTTTTTCCGGTTATCCTGACCGGCGGCGTTTGCGCCTTTTTTGCGTCCTGTCATTTTCTGATCTTTATTTCATATCATGCAAAAACATGCAATAATCATGACAAAAAGCCATCTCTTTTTCTCAAATGGGAAATGAGAAATTATTCCACCGCAGCAGAATCCAATAATGGTTCCTCAGGAGCGATAGACAGAGTGTCGGCAGGAAGCGCCACCGGACCCGAATCCACAGGCGGCAGATCGGGGACAACCATCTGCGGCTTACGATTCATGAAATGAAACATACCGGGGAAAAAGCCTTCCGCCTTTGGTGATACAGCCACCATCGCGATCACTCCCAATACCGCGAGAGCACCTATTATTCCTATGATTTTCTGAAACATATGCACCCTTACTTATTCCCTTCCTCAAACCACTCGATCGCTTTAAGCAGCGCGTTGTCGATCGGGTAAATATTGGCATAGAATCCCGTGTAGTCCAACGCCGTATTGCGTCCGATAAATGCCCTCAACTGAGCCTCGATCACAGGACGCGATATCGCTATCTGGCGGTAATTCGGCGCCACGCCGTTGCGTGCTGCGAAGGTCACAAAATCGTCCACAAGGCGCTTGTCGGCATCGAGCACGGCATTCAATTCATCGACTGTCTTCACTGCATTCATCTGAGCACGGTGGCGGTCGCCGTATTCAAGGGTGTAGCGATAGATGAGATTACGGCCATTAACAGCCATAAAATAAGGTGTATAACCGACAGTATCAATCGGAACAAAAGAATCAGGCATAATGCCTCCGCCGCCATAGACCACACGTCCAGATTTCGTGTAATATTTCAGGGTATCCTGGTGTATGCTGTCGGCCGAAAACATTTCGCTATGGTTGTAGCGGTTGGCTATGTCCATACGGTATTCTTCCGGGCCATTGCCGTATGGCTTCTGTATAGATCGTCCCGACGGGGTATAGTACCGCGCTATGGTAAGCCTCAACGCCGAGCCGTCGGGATACGGCATCTGCCTTTGCACCAGACCCTTGCCAAACGAACGGCGTCCGACTATCCTGCCTCGGTCGTTGTCCTGGATCGCACCCGCAAGTATCTCGCTCGATGAAGCGCTGCCCTCATCTATCAACACAACAAGCGGCAGCCCGGTAAATCCGCCCTTCCCGTTGCTGTACTCCTTGACCTGCTCTTTGTTGCGGTCCTCGGTATAGACAATCAGATCGCCCTCGGGAAGAAACATATTCGCAATGGCGATGGCCTGGTCCAGGAAACCGCCAGAATTGTCGCGCAGGTCGAAGATCAGTTGTTTCATACCCTGTCCCTGCAATTCCTGCAGAGCCTTGCTCAGTTCGACGTAAGAAGCCTTGGAGAAAGCGGAGAGTTTCACAAAACCGATTCCAGGCTTGATCATGAACGCGGCATCCAACGCCTTGATAGGTATAACGCCGCGCTCTATGGTTATGGGGACAAGGTCGGGCGCCCCCTGTCGCTCGATGGAAAGGTTTACGCTCGTCCCACGCGGCCCGCGCAGTTTTTTAACCACCTGGTCCTGCGGCAGTTTCCGACCTGCTACCAACGTATCGTTAATCTTAATGATACGGTCGCCGTTCTGGATGCCGGCCTTGTCGCTCGGACCGAGGGGTATGACGTTGAGCACTACCACGGTATCGGTCAGCATATTGAACATTACGCCTATGCCGTCGAATTCACCTTCCAACGGTTCGCTCACCGCGGTCAGATCCACTGCGGGGATATACACTGAATGCGGATCGAGTTCTTCTAGAATTATCGGTATGGCAATGTCGGCCAGGGAATCCGGGCTTACCGGATCGACATACATCTGCTCTATTAGCGACATGGTGTACGATATCTTGTCGGATTTCGAACCCATTGGAATAGCTTTCCCTGGATTCATGTTTCCGCCCGGAGCCAACAGGAAACCGGCCAGCAGGCCTATGATGATGCCTCCGCCAATGAGCAACGGCGCTACGACGGTCTTTTTGGAATTATTCGCCACTTTGTTTTTACTTGTTTTTATATGAATATGAGAGGCCCACGCTCAGGAAATACTGCATCTGTACCTTGTCGATCTGGCTGCGGTCGTATACCGTACGGGTGGAGAATTGAAACGTAAGGAATTTTATGGGGTTGAAATTTATGGCATTAGTCCAGTTTACAGTAGGCAGGAGAGCCTGCGGAGGGGTCGTATTGGGCAGGGCATGCCTCGAGACCTGCGTTATCCAGCCATAGAAAGAGGACAGGTCGGTATTATACTGTAATGAAATGCCTTGTTTCTTGCCGAACTTGAACACACGGTTGAATGTGAGCCTGAAGTTGGAACCGCCTTCAGCCTTGAAATTTTTGTAATCGTAATCGTAACCGATTATAGTGGTACCGTCTTCTCCGTATATCGGTGTGGTAGTCACCGGAATACCGAGATTTTGCCTCCTGCCGGGCGGAATGCGGTCGTCCGTAACAAACAATACGGTGCCTGACGCAGGAGAGATAGTTATGACAAAAGGCAGTTTAGGATTCGGCGAAGTATAGGTAAGCCCAATCCCGCCGTTGAGTTTGCCAGGCGCCATAAAATTACTCCACACTATATCCTTAGCCTTAGAGGCCCTTGATTCGTAACCGGTGGAGAACTGCGACTCAAAGGATGATTCGAAACTGTACGCCCAATTCCTCAACGCGCCTTCGGTTTTGATCTTCCACTTCGCATTGTCGTATATTTTGAAATAATCCTGATTTTTGAACCAGGTGTCGTCTATGAAATTCACGCCGTAATTTGCATCGAACCTGAACGTAAAAGAGAACCGTTTGCGATCGTAGTTATGGTAATAATATCCCGATAAAAAACCGGAAATGACATTCTGCCCCCCGTTACTGCTCCATGCGTCGTTGAACTGGGTCGTGGAACCGGTAAAAGATATTTTAGTGTCGACCAGATTCCGCTGGCGCCAAAGGGCCTTGCGAATCATTCGCGCTTTAGCGTCGTTAATGACGTCCGCTTTCAACGGGACCTGGTATATTTTCATCGGCACCTTGAGTTTGGCGCTCTCTTCCACCGTGTTGAGTGAAAATTGCGCTTTTGTTCCGGTAACCAGCGAGAGTAAAACGGCAAGCATCAGTATGTACCTCGTCCTCATCGACCTGTCTTCATCTATTGAGCAAAGATACGAAAGAAGTCTGTTTATATTGCAATATACGGCCTGTTTTATCGACTTTTTCGCGGAATTTTCAGATATTTGCAGAACAAGGATTTAAAAAAAATGAAATACATAGGAGCACATGTAAGCGCATCGGGCGGGGTAGAGAATGCACCTCTGAATGCACACGGGATAGGGGCGACGGCTTTCGCCCTCTTTACTAAGAACCAGCGCCAATGGCAGGCGCCGCCGCTGTCGGCGGTGTCCATACAGGCTTTCAAGGAAAATTGCCGCAAATTCGGGTATGGGTCTGGACAGATACTTCCGCACGACAGCTACCTGATAAACCTTGGCCACCCCGGAGATGCCGAATTGGAAAAATCGCGCGCCGCATTCCTCGACGAAATGAAACGTTGCGAGCAGTTGGGTATAGACAGACTCAATTTCCATCCCGGCAGCCATCTCCGCGAGATTCCACTCGACCGATGCATCGAACGGATCGCCGAGTCGATAAACATCGCGCTCGACCGGACCCGCGGCGTAATCGCCGTCATCGAGAACACGGCGGGGCAGGGGAGTAACGTCGGATCGAAATTCGAGGAGCTGGCCCGCATCATCGAATTCGTGGAGGATAAAACACGCGTAGGGGTCTGCATAGACACCTGCCATGCCTATGCCGCAGGCTACGACCTGCGCACAGCGGCGGCATGTGATGCAACTTTTGCGGAATTCGACCGGATTGTCGGCTTCAAATACCTTAAGGGTATGCATTTCAATGATGCCCTGAAATCATTTGGCAGCCACGTAGACCGCCATACCAACCTCGGGGAAGGAGAACTGGGTTGGGAATGTTTCAGATACATCATGCGGGACAAGCGCTTCGACGACATGCCGTTGGTTCTTGAAACTCCCGACGAATCGAAATGGGCCGCCGAGATAGCGGCTCTGGCAATGCTTGCCGGATAACCGGCTCCCCTGCAAATGGAGAAAGCCCGATCCCGGACGGATCGAGCCTTCTCTCTAACCAATTTTCTAACTAATACATTAAGGAATTAAAGTCATCACGACTTAGAGTTTGTTTGGATTTTTCCTCTCTCGCTCCTTTTTGCTCTTTCGGGCTTGTTTTTCGTCTGAAACTCGTTACAATGGAACCCCATTGCGCCTCGTTTCAGACGAAAAACCGCTCCAAAATAACTATAAAATAGCTTCGGCGAAAAAATCCAAACAAACTCTTAATAATCTATTCTTCGGACCACGATACGCCCATTTTCCACCTTGGCTTTTTCGATCGCTTTTTCATCTCTGATGACAATACGCCGATTGTATTTCAACACTCCGTCAGTACTCACATAAGTTGAATCTCCGGTGTGGTCGCGCCACGATACGACCTCAATGGAGTCCTTGGCGACAGTTATAGTTATGTTGTTCAGCCCGTTGTCTTCCTCTTCCAAAAAATCACGGAAAATCCCCCTTTTGTTGTCATCAATATTTTTTTCGTAGAACCATTCGATAACACCGCCGCGATTCCGGATCTGTTCGCGCAGATATCGGGCATTGCTCACAACCACGATCGAACAGAATACCATGGCGAACAGCCATATGCCCAGCAACACCCAGTAGAAAATCCGGCCCGGTTTCCAGGAGAAGACAAGGCTTAGCAAAGCCGTTCCAACCACAAAGAAAGGTATCGTCATACAGAACATCACCAGTAGTGCGAGCATCAGCGGAGAGAGAATGGTAAGCCCCGTTATCAAAGCGAATACGGCGGTGAGGCCTAACGCCGCAGGGTTGAATATAGCTATTATCATGGCCACCAAGGCTGATAAAGAGGCTATAATGAACGTAAAACCGATCACAGCCAACACCAGTTTTATGAAGAACAACAGCACACGCCCGACGACCGCCAGTATTTCAGCCATGACCGATGCAGCTTTTTTGCCGCTCGGGGTTTTCGCGCCTTCCTGAAGGTTTTGTCTGATGGACGACGGCGTAATTTTCTCGCCGCGCGACTCAAGCTTCTGCCGTGGGGTTTTAGCCATGGGCAATGCGAACCACAGCACAACGTATATCACTATGAAGACCCAAGACCAGCCCAACGTGAAATTCCGGACATGATGCCAATCGAACGGGGCGGTTAATATGAAGAGTATCATGGGTGAGAGGAAGGCGAGCCTTATCCATGCGACGTTCACGTCCCAGAAATGGGCCATACCGCTGCATACACCGCCCAGAATGCGTCCTTCTCTGTTGCGGTAGAGCCTGCGCGGTATCGTCGGGTCGGGCAGGGGAGCATACCCTCCGGCCGGTTGTTCGTCAGCCTGCTCTTCGATCTCCTCCGGAGTCCCGAGCTGGGCGGTTATCGAGTCTATCAGCGATTTGCTGACGATCTTGGTATATATCTGTTCGTTAAGTATGAGTTCGGCTATACGGGCCTCGATGTCAGCAATTATTTCACTTCCGTCAGGGTCTTTGTCATAGTAATTATGAAGCGCGTCAAGGTATTGTTTCAAAGAGACATAAGCGTCACTATCTAAAGTAAAAGATATGTCTGCGATACTTACTTTTTCTATCTTTTTCATGGTTGTAAATTACAATTGTAAGTGGTGATTTCAGGAACTTTTTTAAATTTTGTTACTCTTCCAATTTGCCGTAACGAATTATCTTGATCTGCGCCACCATCTCTTCCCACACTTCATCCAACTGCGCCAAAACCTCGCGCCCCCGGTCGGTTATCATATAATACTTACGGGGAGGCCCTTGCGGAGATTCCTCCCATCGGTAGGATAGCAAGCCCTGGTTTTTCTGGCGGGCCAACAGTGGATAGAGCGTCCCCTCGACTACGATCATGTCGGCCTCTTTGAGTTCCGAGATGATCTGCGGCGCGTATGAATCGCCGCGCGACAGGATGGACAGAATGCAATACTCCAGAATCCCTTTCCGCATCTGCGCCTTCACATTGTCCACATTCTTTAAATTTTCTGCTGTCATTGTTATCGACTTTTAGTAATCATTATTGCAACTGCCGTTATCGGCATCACTGTCTCCTGCGGTCGTCTTCATATTTAACATAATTTGGACTCTGGGGAAGGATTATCCATAAGATAATGTACACCCACAGGGAAAGACCGGCAAAAAAGAACAGGACGACGGAAAGCGCCCTTATCATATTGGGATCGACGTCCAGGTATTCGGCCAAACCGCCGCATACACCTCCGATAACTTTGTTGTTTACAGAACGGTAAAGGCGTTTGGGTTCGTGCGGATAGGAAGACGCTTCCTGATACGAAAAGCCGCGCTTCTGTCCGCCGAACATTTCAGGACGCCCGATTACCGCCATCGCACGGCGCACCATATCCAGATTTACGACCTGCATGGAGGACGATGCCCTTTCGTCGAATATATCGGCGATACGCGATTCGATGTCTTCCATCGACTCTACATCCGAATCGCTCAGGCGCGACGAAATATCATTGAGATACTTGTCGAGAAGTTCGTAGGCATCGTTGTCGATGTTGTATCCCCGACCTCCGATGTTAACGTTGAATGTCTGTTTCATACTCGTAATTATTATTGATCTCGGAATTTGTACATCCTATCACAGCACAAATATAGAAACAATAATAATACCATGCAATACATAATACTATTTTTAGGATAGATTTTTATAAAAACAAGATAGTGTGTGCATCAGAATAGTTTCTACTAGAGTAGGGGAGATTTGAACTTTCGCGCGTTTGGGCGAAAGAAATCGTTGCGGTAAGCGTCATTGCCGCCAACATTGCAAAGCACGTTAGTCATTTCATAATCTATTTTTTAGTTGGTTGATAAATCTGCTCATTCGGTTTTCTCATCTCATCGACCTGCGGGCGAACATCCGATGGTTTTAAACCGTCCCGCTCCATTGCCTGCTCCACGCCCCGGATCAGCCCTTCGTAGGTTTCATCCGACATTTCCGTATAACCCATCGAGAAAATCGTCTCTTTTACCTCTAACCACCGGGCACGGTTATATGCCGCTTTGGAATCATCCCTGTTTCCGGTTTTGCTGACATAGTCCAGGGCTATTCCCCGCAGCGCGTCGTGTTTCAGTATCAGGCCATGAAAATTATCGGGATAATGTTCCAGCGATTTCTCGGCGCAAGCCATGATAAAGCCGTCACAATCGGTGGTTTCATCATATGTTTTTTGATAAAATGAGCCTAATTCCGTGATTAGGAAAGCAATGGTCTCTTTCGTGTCCATTGGATACAGGTAAGGTTCTAAAGAAAATCATACATTATCCCATGCCGCAAAAAAAGAAGCGACCCAATAAGGATCGCTTCTTTCAATGAATACAGATGACGGTTGGTACGACGAAAAAATAAACCGCCGCCGACGTTCCGGCTTAACCTTTCTTTGTAGCTACGCTGCGGCCGGAAGATGCTTTCGAACCTGAAACTTTTGCAGCTTTAGGTGCGGGAGCCGCTTTGGGTTTCGCCGGGGCAGCGGGCTTTTTAGCGGCAGGTTTCTTTACTGCAGGCTTCGCCGGAGCTTCACTTCCCCCAGCTACAGCAGTGTCAGAAACGGCTTCAACGGATTCTTTCGACGCTGCAGCCTTGCTTCCGCGGCGGGTGCGCGACTTGACGGCGCCCGAACCTGTAACTCCGGCTTTGTATGTATCATTGAAATCAACGAATTCTATGATACACATATCGGCGGCATCGCCTAAGCGGAAACCGGTCTTGAGGATACGGGTGTAACCTCCAGGACGGTCGCCTACGGCTGGAGCTATGACGCGGAATATCTCTGCTGTAGCGTGTTTGTCTTTCAGGTAGCTGAAAACCACGCGGCGCGAATGGGTGGTGTCTTCCTTGGACTTGGTCACAAGCGGTTCCACATACATTTTCAGCGCCCTGGCTTTTGCCACCGTAGTTTCTATCCTCTTGTGCATTACGAGCGACGTCGCCATATTCGCAAGTGTAGCCTTGCGGTGCGCGCTGGTTCTGCCAAGGTGGTTGAATTTTTTATTATGTCTCATTAGTGCTTAGTCTTTATCAAGTTTATAAGGAGAAACATCCATTCCGAAGTGCAGGTTCAGAGATGTCAGCAGGTCGTCCAGTTCCGAAAGCGACTTTTTGCCGAAGTTACGGAACTTCAACAGATCGTTGCGGTTGAAACGTACCAGATCGCCTACCGTATCCACTTCAGCGGCTTTCAGGCAGTTGAGCGCCCTGACCGAGAGGTCCTGATCCGACAGCTTGGTCTTGAGCAGCTGTCGCATGTGCAGGACGTCTTCGTCGAACTCTTCTGCCGAACCAGCCTCGTCGACGTTCACCGTGATCTTCTCGTCGGAGAACAGCATGAAGTGGTGGATAAGTATCTTGGCAGCCTCTTTAAGAGCCTCTTTCGGGTGGATAGAACCGTCCGTGGTTATTTCAAGGTTCAGCTTTTCGTAGTCCGTACGCTGCTCCACGCGGTAGTTGTCGATCGAGTACTTCACATTCACGATGGGCGAATGTATCGAGTCGATCGCCAGCAGACCGAATTCGGCTTCCGCAGGCTGGTTTTCTTCAGCCGGCACATACCCGCGGCCCTTGGCGATAGTAAGGTCTATCGTCAGTTTGGTTTCGGGCGTAAGGCGGCAGATAACCATGTCGGGATTGAGCACCTTGAAACTGGACAGGAAGTTCGAGATATACCCGGCAGTCAGTTCCGAGACACCGGCAACGTTCAGCGTCACTTTTTCGTTGTCGACATTCTCCACAGTACGGACAAAACGGACCTTTTTGAGGTTCAGGATGATATCTATCATCCCTTCCATTACTCCGGGAATGGCGGCAAACTCGTGATCTACACCGGCAACCTTTACGGTCGTGATCGCATAACCCTCGAGCGACGAGAGCAGGATACGGCGCAAGGCATTGCCGATGGTCATGCCGAAACCTGGTTCGAGCGGCCGGAATTCAAATTTTCCGAACGTCGAGCTGGAGTCGAGCATAATGACCTTTTCAGGCTTCTGGAATGCTAATATTGCCATATATTATTTTTTAATTAGTGTTACTATTTCGAGTAGAGTTCGACGATGAGTTGCTCCTTGATGTTTTCCGGAATATCTTCGCGGTCCGGTCTCTGGAGGAACTTGCCCGACATCGAAGCGGGATCCCACTCGAGCCATGAGTAGCGGCTGCGTCCGCCCGAGAGGGCTTCCGTAATCACTTCGAGGCTCTTGGATTTTTCCCTGACTCCCACGACGTCGCCATTCTTCAAACTGTACGACGGAATATTAACAACAGCTCCGTTTACCGTGATATGGCGGTGTGAAACGAGCTGACGGGCAGCCGCACGCGTCGGAGCGATACCGAGGCGGTAAACCACGTTGTCCAGACGGCATTCGAGTAATTTCAACAGGTTCTCACCGGTAATACCGCCGATACGGGCAGCTCTTACATAGGTGTTGTTGAACTGTTTCTCGAGCAGGCCGTAGATGGCTTTTGCCTTCTGCTTTTCAGTAAGCTGGGTACCGTATTCCGAAACTTTTTTGCGTTTACGGTTCTGTCCATGCATTCCGGGAGGATAGTTCTTCTTTTCGAACGCTTTGTCAGCGCCGAAAATAGGCTCTCCGAATTTGCGGGCGATTTTTGTTTTTGGTCCTATGAATTTTCCCATTGTTTTAATCTCTTTTTTGAAAAATCTCTTTCAATTTTTAAGTTACCTACCTTCGCTTTTCAACTTCGTATCCTTCCTGTTTGCAGGAGCATAGTTTGTCAGCAATCTCTGCCTCTGCTTTGGCGTCAACTCCGCTCCGCCGCTCTGCAGCGACTCGCGGGCTCTGGTAGGTGAGCTAGGCTCGTTTTACACTCGCCTGCGGTTGGGAGGACGGCATCCGTTGTGCGGCAGCGGCGTAACATCGATAATTTCGAGCACTTCGATTCCGGCGCCATTGATAGTACGGATCGCAGACTCGCGGCCCGAACCCGGTCCTTTCACATAAACCTTAACCTTGCGCAGGCCCATGTCGTAAGCAACCTTGGCGCAATCCGAGGCTGCAGTCTGCGCTGCATAGGGAGTGTTCTTCTTAGAACCGCGGAAGCCCATCTTACCGGCGGAACTCCAGCTTATCACGTCTCCGTTATCGTTGGTGATCGTAACTATCACATTGTTAAAAGTCGAGTGTACATGGGCGGCACCCATAGCGCCTACCTTAACGACTTTCTTCTTTACTGTTCCTGTTTTTTTAGCCATAACTCGCTCTGATTACTTAGTTGCTTTCTTCTTGTTAGCGACCGTTTTCTTCTTGCCCTTGCGTGTACGGGCGTTGTTCTTGGTGCTCTGACCGCGGAGCGGGAGACCGATACGGTGGCGGATGCCGCGATAGCAACCGATGTCCATAAGGCGCTTGATGTTCATCTGAACGATCGAGCGGTTTTCACCTTCGACTTTGATACCGCTGTCGGCGATAGCGCTACGGATAGCCCCAATCTGATCGTCGGTCCAGTCCTGGACTTTCAAATCATAATTGATGCCGGCCATATCTAGAATCTTGCGAGCCGTGCTGCGGCCTATACCATATATATAGGTCAGGCCGATTTCGCCTCTTTTGTTTTTTGGTAAATCTACACCTACTATACGTGCCATAAATTCGTTTTTCTGTTTTCTTTAAGTAACTGATGCTACATTTGAAGCAAAGAAAAATCCCTTTACGCCTTAATGGGGATCAACCCTGGCGCATTTTATATTTTGGGGTTTTCTTGCAGATCACGTAAAGTTTGCCTTTACGTTTTACGATCTTACAGTCTTCGCTTCTCTTTTTGATCGATGCTTTTACTTTCATTTTTAAGCGATCTTGATTTAGTAACCGATAGTTTCCTGACGCAGTCCCCCTTGGAATTTCCAGGATAAACTCTCCCGGTCAAATCTTTCGGAGCCATTGCCAATAAAAAGCACAGCCGTGCCTATTTGTACCTGAATGAAATGCGTCCTTTCGACAGGTCGTAGGGCGACATTTCCACCTTAACTTTATCTCCGGGCAGGATCTTGATGTAGTGCATGCGCATCTTACCCGAGATGTGGGCAGTGATAACGTGGCCGTTGTCGAGTTCGACGCGGAACATCGCGTTCGACAGTGCCTCAATTATCGTTCCGTCTTTTTCAATAGCAGCTTGCTTCGCCATAGAGTTAAGATTTTGCGGCAATGGTCCGCAACGGCAGGAACGCAGGCAATGGACTGTTTAACAAGCCACTCCGCGAACCTTCGCTACCTTCATTTGCCTCTTGTTTTAATTGCATCTTCGATAATGCCGAAATCGGTCAGCACGTCGGGTTCCTTACCGATCGCCACAGCGAACTCAAAATGAGCCGATGGCTTGCGGTCCCTTGTGCGTACAGTCCAACCGTCCTTTTCGAAGACAACGTATTTCCCGCCCATGTTGATCATCGGCTCGATGCAGATCACCATACCTTCTTTAAGTATGGGCCCCCTGCCTTTCGCGCCGTAGTTCGGAACTTCGGGTTCCTCGTGCATTTTGCGCCCGAGTCCGTGCCCTACGAGTTCCCTCACGACCGAGAATCCGTTAGTTTCGGCATGCTCCTGCACAGCCGCAGATATATCGCCTACGCGGTTACCTGCCTTGGCTTGTGCGACACCTTTATAAAGAGCCTCTTTGGTAACATCCAGTAATCTCTGTGTTTCCGGATGTATGTTTCCGACCGCAAATGTATAGGCGGAATCACCGTAAAACCCCTTCATAATCGTGCCACAGTCGACCGAAACTATATCGCCTTCCTGAAGAACGTAGTCCGACGGTATGCCGTGCACGACGTTTTCGTTGACCGAAACGCAGAGCGTTTTCGGGAAACCGCCGTACCCAAGGAAGCCCGGAACTGCTCCGTGCGAGCGGATAAATTCTTCCGCAACCCGGTCAAGCTCGTTGGTCGTAACCCCCGGCCTGATATGCTTTGCCACTTCCGCGAGCGTCGCACTCACCAGGAGATTGTTCTCACGGAGCAGTTCTGTTTCTTCCCTGTTTTTCAGACTTATCATCGTCAATCAGCTGTCTTTGCCTATACGCCGCCGCGGCCTTTAATGCGGCCGGTCTTCATCAGACCGTCGTAGTGGCGCATAAGGAGATAGCTCTCTATCTGCTTAAGAGTGTCGAGGATCACACCCACGAGGATCAGCAGCGAAGTACCCCCGAAGAAGTACGAGAACTGCTGGTTGATCCCGAGCATCGCTGCAAACGTCGGCAAAATAGCGATGGTTGCAAGGAAGATCGAACCCGGAAGGGTGATTCTCGTCATGATGTCGTCGATATACTCGGCCGTTTTCTTACCGGGTTTTACGCCCGGTATGAACCCGCCGTTGCGTTTCATATCGTCGGCCATCATGGTCGGATTAACTGTGATCGCGGTGTAGAAATATGTAAATGCGACCACCATGAGGAAGAACGTCACATTATACCAGATACTGTGGTACGAGAAGGCCGCAGCGAAACCGCCGCCGCCGACATTCGAGAACAGCATCGGGATAAACATCAGCGCCTGTGCGAATATGATAGGCATCACACCCGCGGCGTTGATCTTTAAAGGTATATACTGGCGTACTCCTCCGTACTGTTTATTGCCGACGATGCGCTTTGCATACTGTACAGGAACCTTACGGACAGCCTGTACAAGAGCGATCGCAGCCATAAATATGAGGTAGAGCAGGACAAGTTCCACGACCAGCATCACCACGCCGCCGGTAACATCCGTGAAACGGGTGTTGATTTCGGCGAGGAATGCATGGGGCAGGCGGGCGACGATACCCACCATGATGATGAGCGAAACGCCGTTGCCGATCCCCTTATCGGTGATCTTTTCACCCAGCCACATCGTAAACATCGTACCCGCAATAAGGCACATAAGTGCTACGGCCGTAAACAGCGTACCGTTCAACACAAAAGCCGCAGCGGGCAATTTGGCATGAAGATTGGCCAGATAAGCCGGTCCCTGGAGGCACAGAACGATGATCGTCAGGTACCTTGTCCACTGGTTCATTTTGCGGCGCCCGCTTTCTCCCTCTTTTTGCAGCTTCTGGAAATACGGTAATATGATACCGAGAAGCTGGATTACTATAGAGGCCGAAATATAGGGCATGATACCGAGAGCGAAGACCGAAGCATTGGAGAACGCACCGCCCGAAAAGATATCGAGAAGGCTCAGGAGTCCGTTTCCGGATACCTGGTTACTGAGTTCGCCCAGAGCCACGGGATTTATACCCGGGATCACCACAAAACTACCGAACCTGTACACAAGAACGAGAAGTACCGTGTAGACGATCTTCTTGCGAAGTTCCTCGATCTTGAATATGTTCTTAATAGTTTCTACTAGTTTCATTTTACCGTTGGGTTAGATTAGAGTTTCACTGCTTTACCCTGCAGGCCTTCGATAGCGGCCTCGGCGCTTTTCGAGAAAGCGTGTGCCGTTACGGTCAGAGCCTTGGTCAATTTGCCGTTGCCGAGAATCTTCACACGGTCGTTTTTCGACACAAAACCGGCTTCGAGCAGTGTTTCCACTGAAATTTCCTTTAGATTCTTCTTGGCAGCCAATTCTTCGAGAACCGACAGGTTGATAGGTTTGAACTCTACACGTTCCTTGTTGGTAAAACCGAACTTGGGAAGACGCCTCTGAAGGGGCATCTGGCCGCCTTCAAAGCCGAGTTTCTGCGAGTAACCCGAACGGGACTGCGCTCCCTTGTGACCGCGTGTAGACGTACCGCCTTTGCCTGAGCCTTCGCCGCGACCGATCCTGCGTTCGCTGTGGGTAGCGCCTTTTGCGGGTTTTAAGTTATTGAGATTCATAGTCATTCTTACGTGTTAAGGGTTACTTCTTGGGTTCTGCCTCAACCTTGACAAGGTGTTTCACTTTTTCGACCATACCCATGATGATGGGGGAGTCCTCGTGAACTACCGACTGGTTCATTTTTTTGATACCCAGCGCGTCAAGGTTCCTTCTCTGTTTTTCAGTGCTGCCGATTCGGCTGATTACCTGAGTGATCTTGATTTTTGCCATGATTTCCTCGTGAAATTAACCGTTAAACACTTTATTCAGCGAAATTCCGCGCACCTGGGCCACGCTTACGGCATCCCTCAGTTCGAGGAGAGCTGCCACGGTTGCCTTGACGAGGTTGTGCGGGTTGGATGATCCCTTGCTCTTCGCGAGTACGTTCTTCACTCCGGCGCTTTCGAGCACGGCGCGCATAGCACCGCCGGCAATGATACCGGTACCGGGAGCTGCCGGACGGATCATAACGAGCGAACCGCTGTAACGCATTTCCTGTTTGTGCGGAATGGTTCCGTGCAGGACGGGGATCTTCACCAGATTCTTTTTAGCATCTTCAACTCCTTTGGCGATGGCGGCGGTCACTTCGCTCGCTTTACCGAGGCCATAACCCACAACGCCGTTCTCGTTGCCGACAACGACGATCGCCGAGAAGCTGAATGTGCGACCCCCTTTGGTTACTTTCGTAACGCGCTGGATGCTCACGAGCCTGTCTTTCAACTCAAGGTCGCTGGTCCTTACTTTCTGTATGTTACTTTTTGCCATTTCTTTGCCTGATTAGAATTTAAGGCCGCCTTCACGGGCAGCATCGGCCAATGTTTTTACTCTGCCGTGATACAGGTAACCGTTACGGTCGAAAGCAACGCTGGCAATACCCTTTTCTGAAGCGCGTTTGGCGGCGAGTTTGCCGACAATAGCTGCAACTTCGGTTTTATTCTTGCCTTTCGTAGTTTCGGCTACTTCCTTGTCGAGCGACGAGGCCGCTGCCAGCGTAACGCCTTTGGTATCATCTACGAACTGTACATAGATCTGCTTGTTGCTCCTGTACACAGTCATGCGGGGCTGTTCGGTCGTGCCGTTCACGATCTTGCGGATACGCATTTTGATCCTTGCCCTTCTTTCGGTTTTTGTCAGTGCCATAACTTTTTCAGGATTTTAATTATTTACCAGCAGATTTACCGGCCTTGCGGCGCAGTTGTTCGCCGACAAACTTGATACCCTTGCCCTTATACGGTTCCGGCTTACGCAGCGAACGTATTTTGGCGGCAACCTGGCCGATAAGCTGTTTGTCGATGCTTTTCAGAGTAACGATCGGATTGCTCTTACGCTCGGTAACGGCTTCGGCCTTTACTTCCGCGGGGAGCATGATCCAGATGTCGTGAGAGTATCCCAGGCTCAACTGGAGAACCTGGCCTTGTGTTTCGGCCTTGAAGCCTACGCCTACGAGTTCCTGTTTGATCTCGTATCCTTTGGAAACGCCGACCACCATATTGTTGATGAGCGCGCGGTAGAGCCCGTGCATAGAGCGGTGGCGGGGTTGATCCGTAGGACGAGTTACTGTCAATACGTCTCCCTCTACTGTGACGGTGATGTCGCGGTCCACTGTCTGCGACAGTTGTCCGAGAGGTCCTTTCACGCTTACCACATTGTCCGAAGAGACCGTTACGGTCACACCGGCAGGCAGGTTTACAGGTAATTTACCAATCCTTGACATTTCTTAAACAATTGAACGATTAATATACGTAGCATAAAACTTCGCCTCCGACATTCTCCTGGCGCGCCGCTTTGTCGGTCATTATGCCTTTCGAAGTGGAAACGATCGCTATACCGAGGCCATTCATAACGCGGGGCATCTCTTCTGCTCCGACATAGCGGCGCAGACCGGGACGGCTGATGCGTTTGAGGTCTTTGATAGCATTGACTTTGGTCTGGGGGTGGTACTTGAGGGCGATCTTGATCACAGGATGGCCCTTTTCGTCCTGCTCGAACTTATAAGCAAGAATATAACCCTGATCGTAGAGGATCTTGGTCATTTCCTGTTTAATTTTTGAACCGGGAGCTTCAACTACTTTGTGGTTGGCTTTCACCGCGTTTCTAATCCGAGTGAGGAAATCCGCAATTGGATCCGTCATTTGATTAAAAAATTAAAATTAAACATGCGGACTTCACTTCTGAAGTCCAAAAAATTTGTTGGTCCGGGCATTTCTCACGTTCGCCCGGGGCAATAACCCTGTAAAAACAACCGTCACAGCTATCCTTACAAAACAGCCCCGGAACCCCGCAAAAGCGGCCCCTGGAAGCGTAAAACGCTTATAATCACTAACAAAAAGACACTATCTTTATGCAAGTGCGCACAAAGATAGTGAATCTTTTTGAATATCAACCCGCCTAATGTAAAAAACGGACCGATTTGCTGTCGTAAAGCCTACCAACTCGCCTTCTTGACTCCAGGGATCAGCCCCTTGGAGGCCATTTCGCGGAACTGGATGCGGCTGATGCCGAACTGGCGCATGTAGCCTTTGGGACGACCGGTGAGCTTGCAGCGGTTGTGCATGCGGATCGGGTTCGAGTTGCGCGGAAGCTTACTCAAACCTAACTGATCGCCGTCCTTTTTAAGCTGGGCGCGTTTGTCGGCATATTTGGCCACGAGTTTCGCACGTTTGACCTCGCGGGCCTTCATTGATTCCTTTGCCATGCTTATTGTGCTTTTTTAGCGTTTTTGAATGGTAGGCCGAACTCGCGGAGAAGGGCGTAAGCCTCTTCGTCGTGGCGGGCCGAGGTAACGAACGTGATCTCCATACCGAAAATCTTGACGATCTTGTCGATGTCGATCTCCGGGAAGATGATCTGTTCGGTGATGCCGAGGGTGTAGTTTCCGCGTCCGTCGAACTTTTCGTTGATGCCTTTGAAGTCACGGATACGGGGCAGCGCAACGGCCACGAGCCTCTCCATGAATTCGTACATCTTGTCCGCACGGAGCGTGACCTTCACGCCGATGGGCATTCCCTTACGCAGTTTGAAGTTCGAGATGTCCTTCGTCGATTTGGTCATCACGGCCTTCTGTCCGGTGATCGTGGTGAGTTCGGCGATAGCCACGTCGATAAGTTTCTTATCGGCCACGGCCTGGCCCATACCCTGATTGATCACTATTTTTTCGAGCTTCGGAACCTGCATCACGCTCTTGTATCCGAACTCTTTCATAAGTGCAGGAACTATCTGCTCCTTATAGTTGATTCTGTAAGTAGGAGTGTATGCTGCCATTATCTGATTTCCTCCCCTGATTTTTTAGCGTAACGTACCAGTTTGCCGTCCTTGCCCTCTTTGCGTCCCACGCGGGTAGGATTTCCGCTTTTGGGGTCGATGAGCTGCAGGTTCGAGATATGTATCGGAGCTTCCTGCTTTACGATACCGCCCTGAGTGTTTTTTGAGTTGGGTTTGGTGGCTTTCGAAACCATGTTCGCGCCTTCCACAACCGCACGGCTGTCATCGATAAGTACTTTAAGCACTTTGCCCGTATGGCCTTTGTCGTCTCCGGCAATGACCTTCACCGTGTCGCCTTTCTTAATATGTAATTTTACTGACATGATCTTCTCTTGGTCTTTATAAGATTACAGTACTTCGGGAGCGAGGGAGATGATCTTCATGTAACCGTCGCGGAGTTCCCTTGCGACCGGGCCGAAGATACGGGTTCCCCTCATTTCACCCTGGTTATTAAGAAGCACCACGGCGTTGTCGTCGAAACGAATGTACGAACCGTTTGCACGTCTTATCTCCTTTTTGGTCCTGACTATGACCGCTTTGGACACTGTTCCCTTCTTCATTTCACCCGAAGGGGTAGCGCTTTTGACGGTCACCACAATTTTATCGCCGATAGAGGCATAACGCCTGTTGGTCCCACCCAACACACGGATGCAAAGTACTTCCTTCGCACCGCTGTTGTCGGCTACGGTCAGTCTGCTTTCCTGCTGTATCATGATTATTTCGCTCTTTCAATTATTTCAGTAAGCCTCCAGCGTTTGGTCTTGCTCAGGGGACGAGTCTCCATGATCTTTACCGTATCGCCCGGATTGCAGGTATTCTCGCTGTCCTCAGCTACGAATTTCGTGGTTTTGTTCACGAATTTTCCGTACATCGGATGCTTCACTTTACGTTTAACGGCCACTACGATGGATTTGTCCATCTTGTTGCTCACAACCGTACCGATCCTTTCTTTTCTCAGATTTCTTTCCATGGTCTTGGCGCTATTTAGAGTTTCTTTGGCGCAGGATGGTCAG
>JAVBRB010000013.1:0-48928 GCA_031548515.1 Rikenellaceae bacterium | reverse complement strand
GTTGTTCAGTTTGGTGGGAACGGTGAGGTTCAGGATGGGCACGCCGGTGGTCGGAGCCTGCTCGATCGAACCGTCGATGATGGCGTCGATGATGGCGCGTGTATCCTTGATCGAGATGCGTTTGCCGGTTCCGTTCCAGCCGGTGTTGACCAGATATGCCTTTGCACCGTGTTCTTTCATCTTCTTCGACAGCGTGCTTGCGTACACGGTGGGGTGGAGCGTCAGGAACGCTTCGCCGAATGCGGGCGAGAACGAAGGAACGGGCTCGGTGATGCCGCGTTCGGTTCCGGCCAGCTTCGAGGTGTAGCCGCACAGGAAGTGGTACTGCGCCTGGGCGTCGTCGAGGATCGAAACCGGAGGCAGAACGCCGAATGCGTCGGCCGACAGGTAGATGATCTTCTTGGCGTGGCCGGCTTTCGAAGGCAGCACGATCTTGTTGATGAAATATATCGGGTACGATACGCGGGTGTTCTCGGTGATCGAGCCGTCGGCGTAGTCGGGAGTTCCGTCGGCCTTGACAACCACGTTCTCGAGCAGCGAGTCGCGGCGGATGGCGCGCCAGATGTCCGGCTCGTTCTCTTCGCTAAGATTGATGGTCTTGGCATAGCAGCCTCCTTCGTAGTTGAACACGCCGTTATCGTCCCAACCGTGTTCGTCATCGCCGATAAGGTAGCGTTTCGGGTCGGCCGAAAGGGTGGTCTTACCGGTTCCGGAGAGGCCGAAGAATACGGCGACGTCGCCCTTTTCGCCCACGTTGGCCGAGCAGTGCATCGAAGCCATGCCGCGCAGTGGCAGGTAGTAATTCATCATTGCGAACATACCTTTCTTCATTTCACCGCCGTACCATGTACCGCCGATAATCTGGACTTTCTCGGTGAGGTTGAACATAACGAAAACCTCCGAGTTCAGGCCCTGCTCCTTCCACTGGGGATTGGTGCATTTCGAACCGTTCATCACGACGAAATCGGGTTCGCCGTAGTTGGCCAGTTCGTAGTGCGACGGACGGATGAACATGTTGGTCACGAAGTGTGCCTGCCATGCGACTTCCATGATGAAGCGCACTTTCATGCGGGTGTCGGGGTTGGTTCCGCAGAACGTATCCACGACGTAGAGCTTCTTGCCCGAGAGTTCCTTCTGCACGAGCGCCTTGCAATGGTTCCAGGTATCGGTCGAGACGGGTTTGTTGATGGTTCCGTCCCACCATATATGCTGGTCGCTGGTGGCGTCCTTAACGATGTAGCGGTCTTTAGGCGAGCGGCCGGTGAAGATGCCGGTCTTGACGGCCACGGCGCCGGTTTTGGTCACCACGCCTTTTTCGAAGCCTTCGTTCTTCGGGTCGACTTCCGCCTGGTAGAGTTCTTCGTAGGAAGGGTTGTGCACGATCTCGGTGGCGCCCGAAATGCCGTACTTGCTCAGATCGATTTGTGCCATGATTTTTTTGATTTTTTATATGATTAAACTTATCTCAGTTTTCGGAAACCGCCTTTAAACGGCAATCGGTACAAAGATAGATAAAGTTTTTTGCATCGTTACCCGAATAACAATGTTTTTTAAGATTTTTTAATAATCGCATCCCTGTACGCCGGCGATATGCCTGCGTTCGTCATCCCGAACAATAACCATTCCACAAAACGCATGAATGCCCGCCACTCCCTTGAGTGGCGGGCATGACCGGTACGGTACGGACCTCCGTTATTTCAGCAGCATTTTGGTAGAAAAACACCCGGACCATGTCAGACATGGTCCGGGTGTTTTCAGCGACGGCGTTCACAACGCCGCCTGCGGCAGGTAGGTTATCTGCCCGATATCATCAACTCGGGCGAGACCTGCATCACAGCAGCACCCGGAGCAAAATATGGCAACGTATACGGATCCTTAATGCCCGTGCCGTATCTGGCAGCTTTACCAGGCTCGCAGATCCTGAGGTCTATGATCGGCGGGATGACGTTGTTGTCGGGGATACGCAATGTTCCGTCCTTAGTACCGTCTACCTTGGGATTTCCTCCCCAAGGATTACGCATTACAAACAAGTGAGACGAATCATAAGGATGCATAAAGGTGTAGGCATGGGCTCCAACCGTTTCACTGTTGTCAACAGGAAAGCCGTTGTTCCAGCCTCCGATAACGAACTTACCGATCTTGAGGCATACCGTCACAGCACGCGCAAGGTCGGCGTTGCCCAACTTTCCCCTGTCAAAAGCAAAGCTTCCGCCGTCTCCTGTGAAAAGCGGAGCAACAACTTCGGTACCGATACCGCCTATATTCTCATTCACCTTGTATATGTATTCCCATTTCATCATCGCCTTTTCAAGTATAGTCGACCAGCAGGCCACACCATTTTTACCCGTAACGGCCTGGATCGTTCCGCCGCCGTCGGCAATGAATTTGGAAGTCACACTCACATCGATCTCGTTCCCCTGCGGGGTGAACATTTTAACGGTAAAGGTGCGGTCGCCGTTATCTTTAATGATGTCTTTTATAAACTCGGGGTAAATGTATGCGAACGACCCGAATACCGCAATCGCGCAGCAGTCGCCTATGCCGCGCTGGTTGCAGTCGGCCGGGCTGGGGCCACCCGCGGTAGGATAAAGAGTTACCTGGAATTCTTTCCAAGACGCATCACTGCGTGATGACTGCGAGGCCTTCGGTTCATTGGATGCAGTCGAAAGCCATTCGAGTTCCGCCGCAGTAGCAACATGCTTGTTGGCATAGTGTTTCCCCATAGGGGTAATGTCACTGTAAGAAGGTCCGCTCGACTTGTTCATCAGGTCGTCTATATCCATCTGGACCTGTTTCATGCTGAATTCAGCGATCTGAATAGCGGTACCACCATTGTTGCTTTCTATATCCAGCTTGGCATATTTATATAGCGCCTTGCTGTTAAAATCGTACTCCTTTTTCAGTTTCCGGGTCCGGAAAGTCTGGTCGGTCCGCGAATCGAGAAGAGTCCATGTCGTCCCGTCGTTGGAGCCGTATAAAGACCATGACTTGGGGTCGTTTTCCGGCGAGTTGCTCGCAGATGTCACTGAATAGTAGTTGATTATAGAGGTTGCGTCACCGCTCCACAGAATATAACAGCTATTGTGCGGGGTCTTGAAAAAAGTGCTGGTGTTGCCATCCACGATATAAGCGATCCCGTTTCCTTTAGGAGAATCGGCATACTGCGACTCCAGTATACCAGAAGATGTCATCCTGGTATTAGTCGAGTGAACCGTCACTTTATTGGCGTCATATCCAGCCGGTTCAGTGTCATTGCCACCACCACCGTCGCAGCCTGAAAGAAGGCCAAATGGCAACAGCATAGCCATGCAAACGACTGTCTTTTTCATGCCGGACATCCTGAAACCTCTTGTCCGCTCTTGATGTACTGTAGGTGATTTCATAAATTTCATTGATTTTACTGATTATTGGGGGTTGTCATAAAGTTCTGTTCCGGATAATATTCCCGTTTCCTCAAATAATATTAACGCACAATAAATACCGGACAATATATAAATGTTTTAAAAAACCGAGAATTCGTAGATTCTGGTTGTGTTGCCTTCCGACTGGTCCGGTTTGGTGACCAGCAGGCGGACATAACGGGCCTTTACCGGTTCTTTCAGCAGGCGCTCCGTCTCGAGAGCAGTGTTATCATAAGCCGTGTCGACCGTTTTCCATTCGCCGTCGGCATTTGTCTTTACCTGAAGGCTGTATTCCTTGGTGATATAGTCCAGGTCTTCGAGGCCACCATGCATTACATACCAGCCTTTGATTTCCTGTTCCGCCTCCATGTCGACAGCTATGAATTTCGGCCGAACCGCGCTCAGATCGCACCATTTGGTGGTGATGTCATCGTCAAGCGCGCTTTCTGCCCTCTCCGAACGGTTGACCTGTCCGCTGCGTTCTATGACCGGTTTGCCAAACACCAGGTTTTTGTTGGCAGCACCGCCCTCATCGGCACCTTTCGCCGCAAGGTCTATCCTCATCAGGTCGGAGGCGGAAACCGCCGCATTGTTACGGTCATTGGCAACCGTGGCGGCAAATACCACGATACGCTGATTTTCAGGCAGAACTAGCTGTTTGGCGCCCGCAGGAATGTCGATACCGATGCAGAACATATAGGTGAACTCATAGGGAACGTCCTTGTTCTGTATCATATTATGTTTGTGGGTACCTGCAAAAGCCACGTCGGCGGCTTTCAGGTAGCCTTCGGTGTGACCCGTATGGCCCCACTGGCCTACGAAACCGCTGTAATACGGGACCAACGCCTCATGGGCTTTGCCGTCGACCGTGAACACTGCGTTGTTGTCATTCTGTGTCGAAGCTGCCAGGATGTAAAGTTTGTTGTAATTCCCCTTCGGCAAATCGATTGCTTCTCCGCGGCATTTCACGCCGTTTTCGGCTGCAGGATCTCCAAGACGGAAACTAACGCCTTTGAAGTCTATCTTTTCGGGTATCAGTTCTGCAGCATATGAGTTGCCCTTGCCGTCGAAGTTCGCGTCCGAACGGTATGCGTTGTAAGATGCCGTCTTCATGCCGTAAGGCAGGTCGACATATGCAGTTTCAATGGGCGCCAGCGCCGTCTGCGGTTTGGCAAGCGTCACCTTGAAGGTTTTCATTCCGAAAGGAGATACCTTGAAACTTAGTTTCCTGCCCGAGAATTCGGCCGTGCCGATCTCGTCTTCCACACCGTTGAGTTCCTTTGCCGACACGATATTCGCGGCAAACGTCACCACGGCATCCTGTGCGCTTTTACCCGTGGTCTCATAGAAACGCACCACGTACTCATCCGACTTTTCGGCCTGTTTCAGCGCACGCATCGCCACGTTTTCGTTCTCAGAACGGACGAAAGAGAAACTGCGTCCGAGCGAACCTTTATGCTTGGGGGCAACGAAAGCCACAAGCGGTTGGTTCAGCACTTCCGCCTTTTTCACGGTCTGTGCGGCGCGGTAATCGCCCTGGTGCCCCATGATGGAGTAGGTGAATGTATGATGTCCGTAATCCTGGCGGTTCTGGTAGGAGTATCCTCCCCTTGTCGACGGGGTATGCAGCAAGGTGAGGCGTATGGTATTGTCTGCAGGCTTGTCCCAACCGTACTTGCTGTCGTTCATAATCGACACTCCGTAGCTGCCGTCGGCATCCGTGAGGTCGGCCCACTGTTGGGCGTAGACTTCATAAGCGATTTCCGTGTTGTTGCCCCTTTCGACCGAACCCACGCCCAAGTCGTAAACGGCTTTGGGATTAGACACGCCGAGCGGGAACTCGGCTTTCAGCAGGGTGTTGGTACTCTGCCAGTCGACGTCGTTAACTATGTCTATGCGGTCGGCCTGCGCCCCCTCCGAAAGATTGATATACTGGCGGAAAACAGATTCGCCGTATGTCCGTTCGACGCACACCGAAGCTCTCACTGGACCGTTCTCGACAACTGTGATTTTCACATTGTCAGTGATGGATACCGGCGTCCCGTCGATGGTTTTTTTAGTTATTTCCCAAGCCGGCCAACTGAACGACTCGTTCTGGGTGAACAGCGCAAGGCGTATGGATTTTCCAGCCGCGACCAGTTCTTTGCCGCTGCGTTTGTCTACAACTGAAGATATGTCGCCGTTACCATCGAGCGTGACTTTGTAAACACTGTTTTCGAGGCCGGTTTTGGATACTTTAATAAACGGGGAGGTTTTTTCCGTTCCTCCCTTACGGACGTCGTACACGGCATAGCCCGTTGCCGGAACCGATGCCTGTATCAACATCTTGACCTCCCCGTTTATGTTTCCTGTTATTTGGTGCGGAACTTTAACTCCTTTTTCGTCGTAGACCGCCAGTTTGCCGGAAGTTCCGGCAAGCGTCACCTCGACAACCCCGGACACGGGAAAACCGGCCGGGTTGTAGATAACCAGCGGCGTTCCTTTCACTTCAGTGTCCAGCGCACGCGAAACCGCACCTACAGAAGCCTCGAGTACGCCTTCGAACTGACCCAAAGATATAAGCTCGTCATTCCATGAGAACTCGTAGGCGCGCGGGATGCTGGTACCGGTTAGGTCATCATGGAACTGGTGCCACAAGAACCTTTTCCATGCTTCGCTCAGCATGTATTTCGGATATGCCGAAGCACCGAGCCAGTCTGCGGCTACGGCACTGCGCTCAGCCGCGTCGGCCAGAAGCTCGTTGCGTCGGTTGTAGAGTTTCATAGCAGCCTGCGAAGTGTAGCAACCCGTTGCGTGAACGTCCATCAGCAGTTCTCCGTCCCATACCGGAAGTTCGGGATGGTTTGCGAACGGAAGATAATCCTTATAGAGCTGGTCGCTGGTCGCGCTAATGATCTCGACCGCCCCGTCGCCTTTAAGGCTCAGTTCCAAAGCCCTTACCGATTCTATAGTGGGCGCACCGCCGGTATCACCTGTTCCGTAGTAGTGATACACGGTCTTGATCGGGCTTTTTTCAGTGATGGCCAAGAGGTTTTTACTCTCGCTCAGGTCCTGGTAACGCCATTTGGTGGTGTAATTATGGGCATCCATGACAGCCATAATGCGTGAGCCGTCGACACCCTGCCACATACCTATTTCGAAAGGTATCTTGCTGCCGTTGCTGTAGAACGGTCGGTGGCGCCACATTAGTTTCTGGGTCGAAAAACCGATAAGTCCCGAGTGAGCCGCAACTGTTGGCAGAGTCCACCCGAAGCCGAAACAGTCGGGAAGGAATATGTCCGTCGACTCGACGCCGAACTCATCGCGGAAAAAGTGCTGCCCATACAGGATATTGCGTGTAAACGACTCTATGGATGGAATATTCGGGTCATTGGCGTCCCACGTACTGCCGGTGACATGCCAGCGGCCTTCGTCTATATACTTTTTGATCAGCTCGTACTGGTGCGGATAGTATTCCTTCATCCATTGGTATTTGATCCCTCCTTCGAAATTGAAAATGTAATTCGGGTATTTTCCCAGCAAGAACAGGTTCTGATCAAGTGTTTTGGGTATATAGTCCACTATAGAACGCTGCACATCCCAGTTCCATTGGCTGTCGAAATGCGCGTCCGACACCAGGTAAGCCTTGTTCCTCTCCTGCGCATCCACACTTCCGGATACCGCACACAGGGCCAGGCTCAAAAATAAAATACGTTTCATCTTCTATAGGTTAAATTAGTTTGTTAATGTTGTACGGTTTTCGTTTATCGTCTTTCGTTGTATATTCCCAACTCTGCGACGGAAGGGTTCCCGGAGGATTTCTGTATCTTCAGCCTTACAGCATCTCCCCACACGGTATCGAAACGGTGTATCTTGACCCTTCCGGTATCCGTACCGCTGACTATTGGCTTCCAAACGTTATTCTGACGATACTCAAGAGTGTATTCGGACATCCTGGGCCTGGAGGCTTCGGTAAGTACTATCATATTCAATGGTTTCTCCCTTTCAAGGTAAATAATCATCCATGGATCTTTAACTGCTGGGTTAGACCACCACGCGCTACTGAAGCTATCGTCGTTGGCGAAGTCCATAATAGACGTATCATTGCCCCAACTGCTGTCTATCGGCATATTGATCGCAATGTTAGATGAAATTATGGGTGCGTCGGCTATCGGAAAATTCGATATTTTACCGTCGTTTTTCCACAATTTACCGATCTGCTTGAGAACATCGACGGCGTTTTTGTCAAGCAAGCCGTCTTTGTTCGGGCCCACGTTAAGAAGGAAGTTGCAGTGCACCTTTCCCATAGGAATTATATTGTCGTTGACGATCGATTCTGCAGACTTGAGTGTTGCGTTCTGGAAACCTTCCTTCCAGAACCATGTTTCCTGTAGGGGCAGCATAGACACGGCAGGCAAACGGTTGCTGTCTTTCGATATATGCTGTCCGGCACCTTGTTCATAAGATTTGATATCGGTATAGAACAGGGCATCTGTCGGATATTTTGCCGCATTAAGGTCCAATACAAGGCAATTCGGCTGGAGGGATTTGATATAGCAATATATATCCTCAAACGGAATTTCCTGATACGAGATGCGTCCCCATCCCACGTCCCATCCATCGAACATGAAAGCCGTCACCTCACCGTAATTGGTCAGAAGTTCATATATTTGATCCTTAATAAATTGAGTGTGCTCCATAGTCGAAACATACCCTGGACGTATTTTTTGATGAAGGTCCAGGACGGAGTAGTGGAACGACACCTTAAGACCGGCGGCATGGAAAGCGTCGGTATATTCCTTCACAACGTCACGATTAAATGAGCTGTTCATCGAATTGTAATCGGTGGTTTTCGTATCCCACAGGCAGAAGCCTGCGTGATGTTTGACCGACAGACAACCCCACGTCATATTGGCCGATTTTGCAGCTTTCGCCCACTGTCCGCAGTCCATCTTCGTCGGATTGAATACCTCGGGAGAAGCATCGGGATCGCCCCAGTCTTCATTCAGGAAAGTCCCCGTACTCATATGGGTGAACAGCCCGAGACGCAAATCCACGAAATCCTGTTGCAATTCATACAGGGATTTAGCCTGTCCCAAAGCCACTTGCGCGAACGCGCCGCAAAGTAATGTTAAAACCAGTCTCCTCATTATATGTCCTTTCATACTATCTTGATACGTAATTCATGGTCCGCCCTGGGGAAGAGATCGACGGAGCGACCGCATCGTCGGACACAGCCCTTTTATAATTTGGCTTGGCACTCATCACGAAGTGCAGTTTCACTCCATCCCGGATTTGGTCGTAGGTCAGATACGACTTGTCGTATTTCCGTCCGTCGACATACAGCTCCTTCACATACACGTTTTTCGGCGACCAATTCTTGGTAGTGACCTCTATTTTACCGCCGTTGCTCATGGCGACGGAAACAGCCTCGACACACGGGGAACCGATGTTATATATATTGCTGGAGGGCGCTGTCGGATAGAAACCCATGCTGTTGAACAGGTACCATGCCGACATCTGGCCGCAGTCGTCGTTGCCGCTGAGCGAACCGGGTTCGTTGCCGTAGAACCTGTCGGCTATGGTGCGAACCCATTTCTGGCACTTCCAGGGTTCTTTCAGGTAGTTATACAGGAAAACGATGTGGTGGCAGGGTTCGTTGCCGTGCCAGTAAGCTCCTATACGCCCCCATATATCGTGCGCCCCGGGTATGTCTTCGGGCAGTTCCACTGCGAACAGTTCATCGAGCCGCCTTCTGAACAAATCCTCGCCCATCTCGTTAATGTAGCCCTGCACATCGTGCGGAACGTACCATGTATATTGCAGGGTGAAACCTTCCGTGATGTCTCCCCAACCGTGAACCGACCCGGGACCCTGGTATGCCACCGGCGTAAATGGTGTTCTCCAGTTTCCTTCGCTGTCACGCCCGCGCATATATTTGGTTTCAGGATCGATCAGCGTCTGGTATGCGAGCGAACGGTTGAGGAAATAGCGGTAATCCTCCTCCTTCCCGAGAGCACGGGCTGCTTGGGCGATACAATAGTCGTCATAAGCATATTCCAGCGTCTTGGATACCGATTCGGCCTCTTTGTCAAAAGGGACATATCCCATCCGGCGGTATTCGGCCATGCAATCGTAGTTCGGGTTCATAGCGGTAGTCTTCATTGCCTCGTAAGCGCGCTCATAGTCGAATCCACCCACGCCTTTCACAATCATATCCGCCAACACCGAAACGGCATGGTAGCCTATCATGCACCATGTCTCGTTACCGTAGAAAGACCATATCGGGAGCATTTTCTCTGTACTCTTGTCGTAGTGAGCCAGCATCGAGTTCGCCACGTCGGCATTCACCTGTTGTTGCACAAGGTTGAACCACGGGTGCAACGCACGGTAGGTATCCCACAGCGAGAACACTGTATAATTCGTAAACCCCTGGGCCTTTTCTATATTCTTGTCCAACCCCCGGAAACTTCCGTCCGAATCCTGGAATATAAACGGATGCAACGCCGCGTGGTAAGCGGAAGTGTAATACGTTTCCTTTGTCTTACTGTCGGCGGTAACGTCACATTTTGCGAGTTCCTTTTCCCACAGTCCTTCTCCCTGCGCTTTCAGGCGGTCGAAGGTCATGCCGTCCAACTCTTCCATATTACGCATGGCGCCGTCGGTACTTACACCCGACACAGCGACTTTCACGATTATCTCCTCGCCTTGTTTCGTATCGAACGAAAGGCAGGCCATCAGGTTCTTTCCCCATGCCTCGTAACTGCTGCGATAGCGGCGTGTGTTGTATATCACCGGTTTGCCGTCCTGCATAAAACGCATCAGGGTAGGTTTTCTCGAGAACGTAGCCGTAAAATATACATGCCTTTCAGGTCCCCAGCCTTTCACAAGTTTGTAACCCGATATGGTATAGTCGTCCTCCATTCGCAGATTTGACCACTCGCATGAATGCCACAGTGTGTGGTCCATGTCGACCATTATAAAAGCCTGGTCGGATTCCGGGAAAGTGAAACGGAACATCCCGCTACGCACCCCCGAAGTCATTTCCGCCCGCACACCGCAATCCTCCAATTCCACGGCGTAGTAGTTGGGAGAGGCGCACTCCTTTTCATGCGAGTAACGCGAACGGTAACCCGAGTCCGGGTCGTCATGGGTTCCCGGCTGCAGTTTCATCTCTCCGGTGCCGGGAATGAAAAGGAAATCGCCCAGATCGGGGATACCTGTTCCGCTCAGATGTGTCAGACTGAAACCTAGCAGGGTAGGATGGCTGTATTTATAGCCGGAAGCCGCATCATAAAAATCGCGGTCCGTGTCGGGACTGATCTGTATGCCCCCGAAAGGGATCTGGGAGCCGGGATAAACGTTACCGTATCCGTCGGTTCCCACGAACGGATTGACATAATCCGTAAGATTTCCATACTGGGCCTTGCCCGGCCATGTTGCGGCCAGGCATGACACAACCGTCAATAACCTTCTTATCCCCCTGTTCATCGATGTAAATGGTTATTCGCTTATCTCGTATTTTATATCGCCTACGGCAACCTGGTATTCGTGCCAGAGTTCGTCGATATCGTACTGTTCGCCAAGGATATGCTTGATGGCTCCATTGAAAGACCAAGGCACAACCTCAAGCGCGCTTCTATTGAATTTCCAGATGAAATCAGGATCTTTATTGTCCCTGAGCCACACGAAGAAATAACCCCCGGTGCGGTATCCGTCCATATAATTGCCTCCCCTCGGACGGGCATCCGGACCGTCGAAACCTCCGTTCGCAACGCGCACCGCATCGGCCATACCTTCGATGAACGCCCAGAAAACGCGATTCGTTCCATACGAACCTACACCCTGAGGTTCAAGCTGATAAGCGTGCGTGAGTTCATGAAGCAACACACCCCTCGTTTCGAAGAACACCTTCGCGGTATCGTTATTACGGAAAGAGTTCTCGATATGGCGCGTGCTGTAGAATATGCTGACGTTACCGCCGCCGCCGCCCTTCGCCGAGATTCCGTTGCTGTCTTCGAGAGTGTAATAGATTTTCTTCACAGCCGTAATACTGTCCTCGGGAGAATTATAAAGCGTCGACAGCACCGTCCTCGCCTGTTCGGCTATATAGGCTTCAGGATCCGGTATTATGCTGCGGTATATCTCCGACCCTTTTGTTGCGGGAGCCTTATCTTCGAAAACGATTTGTCCGACGTTGTAATCGTCCCATGCAGAAACCGTGGGCTGGGTTTTCGGAGAGCAGGCGATTGCGCCGATCATCAGGCACAGCGCGTATAAAAGATTTTTCATAGTTTTAAGTTATTTTATCGGATTATTATTGTTGTTGCGTTAGTGAGTATGGTTTGCTTGCGGCATCCGTTCCCCGGCGTTTATTCGGCGACGATCCCATCTTGAATTCCAAAACCCCGCCCTTCATTATCTCTTCGTTCGTTATGTACATTTTCCCGTAATCCCTGCCGTCGAGTTTCACCGACTGCACGTAGCGTTTCTTATCGCTCACTCCGGGAGCCTTTATTTCAAACGTCTTGCCGTTCTCGAGTTTCAGGCGGATATAAGGCAGGTATGGTGCGCTGAGTACATACTGACCGGAACCGGGGCACACCGGATAAAATCCCATGGCCGAGAAAATGTACCATGCCGACATCTGGCCGCAGTCATCGTTGCCGCAGAGGCCGTCTATCGAGTTGACATACATACGGTCCATTATCTCGCGAACCCAGTACTGCGTTTTCCACGGTTGGGAAGTCCACGCGTAAAGATACGGGATATGATGGCTGGGTTCGTTGCCGTGAACGTAACTGCCCATGATACCTTCCCTGGTAACGTCTTCCGTATGTTCGAAGAACTCGTCAGGCAGGTGCATGGTAAAAAGCGAGTCGAGGCGCCCGATAAACCTCAGGTCTCCCCCCATTTCGGTCATCAATCCGTTCACATCGTGCGGAACGTAAAACGAATAGTTCCACGAATTACCCTCAATAAAACCCTGCCCGTGCGTATCCATCAGATCGAACGGTTTTTTCCAGGAACCGTCGCTCATCCTGGCTCTTGCAAAACCGAGCGAAGGATCGAACTGGTTCCTGTAATTCATGGCTCTTTCCTTGTAAACCGATGCCAGCGCCTCGTTACCCGCTTTCCGTGCCGTATTATAAATAGTCCAGTCATCGTAGGCATATTCCAGCGTGATCGAAGCGCCGCTGCCGCTCCTGTCATGGGGAACATACCCAAGTTCTTTGTATTCCGCGATTCCATCGTAATACGGAATGTTGGCACTGCTGTCCATTGCTTCCAGTGCGTCGCCGATATCAATCGGCAGGCCTGCGGTTATCGCATCCGCAATCGCGGGAACAGCATGGTATCCTATCATACACCAATTCTCATTACCCATATGTGACCATACGGGCAGAGCGCCGTGAACGCTTTGGCGGTAATGCGCCAGCATCGAACGCATCATATCGGCACTCCGCTCCCTGCTTATGATATTGAACAGCGGATGCAGCGCGCGATAGGTATCCCACAGCGAAAAGACAGTATAGTTGGTAAAATCGTCGGCCGTGTGGATGTCGTGGTCCAGACCCCGGTATTTGCGGTCCGTATCCATATAGACCGACGGATTAATCATCGTATGGTATAAGGAGGTGTAGAACATGGTTTTCTGATCCGTGCTTCCCTCCACCTCGAAAATACCGAGTTCCCTGTTCCATTTCTCGAATGCGTCGGCCCTTACCGCATCGAACGTTTTCCCGTCGGTTTCAGCATGCAGGTTCTGCAAGGCTCCCTCGATACTCACGGCCGAAATCGCCACCCGTATTTCCAATTCGGGGGATGCGCCTGGTTCGAACTCGAACCACGATACGATCTTCCGGCCAGATATTTCCGGAAAATTCTCGTTCATGTTGAACTTCCTCCAGAAGCCGGTGTAAAGAGGCCTCTGTTTGTCCTGGTAACCGTAATTGGCTATCGGTTTGGAGAATGAAGCCGCGAAGTAGGTGTAATTTTCACGTGCCCATCCGTTGGTTATCCTGTAACCAGTTATAAGTGTGTCGCTTTCTACCCTTATTCCGGCCCAAAGCGTTTTGCCGTCGTAGTTGTATATCCCGTGGTTAAGGTCGAGGATTATCCGCTGCAGGGAATCCCCGGGAAAAGTATAGCGGTGCAGTCCGACACGCTCGGTAGCAGTAAGTTCAGCCCTGACGCCGTAATCCTCAAGTACGACCTCGTAATATCCCGGCCCGGCTTTTTCAGTCGCCGCAGACTTTACCGACCTGTATCCCGTCTCCGGATGGTCGGCGGTTCCGGGATTAAGCATCCGTTTGCCGGTCGTCGGCATTATCAGGAAATCACCCAGATCGGAGTGTCCTGTCCCGCTCAGATGCGTATGGCTGAATCCGACTATGGTGGGGTCATCGTGCTGGTATCCGGCACAATAACGGTATACCCCTGTTTGATATGCGCCGTTGATATTTTGAGGTATCGTGTCGGTATCGGGACTCAACTGCACTATTCCGTGCGGAACGCACGTTCCTGGGAAAGTGTGTCCCATTTTGACCGTTCCGATGAAAGGGTCTACATACGATGCCGGTTTCTGAGAGTAAGCAGAAACAAAGCATGCCGCAGAGAGGAGTATTAATCCTAATTTTCTGGTGAACATAAAAAATTGCAGGGAATTGAACTTATAATATATTGCTTTCCAGCGATTATTCCTGGTAATGGTGGTATGACGGATTATCGGCCAAGAATTGCACATATTCGCTCCAAAGTCCGTCTATTGTCGTCTGAGGACCGAACACGGCTTTCACCCCGGCATCGAAACTCCACGGATTGATCGTACGCATCGAGTCGTGGAATTTACGCATCGCATCGGGATCTTTCGTCCGGAACCACTGGATGAAAAACCCGGTATTGGAATACCCGTCCTTCCAATTGCCGTTCGGGTTGGGTTTGCTGCCTTTGCTGGGAAGATTGGCATCGATGCGCACTGCGTCGGCCATACCCTCGATCGCCGCAAAAAATTCTGTCCCGCCCTGATATCCGCCGCAACCCTTCGGCTCGTGCTGGTAACCGTGTGTCACCTCATGCATGAGGCAGCCGCGGATCTCGTCGTTAAACTCTTTCGGGTTCATTGAGCCGCCCACTCCGCCGAGCCACCTAGTGCTGAGGGCGATCGTAATGTGAGGAGGCCCCCCGCTCTTGCCCGAGACCCCATCGTAATCCTCCAGATTGTATGTTATCTTTTGTATGTTGTATCTGTCCTGCGGATTATCGGCAGTCCAGAACAGGGTCCTGCAAACAAGCAAGGCATGGTATTTTATATAATTAACAGGATCGTAAACTACGTTTTTATATATCTGAGAACCTGTCGTTTCAGGGTTCCTGTCATTGAATTCGATGGTGGGATAGCTGAAATTTTCCCAGCCTTCCGACAAATCCTTCTGAAACATTTTGATCGCATACGGTGCGAGCGTAGTGATGGTATCCTTGGATGGAAGCGCCACAATTAGTGCATATTTGGAGTATTTGCCCGGTTCCTGCACCACGCATTCCTTTTCCGTGTAATGCGAAAGGAATGTCTGGTCCAGGCGTTCGTCTAAAAGTTTCCAGTTCTCACTGTCGTTGCTGCCCCACAAAGACCAATTCACAGGATTTTTGCTCTTCGTGCTTGCGTTCCTGAGCTGGTAGGTAACAACCGGGGCATCGAACGGAGAGTCCAGAATGATCTTCCTGTGTCCTGCAAGATTGCCTTTTTCTTCAGGTTCAACGACCGGCGGGACCACTATCGGGGGTTTGGTATCATTATCCGTGTCTTTGTCCTTGTCTCCGCACGCAAGCGAGAACAGCATAAAACCCGACATCAGCAAAAGGTACAGGAATTTGAATTTCATAGTTTCATCGAATGGTTTTTCGCTTTCGCGGAATAGATAAAAAAGGGGCCGGAAAACCGCTTCCGGCCCCTTTCGAAATAATCAGTTATCAGAGAATATCAAGCAACTACTATTTACCTGATTCCCTAAACCTCCATCTCACCCATGTAGCATCTTCCTTATGAATCGCATAGAAATTAAACAGGCCTTGCGCAGGGGTCCTGCCGGTAGTTTCCTGAATAATTATTACGCCTTTAGGATTCTCCCAGAAGGTTAGGAATGGCTGAAGTGCAGCTGTTAATTCTGCTTTGGCGGTAGCATCCTTCATTGCCCAACTCGGTCCATCATCGTACTTACCATCAAATGAGAATACAGCTACATCCTGAGTGATAGGAATATAAGGCTTATTATCCTTAAACGTGTTTAGGCGGTACATATAGCCTTTACCGTTTCCGCCTTTCACCGTTATCGCGCTCCTGTCTCCGTTATATTCTACATAGTCGACAAGACTTGCATTACTCCATATCGCGGAAATAGAGCCATGTTCGTTCGCTTCAGCGGCCTTGTCGAGTTCGGAACACCTGGTTACGCCGCCATAATTCGAATGTGTGAACAGACTATAGATCTCAGTTGCAGTCCAAGTTGGCGTAAGTGCAAGCCCGGCTGTTCCCTTCAATGTGAAAGCACTGGTTCCGTCAAATTTGATACCTTCGAAAGTATTAGCGCCATAAGTAACCGCAGTCCAAGTAAGTTCAGTGAAGCTTGCGTTGGGAGTATATTCAGCAGTCACATGCTTCGCGTCTTTATTACCCGTAGTTTCGAGATAGGTTATTGTAACTTTTTCAGCCTCAGTGTCTAATGTGTAATGCATCACGAACTTCGTATCGGCACCGCGTACGACACCGTAGGTCAGTTTTGCAGCCTTGAGCTTATCAAAGAAAAGTGCTTCCTCAGGAGTTGCGAGGGTGGTCGCCGTAGACTCAGTGCTGTACACAGTACCGCTCTCTTCCGAAATCGCATAAGCCTTGAGGTAGTATTTCGTCTTGAGATCCAGGCCTGTAATATTCACCGTGAAATCACCAAAGCCACCGGCTGAAGCTGCCACCTTGGTTCCGGTGGTTTCCGGATTAGCAGACGTACTGTAGTAAACACCGCGCTCAGATACTACCCAGCTGGGGTCTCCGCCTGCGACTTTGGCATTGACTGTTAACGCTCCGGGTGCAGCCGTCGTAGTGGTAATGGCAGCGGTCAGGTACGGCGCCGTTGTAACAGGCTTTGCCGAGCCATATGAGACATTACCGTCGGCACTCATGGCATATGCACGCGCATAGTACGTAGTACCTGCCGACAGGCCGGTGATTTCCAGTGTAAAAGTACCGGCTCCGCTTTGCTCGTCGGCTTCAGAAGAATCTTCGAGGGTCGGAGCGTTGGTTGAGGCCCAACATATACCGCGCTCGGCAATACCGTCCCCATATACAGAGGCAACAACAGTAGCAGAACTGTTTTGCGTCGAAGACACCTTATCGGTGTTAGCGAGCATCTTGCCCGGGTTGCCGATATTATCTTCTTTGCATCCCACTGCAAAGGCTGACAATACGGCAAATGCTATCAAAAATCTATTTTTCATAATTCTTGTTTTTTTTAATTAATTTAATCCATCGTAGCCTGCCAGTCATAGTTCTGAACCAGATAGGGATTACGGAGAATTTCTGGATTCGGGATAGGCATAAAATACATACGAGGCTCGAAATGGCGCTGGGGGCTGTACTGCACTTTCTTGAAGAAATCGGGAGCATCTTTTGTCGTATCCATACCATAAATCCAACCACCTTCACCACCGTTGTGCCATGAAGGATAGATCCAACCGTCACCCGTTTCCATACCGGCAACCATCCAACGGCGGACATCGAAGAAATGGGTTGCTTCGAGAGCGAGTTCCACGAGGCGCTCACGCTGGATGCGCTTGCGAACCTGGTCCTTGCTGTTCGGACAAATGATGTAACTTTTTGTAACACCGTTGAGGTCCGTGTAAGTGCCTGTTGTTGTATTATACCTGGCAAGACCAACGCGATCGCGAACTTTGTTCACATACTCGAGAGCAAGGGGAATGTCACCGGTTTCGTTCAAGGCTTCGGCATATCCCAGATACATATCGGCAAGACGCAACTGTATGGATACGTGCCTGTTAGTCCTAGGTTCAGTACCTGTACGAGCCGTTTTGCGCCAGCCGTAACCAGTCATTGGCGAGTCCTGAGGCTGACTTACTTTACCGGAATTGCCATTCCATGCCAAAACAGTTGTAACTTCCCTGGCGTTGGTCTGTACGTTGAGCCATGTCGAACCGTTGTAAGTTACGCAGACATAGAATCGCGGATCGCGGTTTTCCCACTGTTTCAGGGTCCTGTCGGTGTTTGCTTTAAAGTAATTGCGGGTTGGAACTATGGGGTCGTTGTAACCGGTAGTAGAGCCATACTTAGTATTTGGGGGAACTGTTCCAAAAGGATACTCGTTCGCCAGGTAGGCGGGATCCTCTTCAGGACGCAAGCCGCTGGATGTAAAGAACATATCCACAAACTGTTGGGTTACTGCAAAGCCCAACCCTCCTTTGGGAATGTCATTGATCCCGCTATGCTTGGGAGTGACCGCATAGTTCAGGTCGCCGTGGTCTACCAGTTTAGCCATAATAAGCTCTTTCATACCGGCATCGACATATGTGCTCTGGGTCGTCTGGCGATAAGATTCATAATAGTCGATTTTGCCGTCGGCGGTTTTTATCACATGCAAATCATAGTACGTGGGAACAAACTCAGTCATGAATTCTGCATACGCATCCCTTGCCTTCACCCACTTGTCCGGGTCAACAGTCGACGGAAACAACTGAGTGCCGTCCGTGTTCTTGACATCGGCCATCAACGTGTTGCCATTGTAAAGGGGGCTGGCAGCATAGAGTAATATCTTGGCCTTAAGCGCCTTGCACTGACCTTCGTCGATACGGCCGAACTCATTGTTGGTACCGTTGATAACCTTACGAGCAGCGTCGGTAGCAAAAACTGCTGCTGCTGCATCCAGTTCAGATACTATATAATTGATGCAGTCATCGACCGTGCTTCTCGGCAAAAGAAGATCGGGAATTTCTGTGTCGATAGACATGGGCGCTTCACCCACAAGAACGCAGGGACCATACTGACGGAAGATGTAGAAATAGTACATCGCCCTCAAAGCCCTGGCTTCCGCCTTATATATATTACGATTTTCTGCAGTGATAGTGACGCATTTATCCACATTCTGCAAGAATGTACTGCATTTGGCAATACCTTTATAGAAGTGGCCCCACCAGAAACTGATCTGTTCGTCAGCAGCAGAAGAAGCACCCTGATTCCAGGTGTTGGCATACTGGCCTGCATCACCCCACTCCAAAGAAAGTTGCGCCTCCATAGAACCGAGTCCCCAAATACCGCCGTAACGGTCGGAATAGCTGCGGTAACCGCGGTCGCCTGTCGCATCGTCGGGAATATGGGAGTACGCGTTACGAAGGTAACGCTCTGTCTTATCTTTGTCCGTGAAAGTATCGTTCAAGTCCAACTGGGGACCAGGCTTCACTTCGAAGAAATCGCTACATCCGCTCAACCCTATCAAAACCGAAAGGGCAAGAATGCTTATTGTTAATATTTTTTTCATTGTCGTTTTAGTGTTTGTTGGTTAGAAAGTGAACTTCACACCTATCGAGAGGTTCGTTGCATTAGGATATCTCGTACCATTGCCGGTGTTCAACTCCGGATCCCACAGTTTAAACTTCGAGAAGGTCAGCAGGTTGGTTCCCATGACATATACGCTTGCGTTGTCAAGGAAACACTTGTCCATCCACCTCCTGGGCAGCATATAGGAAATGTTCACCTGTTTTAGACGCAGGAAGCTGACATCTTTCTGCCACCAGCTGCTTGTCTGTGTGTTGTTCTGTGCACCATCCTGACCCATTCTCACCAAACGGGGATAGAATACGTCTATGTTGGTCGGATCGTCGGCACTCCAGCGGTCTCCGATGTTGGAATAAACGTTGGCAAGGGCTGAAGTATTCGCGAACGGATGGATAGCGGAACCGCTCAACTGACGGTCGGCTCTGGCCGTACCCTGGAACAGAGCACCGAATGACCAGTTATGTACGCGCAGGTCGAAACCGAAACCGTAATAGATCTGAGGAACGTCGCCGATACCAATGACTGTCTGGTCCTCAATATCGATGCGGCCGTCCTCGTTCAAGTCGCGGTATTTGATATCACCTACAGAAAGAACGCCGAACTGTTTCGCATGGTTGTCGATCTCTTCCTGAGAGGTGAATAAGCCGTCGGCGATATAACCCCACGTGGCGTTGATGGTCGTACCTCTTTTTTCGCGCCACGGCCATAACTGCTGCGGTTCGTCATTTTCAATTATAGTACTTTTATTGTAGGCGATGTTACCGCGGAAAGTCAAAGATATATCTTTGGTGAAACTCTGAATATACTCAACCGTACCTTCGATACCTTTGTTCTCAGCAATACCGAGGTTAGCATATGGCTGTTCTACGAAACCCGCATAGTCGGGAAGAAGCTTGCGCTGCAGAAAGATCTTGTCGCGGCGTTCTTTGAACACATCCATGGTGATGGAGAGTTTATCCTTGAGGAAGTTGATATCGACACCAAGGTCCTGCTTAAGCGAACGGGACCAACTCAACGGCACACCATATTTTTGCATTTCCCAACCGGAAGTCAGATCCATAGTAGGACCCTGGCGCAAACCGTATCCGCTGCCCATCACTGCTTGATAAACAAAGCGGCGACCTGCAACCGCGTCCGCTCCCACATAACCATAGGTATAACGGAACTTCACATAAGAAACGACATTGCGGGCGGCTTCGAAGAAAGACTCGTTCGACAAAACCCAACCCAAACCGAATGCGGGGAAGTAACCGTAACGGTTTTCAGGATCGAAATTCTCGGAACCGTTGATACCGATATTGCCTTCGAGCAGATAACGGTCGTCAAAAGAGTAGGTTACACGACCTGCATAACCACGGCTCTTGTAAGCCAGCGAGTTGTCCATATCGCCGGTGGTCAGGTCCCTTCTGACCCTCTGGTTGAAGAGGAACAAGGCGCTCACACGGTGTTTGCCGAAAGCACGGTCATAGTTAAGCGAAGCTTCGACATAGGCCTTGCGTTCAGCATAGCCGCCGTCCGTATTGAATCCAAGCCTGCCTTCGTTGTCGGCATCTTTCCTCCAGCCGATATTGTAAACTCCAGCATCTTTGTCCTTGTACACATCATCGTTCCACAGACCTGTTGCTGGATCTTTGGTACCGTTGTAGTAGTACATCGCATTCATACGGGTGTAGTTAAGATTACGCGTGTTGTCGGCATCGAACGCCACCATTGCGGTTGCGCTCAGACCCTTGCTCCAATCCCACCAGTCGAGTTGTTGGGTTATACGGATGTTGGAGTTCAAAGTATTGCGGAACTGATACGAATAACCGCGCTTGGAAAGTTCCTGAAACGGGTTCTTACCACTACCCTGAGTGTCGAACATCGCAAGGGAGCCGTCAGGCATCTGCTTGGGCAGGTAAGTCGGGTTGGTCTCCATGGACCGGGAGAAGAGATCCTGTGAACTCACCTGAGGGTAGTGTCCGGTCGAGAGAAAGCCAGCGAAACCGAGGTCGACCTTGGTCTTCGGAGTGGGCTGCAGGTTCAGGTTAGAAGTAAAGTTGAAACGGTCATAGGTCATCTTAGTGTTGTAGTTCTCCAATTCGAAGTTCTTTGTCAAACCTATTTCATTGTAGTAACTCATAGATACATAATACTGCGCACTTGGCACACCACCGCGAATGTTCACATTGGCGTGACGGTTGTGACCCCAGTCGTTGAAAATCTCTTTCTTCCAGTTCACTGCAGGATAGAGATAAGAGTTGTACATCTTGGGATCGTCGTTGGGAAGAACGCCGTGGGCTTTCTTCGTTGCAATAATATACTCCGGAGAGAAGAGCGGCTTTTCATTCGGACGGCTGTTGGCAAGAGCCTCGTTGGCGACATCCATATAGGTAAAGACGTCTGCCATTTCCGGCTCCTTACTCATATGAGTGAAACCTTCATAGTAGTCGAAGCTGAATTTGGGTTTGCCCAAACGCCCCGGCTTGGTGGTGATGATGATAACGCCGTTTGCACCGCGAACACCATAGACCGCTGTTGCAGAAGCATCTTTCAGTACAGTAAACGACTCGATGTCTTCAGAGTCGATATTACTCAGACCGCGTTCGACGCCATCTACCAATATCAGCGGGGCAGTACTCTGACCCGAAGCGAAGTTGGAGATACCACGGATCCAGATGGAGTTGTCTTCTTTCCCAGGCTCCCCGCTGCGGGAAACCTGAACGACACCCGCCAGACGACCAGAAATAGCATTGGAAAGGTTGCCGGTCGGCATTCGGACATCCGCCCCGGTGACGGCGGACTGAGCACCCACCACCGATACTTTTCTCTGGCGACCGTAACCCACGACAACGACCTGGTCGAGCGTGGATACCTCCTCGTCAAGGGTAACGTCGATAACCCTTTGCGCCCCGACCCTGACTTCCTGGGTTTTATACCCGAGGAAAGATATTACAAGATAGGGATTTTCAGTGGTCAGTCTCAAGTTGTACTGACCGTTGAGGTCGGTAATGACCGTGTTCTGAGTGCCTTTTTCCGTAACGGTGGCCCCGTTCAGAAATTCGCCCTTCGCATCGGAAACGCGGCCTGTCACAGATCCTTCCTGAGCATAAGCAGGTACACAGACTAGCAACAGAAGCAGTAAACATAATGACCTGGCACAATGTTTAAACTTTTCAAACAAATTCATGTTAACAGTTTTAGTTAGTAAAATATAATGTATGGTTGTGCGGTTAGCAACGATAAACTTATGGAATCCTGTCCCGCCAGACGTCCTCAGCTCTGCCAAAATTACGTCAAACTCCAATGGCGCCATTTAAAGCACATAAGCGCAAACAAGAGCACATGCTATTTACATAACAATCAAAACAATATAAAAACACCAGGTAAAATAGAGCACAAACGAGATGGTGTGTGAAAAAGTCCTTCCTCCAAGCAAATAGGCACATAATGCATGCAGGCAGAAGATTCTCCTGCCTGCATATTACTTTATCTGGTGTCGACGGTTCTAAAGAACGGGGTCATTGCAATGCATCTCGCGGTAGTCCTTCGGTGTCATCCCGAACTTGCGGGTAAATTCCTTGTAGAAATACGAGCGGCTGGATATACCGACCTCGGTTATTACATCCTGAATCGACAACTCGTTGTCAAGGAGCAGCACAGCAGCCTTTTCCATACGGTAATTCTTTATAAGCTCGGTGGGAGGCAGGCCTGATATTTCTTTGAATTTACGGTAGAACTGGCGTGGGCTCATAGCCATCTGCTCGGCGATGAAAGTCGAACCCAAGTCTTCCCTGTCGATATTTTCTTCGACCACGGCTACCATCTTGCGTATGAATTCGACCTGCTCCCGGGTAGTGCATGTAACAAGGTTGGCAAAGTCGCCCAATCCCTCCACATATATTTGTTTCACTTCCTTGCGGCCGTATATCGCTTTGTGTACCACCTCTTTCAGGAAAATTATATCATACGGCAGAACAATGTAGGTATCGGACATCAGAACCAGTTTGCGCTGAATTGACGAAGATGCTTTCCATGTGAGCAGAGGTATGAAAGTGGTCTTTGCCAGAACGGAACCATTGCGGCTGATGAACTCCATGAAGGTATCTTCGGTATCGGCATAAATCATCATGTCGACAAGGAATACCGCCGGGGGAGACTGCTTGATGGAATCGAAGGCGCTTTGGATACTTTTCACCTGGTGGACAACATATTCCTCGGAAAGGATATCATTCACCAACCATAATATCTCGTCATGGTCCCCGAGCAGGAGTACGCTTTTTTTATCCGCAGCGGATTCGCCGGAAACAGCCGGATGGAACGACAGACTCAGTTCAGCGCCTGTATCATCGTCGGAATACGCCACGACCGGGTCCAGTTGCTCCATCATTGCCCGTACGAAACGATGCAGGAGATGGATACCGAAAACGGCATCAGGATCCATCGAAGACATATGATGTACATATTCTTTGGAAGTAAGGCTTTCCTGCAGTTTTTTCAGGATGCTCCTACCCGATCTGAACGTCAGCGTCATCATGGATTCATCTGCCACGGCATGCACTGAAAGGGCGCCGGTACGCTTCGAACCCGACATGAACATGTATATATAGTAGAAAAAGCAGCGGAAAGCATTTCTATAAACAGGGAAACTCAATGTATCCGGGATCGCGACATGGATATTGCCCAGATCATAGCCCCGTTCCTTAAACAAAGCCATCACTTCGTCCGAAATCGCCTTCAGACACATACGTCCGGCCATCGTGAAGCGCACGGGAGAGAATTTGTCGGCTTCGGGATTACGGAAGATGTCGGTGGGAAGCAGCAGCGACATAACGTTCTCCCTTATATGTTCTATCTTTTCGCCCCTCTGTTCATATGTGGTATTTTCTGCCCTCAGGTAGTCGCAGGCACGGTAAATAGCAGTCAGGCCTCCAACAATTTCATGCTCTCTGCAAGCCGCATTGTCCATTGCAAGGCTCTTGCTCTCGCTTTCCAGCAGACGGCCGAGCATACGCTTGTTGTGGATGAACCGGCGAAGCAGGAACATAAAATACGTGATAGCGGCGATCGCCAATACAGCGAACAGAAGGCGCGCCCATACCGTCTGATACCACAGGGGAAGTATGCGCAGCGGTATGGAGAAATTCTTGAAGTCGGTACCGAAGATATCTTTCCTGTAACGTACCTTGAAAACGTAATCTCCGACAGGAACATCCGAATATGATGCTTCATTAAAGCCTTTTGATTCCTGCCAGTCCTTGTCGTATCCCTCCAGCATCCATGAATACTCCATATCGGCCCCGGAAATAAAGTCCGGCGCGGCAAAGGTGAGGGTGAAAGTGGCGTATGTATATTTGAACCGCAGCCCATTCCGGTCTTCGGTATAGTAGTCGGCCAGGTTGACCTGATTGCGACCAAAAGAGAGTTTGCGCAGCAGTATCTCGGGATAATAGTCATAGGCATGCGGAAGGGCCTTGTCTATGTACAACAGGCCGTCCACACCTCCGAAGAAAAGGCGGCCGGTATAGGGACATTTGTAATATGCGTCGTCGCTGAACTCTCTTATCTGTACACCTCCAGTGTAATAATAAGCATGCGACGAACCGTTGTCGGGATTATATTTGATAAGTCCCTTGTTGGTGCTAAGCCACAGAGAACCATTCACATCTTCGAGTATCCCGTGAATCATATCGTTGAGCAATCCCTGCTCCCGCCCGGTATAATGCGCATTGACTTTGTAGCCGTCGAACTTCAATCTGACGAGTCCCGCCGTCGTCCCTACGAACATATCGCCGCTCCTCGCCATACAAATACAGAGAACATCGTCGACCGTTCGGTTCAGTTTCTCGCGGAGCGGGATTACCTGGTATTCATCGGTCCCCGTGTTGAACCGGACAAGACCTCTTTCGCGGCTGCCGAGCCACAGGACACTGTCGCCTTCGGGCTGTATGGAGAAGAATGTGCTTATTTCCTGCTGCTTATGGAAAAATCTGTATTGCTTTCGTTCCTTCATTGAGATATTTCTGCCGGACCGGTCGAGTACCACCCTGCAGAATCCGCTACCGGCAGTCGCAATATACAAAGTGGTATCGTTGGCTTCATATATCTCGTGGATCTCATCGGGCTGTTGTCCGGAACGATCCGGCAGATGGTACAACCTTCCGTCACCGAACGTGTAGTAAAACAGACCTGCCGCCCCCGAGCCTACCCAGAATCCGTCCATGGAACGGCTCTCCAGAAGGGAGAATACAGGGAATTCCGTATCCTCTCGGGTATATTTCCCCGCCGTCTGCTCTTTTCCCGGGAAAAATACGGTCGCTTTGTCGGGAGTCATCCCCTGTGCATAGTCCTTTATATATATAAGCCCGTCGCCTTTTGTACCGAACCACAGTCCCCCGTATTTATCGGTCATGATCGATCGTACCTGCCTTGTGAAATTAGGTGAAAGAGTGTGCATCATAAGGTTCGTCGCGATGGAATGCCGCTTGGCGTACATCATCGCCCCTTTCCCGTCGACACCTATCCACAGTATACCCTGTACAGGGTCCTTGTAAAGATAGAACACTCTCAGGTTATGGTCTATCATTTCTTCCCTGTATGATTCGGCGGTTTTCAGACGCATCAGTCCGTTAGTCCTGAAAGCTATGATAAAGTCATCGTAAAAAGGTACTATGCCGGTAATGTGCCCGTACTTTTCCAACAGGGAACCTATATTCCGGATACGGACCTTTGTCTGCTGTCCGATATCGTACATATAAAGATCCTTGTCGGCATCCACGAAACAAAACGACACGTTGTTCTGGTAAAAAATATCCCTGACCGGCCTGTGATGGAAACGCGAAGAGGAAACACTCGTTCGGACGGAGGACTCTTCGATGTCGAAACCATTCAGCGACACCCTGTAAACGTTACCTTCCTCATCCGATTCGGGAAACAGGCACAGGTCGCCGGCTTCAGTTACGAATGCACGGGACTCGGTGTCGCCGATGATGATATCCGGTCCCTTGACGCCGATAAAACTTCCGTGGTATGTATTGTAATATGCAATGCTGTCCGGACCCACTATCCAGGTATCGCCATGGGAGTTGGAAAACAGATGCGATCCGCGTCCTATGGTATAATTTGCAACCACCTGCCTCTCGGTCCTCGAAAAACGGTTCACTCCGAGAAGGGTTGAAAACCACAGATTGTCGCCGTCGGCCTGGTTTATGCCGTAGATCACGTTGTTGTCCAGTGTATGCGTTTTTGAGAAATCCGCGCGGAATGTCTCCATATCCCTGCCGTCAAAGCAGTTGACCCCATCATATGTCCCGAACCACATCAGACCGGAATCATCTTTGAAAACACAGATAACGGCGCTGTTGGAAAGACCTTGCTGGTGGTCGATCTTGGAAAAGATATAATCATCAGGGGCATCCTGTACAGCCGATACGGGAAACGGGTATGCGAACAGGAATAACAGAAGGACGGCGTGTAAAGATTTCTTTTTCAATTTAGGGAGGGAGAGGATTAATATCGTTACCTTTTATAGATTGATTTATTCGGTTTGTACAGGATTAAGTTATGCCAGACAGGGGATCTGCTATACTAGGCACAAAGACGTTACAACACACACAAATATAGGCGTTATTTCCGAACTATCAAAACGCATGCATAACGGATTTCTTTACGGACGAAAAAATCGCAGCCGCAACACCAAATTTCAATATTTTTGGAAATTTGCCGGATATTTCATATATTTCTACTTTTTAAACATGCCCGGACTTTACATACACACTCCTTTCTGCAAACAAAAGTGCGCATACTGCGATTTTTTCAGCAATGTCACGGATGCCGCAGGCAGTAACATCGGTCGGGACGCCGCCGCCGGTTTAATTCCCGGGTATCTTGAGGCTTTCGGGCGAGAGATACTGTTTCGCCGAAATGCTGTGCCAGGCGGACGGCTCGACACCATATATATAGGAGGCGGAACCCCATCGCTTCTATCCCCGGAACAATTACAGTCACTGCTCGACCGGGCTGCGGAATTATGGGACTGCACCGTGCTGCAGGAAACAACCGTCGAGGCAAATCCGGAGGACCTCACAAAGGAATACCTGGCGCGCCTCACTGATACGGGCATCGACCGGCTGAGTATCGGCATCCAGTCCTTCGACGACGCAATGCTGCGATCGATGAATCGCCGCCACTCGGCACAAAGGGCGCTCGACGCCGTCCGCACAGCACAGAAAGCCGGATTCGGGAACATAACGATCGACCTCATCTACGGCATACCCGGAATGACGCACGGACAATGGGAGAAATCGCTCGACAAGGCCGTAGGGCTGGGAGTGCAGCACATCTCGGCCTACCATCTTACCATCGAGCCTGGAACGCTGTTCGGACGGATGGCACGCGAAGGGAAAATAGCAGCAATTCCCGAGAAAGAAAGCGAACGCCAGTACGATACCCTGCGCCGCAAACTCGGCAACGCCGGTTTCGAACACTATGAGATATCTAATTTCGCGCTTCCGGGATTCCGGGCCATTCACAACAGCGCCTACTGGAGCGGCGAGTCCTACCTGGGAGTCGGGCCTTCGGCGCATTCATACGATGGACGGATGCGCAACTGGGCCGTCGCCGACATCGCCGAATATATAAAGGGAGCGGGGACGGCCGCCATTTACGAAAGCGAGACGCTCTCGGCAACCGATTTGTGGAACGAGTTCATAATGACGTCTCTGCGCCGTGCCGAGGGGATCGACGCAGCAAAGATGGAACGGCGTTTCGGATGCCGGGCGTCGTATGATTTCATGAAGCGGGCCGAAGTGTTCGTGAAAAACGGGAAATTGAGAGAAGCGGACGGACGCATTTTTATTCCGCCGGAAAATTTTCTTCTCTCGGATTACATCATAAGCACGCTTTTTGCGTTGAGATGACGTCCCCCGAACGTAATGGAAAGATTGATTTTAAAATTTTTTAATAATATATAATTTTCGTATCTTTGCTCCCGAAACAAATTATCCCGCAGCTTGCTGCGGGATATTGGCGGAATGCTTCAACATATCGAGGCAAGTTCCTTCGACTGCCTCCTTCGCCTTATCCTGCACGCCGGTCGGAACGCAGACAGCGGTTTCGCAGCACTGCCGGAGCTTGATCGGCGATTATTTTGCTTCGCAAAACAATTCAGCGGGTTTGAGAGTACGATATAAACGATTTAGATAAACGATTATGGCAAAAATGAAACACAAAGACCTTTCCGGAGTGGACATGCTGTTCGAAACGAGCTGGGAGGTGTGCAACAAAGTGGGAGGAATACACACCGTGGTATCGACGAAGGCCCTTGTGGTCGGGCGTTCGCTAGGTGATAATTATATACTAATAGGCCCCGACATCCACCGGGAGGGAGACAGCCCCGAGTTCGCGGAAGATGCAGAACTGCTGAAGGAATGGCGCCAGGCAATGTACCACGAAGGGATCCGCATCAGGATCGGACGCTGGAGGGTGAAAGGAGAACCTATCGTCATACTGGTGGATTTCACGTCGCTGTTCCCCAAGAAGGATCAGGTATTGAAATTCCTGTGGGAAACCTACAAGGTGGACTCGATAAGCGGACAGTGGGACTACATAGAGCCGGTCTTGTTCGGCTATGCGGCAGGGCAGGTCATCGAAAGCTACATCGCGACGTTTTGCAAACCGGCAGACTCGATCGCGGCGCATTTCCACGAATGGATGACATCGAGCGGCGGACTATACCTGCGCAAATATGTCCCGCGGGTCGCCACGGTCTTTACCACCCACGCCACGGTCATGGGACGTTCGCTGGCAGGAAACGGATATCCGCTGTACAGCGACCTGGCATCGTTCAATGCCGACGAAATGGCGCGCCGTTTCAACGTCACGGCAAAACATTCGCTCGAGAAGACCGCAGCCAACGAGTGCGACGCATTCCTCACGGTTAGCGATATTACCGCCGGAGAGTGTAAACATCTGTTGAACAGAGAAATAGACCTTGTCACACCCAATGGCTTCGAAGACGACTTCGTGTGGCAGGGCGATGAATTCGCTGCAAAACGCGCGGAAGCCCGCAGCATCATGATCCGCGTGGCGGAAGCGTGCTGGGACCACAAGTTCGAAAAAGAGCCGCTCATAGTGGGCACCAGCGGACGCTATGAATACAAAAACAAAGGACTCGATGTTTTCGTGGAGTCCCTCAAAAAATTGGCTACAGTCAACCGCGACCGTGAAATACTGGCATACATAACCGTTCCGGCAGGAAACGACGGCCCGCGCAAAGACCTGCAGGCCCATCTTGCCGACCCGACGCTGCCTCTCGACGGCGCAGTACTCAATTATACTACGCATTACCTGTCATGCCAGGAATGGGATCCCATCGTGCAGTGCATGCACGACAGTGCGCTGCTAGGCCCGGCAAGCCGCGTCAAGATTATCTTCGTCCCGACCTATCTCGACGGCGCCGACGGCATCTTCAATAAACACTACTATGAAATGCTGGTGGGAATGGACCTCACGGTCTATGCATCGTACTACGAGCCATGGGGATACACTCCGCTCGAAAGCATAGCATTCTCCGTTCCGACCCTTACCACAACTCTGGCAGGCTTCGGCGCATGGGCGCACAAGGAAGAACCGAAAAACGACGGGGTTCGCGTAGTGGAACGCACCGACGACAACGAAAGCGAAGCCATAGACAGGATCGCATTCCTTATCGACGAATTCTCGGCCAAAAGCCCCGAACTGACGGAAAAGGCGCGGCACGATGCACGCATGCTGGCGGAAAAAGCAGAGTGGGAAAGGTTTATCAAATACTATACCGAAGGTTACCGCACGGCACGCGAGAACGTAGCGTCGAGGCTCAATCGCGACGATTACGGCGTGCAGGCCCCGCAGCAGATCGTTCACCGCCCGTGGAACACCAACACCCCGACATGGACGCGCCTGATGGTCGAAAAAGCGCTCCCGACAAGACTCCATGCGCTGGAGGTCATTTCGCGCAACCTGTGGTGGTCGTGGACGCTCGACGCACAAACCCTGTTCGAAGACATCGACTACGATCTGTGGCACGAAACCGGACGCAACCCTATCGCATTCCTCGACCAGGTAAGCTATACCCGTTTCACCGAACTGGAAAAAAACAAGGAATTCCTTAAAAAACTCGACGAAGCCTATGCCAAACTGGAAGCATACATGGCTGAGAAGAAAGCTGCAAAAGGCCCGAAAATTGCGTATTTCAGCATGGAATACGGCCTGCACGCATCGCTCAAGATATATTCGGGCGGCCTCGGCATCCTTGCCGGCGACTACCTGAAAGAGGCAAGCGACAAGAACGTGCCTATGGTGGCTGTAGGTTTATTATACAGGTACGGATACTTCACGCAGAAACTCTCGGCGCAGGGAGCGCAGGAGGCCACATACGAAGCGCAGAACTTCTTCAAATTGCCTATCTCGCCAGTGCGTGATGCAAAAGGCGGTTGGGTTAATATACAGTTGGCGCTGCCAGGACGAACCGTCACCGCCCGCATCTGGAAATGCGAAGTCGGCCGCACGGACCTCTACCTTCTGGACACCGACCATGAACTTAACCTCGCCGAAGACCGATCCATAACCCATTACCTGTACGGAGGCAACTGGGAAAACCGCCTGAAGCAGGAGATGCTGCTGGGTCTCGGGGGTATGCGGCTACTGAACGCGCTCGGGATACATCAGGATGTCTATCACTGCAATGAAGGCCATGCAGCTTTCATAGGTATAGAACGGGTCAAGAACCTCATCCAGGAGAAAGGCCTGTCGTTCGCCGAAGCTTACGAAACCGTGCGTTCGAGCGCGCTCTTCACCACCCACACACCGGTTCCGGCAGGACACGACGCATTCGACGAATCGATGATGCGCCAGTATCTTTCGCATTATGCCGACATTTTCGGCATTTCGTGGGAACGGTTCATGGATCTGGGACGCACCAACGCGGGCGACCAGTATGAAAAGTTTTCGATGAGTTCGCTGGCAAGCCGCCTGTCCCAGGAGATAAACGGAGTGAGCTGGCTGCACGGCGAGGTGACCAAGGAGATCCTGGGCGACTTGTGGCCCGGATACTACAAGGACGAACTGCACATAGGCTATGTGACCAACGGGGTGCATTTTCCCACATGGGCCGCATCCAACCTCAGGAGGCTATACACGCAACACTTCCCCGAAGGATTCGAACTGCCCGATTACAACATCCCCGCATGGCAGAAAGTTCACCGGATCGATGACGCCGAACTGTGGAACGAGCGGATGGTTCTGAAGAAGAAACTGATAAAGACCATCTCCAAACGTATCGCCGATCCGACGCAGGTGCGTTTCGACAATCCGGGACACGTGGTAAAAGTGCGCGAAATGCTGGGGCAGGAAGTGCTTACCATAGGATTCGCCCGACGGTTCGCGACGTATAAACGCGCCTACCTGCTCTTCAGGAATCTCGAAAGGCTCGAAGCGATAGTCAACAACAAGGAACGTCCAGTCAGGTTCGTATTCGCCGGAAAGGCGCACCCCAACGACAAACCGGGACAGGATATCATAAAACGCATCGTCGAGGTTTCCAACATGCCTCAGTTCGTCGGGAAGGTCATTTTTCTGCAGAACTACGACATGGAGCTGGCGCGTCGTTTGGTGCAGGGCGTAGATGTGTGGCTCAATACCCCCACCCGTCCGCAGGAAGCTTCGGGTACGAGCGGCGAAAAGTGCGTGATGAACGGAGTCTTGCAGTTCTCGGTACTCGATGGCTGGTGGGTGGAAGGGTACAAAGAAAACGCCGGTTGGATGCTTCCCATGGAACGCACCTACAAAGACCAGAATTTTCAGGACGAACTCGATGCCGAAACGATCTACACAACCATAGAACAGGACATCGTTCCCCTCTATTACGACCGCGGAGATGACAAAATACCGCACAACTGGGTAAACCGCGTGAAGAACTGCGTGGCCGACGTGGCTTCTAATTTCACCACCAACCGCATGCTGTCGGACTATGAACAGCGGTTCTACCACAAATTGGCCAAACGTTCCAAAGAAATGGATGCGGACAACTTCGCCATGGCTAAAAACCTTGCCGCATGGAAACAGCGTGTCGAAGCGGCATGGTGCGACGTGAAGATTATCCAGATCAAGCGCTTCAACGTCGACCGCGAAGCTATCATGATAGGCAAACGCTACGGCATCGAAGTGACCATAGATACCGGCACTCTCGCTCCGGAGGACATTGGGGTCGAATTCGTAATAGCCAGCCAGATCGAACCCGGAGAGCCGGTGAAGGTCGAAGGCCGCAAACAGCTGAATTACGTGAAAAGCGAAGACGGGAATGCCGTTTACGAAGTCGACATGGTACCCGATGAAACAGGCTCGTTCGACTTTGCAATAAGGATCTACCCGAAAAACGATATGCTGGCCTACCGTATGGATCTGCCGCTAGTCAAATGGGCTTAGCTCTCAGGTGGCAAACTGCGTAAAAAAACGGAAAATGTATTGCTTTTTCATTTGGATTAATTAAATTTGGGAAACATCCCAACAGTCGAAGACCATTTTTTTAAAAACAATCGTTATGTCGGTTCTGAAATTCGATAAACAAAGCCTGGGGAACCTCGAATATTCGCTCAAAAGGGAAATGTTGGCCACGGACCGCAGCGGAGGCTACATGAGCACCACGATCGTGTGTTGCAACACCCGCAAATACCACGGCCTGATGGTATGTCCCAAGGATGCCTCTGAAAACGACTACGTGATGCTGTCGTCGCTCGACGAAACGGTCATACAACACGAACAGTCGTTCAACCTGGCTATCCACCGGTATCCCGGCACATATGAACCGCGGGGCCACAAATACATAACGGATTTCGACTACACTCCCACTCCGGCTATAACCTACCGCGTGGGTGGCGTCGTGCTGAAGAAAGAGATACTCTGGATCCACAGCAAGACGCAACTGCTGATACGCTACACGCTCGTGGAAGCCAAGTCGGACACCAAACTGCGCCTGCGGCCCATGCTGGCATTCCGCAACAAGCACTCGCTGAGCCAGGCCAACATGTTCGCAGACGGACATTCATATCCGGTGAGGGGCGGCGTCAAGTGCCGCATGTATCAGGATTTCCCGTGGCTCTACATGCAGACCGACTGCAAGGAGTGCGAATTCGTCGCGGCACCGGACTGGTATTACCGCTTCGAATACCTCGAAGAAAAGGCACGCGGGTACCCTTACCAGGAAGACCTGCTGACCCCTGGCTATTTCGAAATCGACATAAAAAAGGGCGAAAGCGTGATATTTTCGGCCGCGCTCGATGAAATGTGGTCCGGAACGACAATCGACGAGATCTTCAAGGACGAACTCGCCAAACGCAGCGACAAGAAGGACTTCCTGTCGTGTCTCAACCACTCGGCCCGCCAGTTCATTTCGAGGCGCGAAGACCGTACCGAAGTGATCGCCGGATGGCCGTGGTTCGGACGCTGGGGACGCGATACATTCATAGCCCTCCCCGGCATCACGTTAACGCGCGGGGACGTGCAGAGTTGCATAGACGTCGTGGAAACCATGACGCGCGAAATGAAAGACGGCCTGTTCCCCAACATGGGCGAAGCATATAACTCGGTGGATGCCCCTCTGTGGTTCTTCTGGACGTTGCAGCAATTGGAAGACCATATCGGTCCCAAGAAAATCTGGGAATCTTACGGGCAAAAGATGAAAGACGTGCTGAACGCATACATGCGCGGGATCGGAAACGTGATCGAAGTCCGTGAGAACGGCCTCGTGTGGGCGCAACATCCGCAGTACGCCATGACATGGATGGACGCAGTGGTGGACGGCAAGCCTGTCACCGGCCGCGAAGGTTATCAGGTGGAAATTAATGCCCTGTGGTATAACGCGGTGTGCTATACGCTGGATCTAGCTAAAAAACATAAGGACGCGCAGTTCATAAAAGATTGGGAATCGTTCCCGAACCTCATAAAAGAGTCGTTCGTAGGAACTTTCTGGTCGGACGAAAAGGGTTATCTGGCCGATTATGTCAATGATGCCGGCCAGAATGTCTTCGTACGGCCCAACCAGATAATCGCCTGCTCGATGCGCTACAAAATGCTCTCGGAAGAACAGCAGCTCGCGGTTATCCAGACCATAAAACGCCACCTGCTGACGCCCAAGGGACTGCGCACGCTCTCGCCGCAGAACCCCCTCTATCAGGGACGCTACGAAGGCGACCAGCCCACCCGAGACCGTGCATACCACCAGGGAACCGTATGGCCATGGCCATTGGAACATTATGTTAAGGCCAATTTCGATATCTGGGGCGAAAAATACCTCGAAAAAGCCGAGGAGATCCTCGCCGGATTCGAAGAGGACATCGACAGTTACGGTATAGGCTCGATACCCGAGATATACGACGGCGATCCCCCGCACACACAGCGGGGAGCCATTTCTCAGGCATGGAGCGTGGGGGCTATCCTGCGGATCAACGAAATGATCGGCAAATACAGGGCCGAAAGATCAGGCTCGAACAAGGAGACAATGAAGAAGAAAAAATAAAAACGATGAACACGGAGCAGCCGACGGCTGCGACAACCGGGGAACGAACTGACGGATGGGCGAGTGACAAACGAGTTTACTCTAATTTGTCCGGGCAAAGTGGAAGTAGGCGAAAAGAACATCGCGGGAGCATGGGCTGCGAGCAGCCTATACTTACAAGGACGAGGAAAACGAAGTCAAAGTCTTCCCGATATCGGGGAAAGGGTTCAGGAGCGGGTGATTAAGCAATAATCTCATGGTTTTAGCCATGCTGATGCGGGTTTTGCGCAAGCAAAGTTCCGAACTGCGGCGGTTATTGACGTGCTGAAATTTTGGTTATATAAAAACTCACATTATGAGAGTATTGATGTTCGGGTGGGAATTTCCCCCACACATTGCGGGCGGCCTGGGTACGGCGACCTACGGATTGACGCGCGGACTCGCCAAACACGGTGTAGAGGTCAAAATGGTTGTTCCGAAGGCCTACGGCGACGAGGATCAGCGTTTCGTGCGCGTAGTGAACGCCAGCGACGTGGTGACGCTTTTCGGGGATATAAAGCACAAGGACATCTGGGACAGGATGACCTTTATCGAGATCGACTCCAACATGATCCCTTATGCCACACCTGAGGAGTACGAAGCCAAACGAGAGGAATACCTGCGCACAGGCAGCGTGCAGACCGGCGGGGACATCTGGAAAGGACGCTATACTTTTTCGGGGCGTTACGGCGTGAATCTGTTGGAAGAAGTGGCCCGCTATGCGATGGTCGCCGCCGAGGTTGCAAAACAAATGGAAGGGGAGTTCGACGTTATACACGCCCACGACTGGCTTACGTATTACGCAGGGATCGCCGCAAAGGCCGTTTCCGGCAAGCCTCTTGTGGTACACATGCACGCCACGGAATACGACCGCAGCGGCGAAAATATCAACCACACGGTTTACGATATAGAACGCGCCGGAATGGATGCCGCCGACCGGGTGATCGCTGTGAGTAACCTGACGCGCAACATAGTCATAGAAAAATACTGCATCCCGGCTGAAAAAGTGGTGGCGGTACACAATGCCGTCCGTTTCGCCACGTCGCCCGCGGCAGAAATCGAACGAGGTGTAGAGGATAAGATAGTCACTTTCCTGGGCCGTATCACTTATCAGAAAGGCCCCGATTATTTCGTCGAAGCTGCGGCAAAAGTGCTGAAAAGGCTTCCGAACGTGAGGTTCGTGATGGCCGGAAGCGGCGACATGATGGAACATGTCGTCCGCCGCGTGGCCGAACTGGGCATCGCCGACAGGTTCCACTTCACAGGCTTCCTGAAGGGCGACGACGTGCAAAAGATGTACTCGCTGAGTGACGTCTATGTGATGCCGTCGGTGTCGGAGCCGTTCGGGATATCGCCGCTCGAAGCGATGAAGTCCAACGTTCCGGTCATAATCTCGAAGCAGAGCGGTGTAGCCGAGGTGCTGGAATACGCCGTCAAGGTGGATTACTGGGATGTGGACGCGATGGCCGACGCCATTTATGCCCTAGTGCAGTATCCCGCCCTCTCGAAAATGTTCTCGAGCAAGGGCCTGGAAGAAGTAACCGGCCTTAAGTGGGACAACGCTGCCGCAAAAGTCAAGGAGGTTTACGAAAGCGTAGCTAAATAAATAATACCCTCGAATAAAATGAAGACCATCTGCATGTATTTCCAGGTACACCAGCCCATGCGGCTGCGCAAGTACCGCTTCTTCGACATGGGAAAGAGCCATAACTACCTGGACGACGCCGCAAACCGTTCGATAATGCAAAAGGTGGCGCGAAGGTGCTACCTGCCCATGAATGCCCTGCTGCTGAAAACCATAAACGAGCATAAAGGCGCCTTCAAAGTGACTTTTTCGATCTCGGGACCTGCCGTCGCACAGTTCAAGGCATACGCGCCGGAAGTGCTCGACTCGTTCCAGAAGCTGGCCGAAACGGGGCATGTAGAGTTTCTTGCCGAAACTTACGCCCATTCGCTGGCATCGCTCATCGACATGGACGAATTCCGTTCGGAGGTGAAGGCGCACACTAAAATGATCCAGGACGAATTCGGACATAAGCCGAAAGCTTTCCGCAACACGGAACTTATCTACTCCGATGCGATAGGCGGAGAAGTGGCGAAGATGGGATTCACGACGATGCTGGCCGAAGGTGCGAAACATGTGCTGGGCTGGAAATCGCCCAATTACATCTACGCCGGGGCAATAGACCAGAAACTGCGCCTGCTGCTGCGCAACTACAAGCTGAGCGACGACATAGCGTTCCGTTTCTCGAACCGCGAATGGGATGAATGGCCTCTGACAGCTGAAAAATATGCCGGATGGCTCAATGAACAATCAATCCCCGGAGAAATTATCAACCTGTTCATGGACTACGAAACTTTCGGCGAACACCAGTGGGCTGACAGCGGCATATTCGACTTCATGGCCAAACTCCCGAAAGTAGCCCTCGGCAAAAAATATGATCTGGAATTCGCCACAGTTTCTGAAACGGCAAAAAAGTACCAGCCCGTAGCCGTGCTTCACTCTCCCCACGCGATGAGTTGGGCCGACGAAGAGCGCGACGTAACGGCATGGCTCGGCAACGAACTGCAGGACGAGGCTTTCTCGAAACTCTACTCGCTGAAAGACAAGGTGAGAACAGTGAACAATCCCGACTTCGATTTCGTGTGGAGTTTCATGCAGAACTCCGACCATTTCTACTATATGGCGACCAAGTGGCTGAGCGACGGCGACGTGCACACCTATTTCAACCCATACGGCTCGCCATACGAGGCTTTCATCAACTACATGAACGTGTTGAGCGACTTTTCCATAGAGCTTGATAAACAACTCGCGGCAAAAGGCAGGAAAACCATCGTATGCGCCTAAAAAGGATGCCTGAAAACAAAACAAGGAGAACCCGAAGGTTCTCCTTGTTTTGTTTACGTGGATGACCGCCGTTAAGCCTGCGCCCTGTTTCCGACACTACAATCTACGCAGATCCCCTTATAAAGCAACTGTACGCTGTCGACACTCATTCCGTCAGGCGCATTCTTTGCTACGAACTTGTTGTCTTTGATCCATACGTCGGAAACCGAACCGCACACGCGGCAGTAAGCATGGCCGTGAACCGATGTATCGGCATCGAAACGCTCGCACACCGGGTCGATGTCGATCGCCTGTATCGCCCCGCGGCTCTCGAGTATCTTAAGAGTATTGTAGACCGTAGTTTTCGACAGCGTCGGTATCATGGGCGCAAGCGCCGAATATATCTGCTCTACAGTAGGATGAGTGCGGTTCTCAATCAGAAACCCCATAACTGCCACTCTCTGTGCAGAAGGACGGATCCCGTGCTGCAACAGGTACTCCCTGACTTTCATAGCTGGTGTCTTTTTCGTATTTATATCTGCTTTGGCAAAAATATGAAAAAACAATGTAACGGCACATATAACAATTGCACAAAACGCAATAAAAGAGAACTGAAACCCAAGAAAAGAGACTTCATCCTGATTCTGTCGTGTCTTTGGAAAGATGCCGAAAGACGGCCAACGTCAGTGAATATTGCGCTTGTTGAGTTCGGCCGCATAGCGGCGGGCGTTCTGAAGATGTTGATCGTAGGTTTCGGCGAAATTATGGTAGCCAGAGAAATCTTCTTTCGCACAGAAATATATGTACTCATGATCCCTGTAATAGAGAACCGCATCGATGGCCGCGATCGACGGCATGCAGATCGGCGTGGGCGGAAGACCTTTGTAAATATATGTATTGTAGGGAGAGTCTGTTTGCAGGTGCTTTTTAAGTATGCGCCTGAGAGTAAAATCGCCCATTGCGTATTTTACCGTCGGGTCGGCCTGCAGCGGCATTCCCTTGTTAATGCGATTTATATAAACACCTGCCATAGCCGGCATTTCATCGGTTTTCTGTGTTTCTTCACACAAAATAGAAGCCAGCGTAACAGCCTCCATACGAGAAAGTCCGGTGCGTTTCAACTCATTCCGGCGGTCGTCCGTCCAAAAGCGGTCGTACTCTTTTTTCATACGGGCGATGAATTCCTCGGGCGTTACCGTCCACCAGAATTCGTAAGTGTTTGGAATGAATATGGAGAACAGTTCCAATTCGTTCGAAAAGCCGTATTCCGCCAGTATCTCCGGATCGTTCATCGCGGCGTGCAGCGATACTGAATCGGCTTCAATCTGCTGCGCGACACGCCCGGCAAGCTGCCCCGGCAGGCGAGAATTGCGCACAACGACATTTACCGGCGTCTGCTGGCCCAGGTTGAGCATCCGCGCTATCCTGATTATGCTCATGCCGTCCTTCAGCACATAATGCCCCGGCTTGACATTTTTGGTCAGCCCGATGCGCCCGGAATACATTTCGAAAGGTTTGATGAAGCGGATCTTTTCACCGGCGCGCAACGAGTCGACAAGTGTCCGGTAGTCGGTCCCGCGAGGAATATAGAGCGAGCCTTCGTTCACAACGGCATTGCCTTTTGCGACATAAAAGACGGAACATACGGCCGCGGCGCCAAGTATCACAACTGCGGCTGCGAGCCAGACGATTATATTGCGTGTTTGTTTTTTCATCTCTCGGAATAATGTTGCAAAGATATCTTTTTTTCCTAATTTCAAATAAATTTGATTTATCGCCCGGCTTGCACTATATTTGTACCCGGGTAAGTCTTACACGACCAGCTCCTGCTGAATCCCCCAGGGCCGGAAGGCAGCAAGGGTAGGCGGTCGTAGCGGTGCGATGTAAGTAGCTTACCCTTTTTTATTTTTATCCGTTTCATAAGTTTCTATGGTTCTTTACCTATAATTATTAACGGATAAAAATAAAAAAGGCATCTGCGATGCCATCCTCATGACTCCACCCCCTAACCGACGCCCGAAGCGAGAGCAAAGGCCGCTTGCGGACTATGCCTCGCAAGAAGAAGGAAAACGTCAGTTAAATCCCCCTGAAATCCAGGGGGATTTGCGAAAGCAAGTTTTCGCCCAATGGAATTTTCGGGCATCTGAAAAAAGTAAGAACCATACAAATAAACGGCATGCCGTATCGGGAAATTGCCTATTTTCGCATTTATGGACAATCTATCGCTTTTACGCCGAATCGCTGTGACGGGCGCTACGGGGATGATCGGCAGCCATCTTGTCGCCGAAATGGTCCGAGCCGGTTACACCGGCATCATCCTTCCCGTACGGAGCCGGGGCCGTATCGACAACATGCGCCGCACTTTCAGGCGCGTCGGCGTCGAATGGCCCGACGAGGGCGTTGTAACCATTGTAGAAACTGAGTTGACCGACCCTGCAACACTCACTGAGGTTTTCCGTGGGGTAGACTCTGTTTTCAACTGCGCCGCCACTATCATGACCGGCGACATGACCGGGCAGCAACTCATAGACAACAACGTCGCTGTCGCGCGCAGCGTTGCCGAAGCCTCCGTTGCGGCAGGCGTGCAAAGGATAATCCATATCAGTTCGATAATAGTGCTTGAACCCGGCGGAAACGGAGTGCCAATCACTGAAGGCAACCGTGCCCACGGAGACCACGGGAGTGCCTATGCCCGAAGCAAGTTCCTTGCGGACTGCGAAATGCGGCGCGCCGCCGATGTCGGGATTTCGCTTACCCTGCTCTACCCCGCCGTGGTCCTGGGCGAGGGCGACTGGTCTGCGAACGGAAGCTCGGCGATGATACCCATGATCGCGAGCGGTCAACCTTTTTACACCAATGGGGTTATGGCCTACGTAGACGCACGCGACGTCGCGCGAGCCTGTATCGCAGTCGAGCAGAGTCCCGATACCCACGGAGAAAACTTCATCGTCGCGGGAGAAAATCTAACTTTACACAAACTGATAAACCTCGGGGCCGAAGCAGCAGGACGACGCAAGCCTTTTATCCGCGTTGGAACGCCTCTTGCATTGTTCATTTACGGCCTTATCCGCCTTGCAACGGCACTTCATCTTATGAAAGACCGAAGCATCACGCGCAGCAACATCGACAGCGTGCTGAAAGGCAACCGCTACAGTGGCGAAAAACTTACGAAAATGTGCGGATTCCGCTACACGCCCCTGCAGGAAACGGTAGACAGAGTCGTGAATGCATATCTAAAAGAAAGGCCCTAAACCAAGTACTGGCATCTTGCCCGCATCCTTGTTTCATCTTTCATCTCTTTGCGAGCGGATGGTGATCGTCGATGGTCTTTTTCAGGTGCGACGTATCGAGATGGGTATAGATCTCGGTCGTGAGGATGCTCTCATGGCCCAGCATTTCCTGAACCTGACGGATGCTCGCGCCCCCTTCAAGCAGATGCGTCGCAAAACTGTGCCGCAGGGTGTGCGGGCTAACGGTTTTGTTTATCCCCGCGGCCGCAGTGACTTCTTTCAGTATCGTGAATATCATCACACGCGTCAGCCCCCTGCCGCGGTTGTTCAGGAACAGCGTGTCGATATTGCCGCGGCCGTCACGCACGGCGAGGTACCTGCGGATGCGGTCACGGGCAGCGGCGCTTACAGGAACCAGGCGTTGCTTGTCGCCCTTGCCCGTCACCCGGATAAATCCGTCATCGAAAAACAGGTCTCCAAGCCTCAGACCTGTAAGTTCTGAAACCCGCAGGCCGCAACTGTAAAGCGTCTCGAGCATCGCCGCGTTGCGGATACCCAGATCGGTGGTTTCGTCCACCGTGCCTATGATACGGTCGATTTCTCCCGTCGAAAGCACCTCTGGCAGTTTGCGGCCGATCTTCGGCCCTTCGATGAATTCGGCGGGCGACGATTCGATCACCTCTTCCAACAGCAGAAAGTTGAAAAAACTTTTCACGCCGCTCAATATCCGCGCCTGGGTGGTCTTTTCGGCGCCCAGATCGTAGAGCGATGCCATGAAAGCCTCGACCATCGCGGCAGACACCCACTTGGGCGCGACGTTGTATTCGGCCGCAGCGAACTCAGCGAACTGCCCCAGGTCGCGCATGTACGACTCAACGGTGTTGTCCGAAAGCCGTTTTTCGAGCTTTATGTAATTCCTGTATTTACGCGAGAACTCCTCCCAGCGTTTTTCCACATCTGCCATAGATGCAAATATAGTGAAAGCTGAGAGCAATTCAAACTTGTTTGAGATTGCCGAGGCGCATCCTATATTCTATAAATGTAGTGAATGAAAAATGACGAATGAAGAATTAAAATTTTGTGCGAAGCACACCTCAACTCATGACTCGTAATACATGACTCATAATTAAAAATGTATATTTTTGCAGTATGATTGATACGGATTATCTGGTAATAGGCAGCGGGGCGGCGGGGCTGAGTTTCGCGCTGAAGGCGGCGGAGAACGGCCGCGTGACAATAGTCACGAAATCGGCCGTGACGGAGAGCAACACACGCTTCGCACAGGGCGGCATCAGCTCAGTGACCGATGAGGCGGACTCTTTCGAAAGACACATAGAGGACACGCTGGTGTGCGGTGCGGGCAAGTGCGACCTCGAGGCTGTGAATCTGGTAGTCAGGCGCGCGCCTGAGTTGATACGCGACCTTATCGGATGGGGGACCCGGTTCGACCGGAAATCAGACGGAACCTATGAACTCGCACGAGAAGGCGGCCACACGCAGCACCGCATACTCCACCATAAGGACCTGACCGGCGCCGAGATCGAACGCGCCCTGGTGGAGCAGGCCCGCAAACACCCCAACATCACCATCCTTGAGAACCATTTCGCAGTAGACCTGCTTACCCAGCATCATCTGGGCGAGCTGGTCACCAAACACAGCAAAAAGATAGTCTGTTTCGGAGCCTATGTGCTTAACCTCGAGACCAACGATATACACACCTTCCGGGCTAAGTTCACGATAGTTGCGACCGGGGGAGTGGGCAACGTCTACCACACCACGACCAACCCCCATGTCGCGACCGGCGACGGAATCGCGATGGTCCACCGCGCCAAAGGCGTGACGCAGGACATGGAGTTCATCCAGTTCCACCCGACTTCGCTCTACAATCCGGGCGAGAGGCCGTCGTTCCTTATTTCCGAAGCGATGCGCGGCTTCGGGGCAGTGCTGAGGCTGCAGGATGGCGAGGAGTTCATGCAGCGCTACCACCCGATGGGTTCGCTTGCGCCGCGCGACATAGTGGCACGCAGCATCGACCACGAGATGAAGATCCGGGGCGATGACTACGTCTACCTCGACGTCCGGCACCGACCCGCGCAGGACACCATAGACCACTTCCCGAACATCTACGAAAAGTGCCTCTCGATCGGCATCGACATAACGCGCGACATGATCCCGGTGGTTCCGGCGGCGCACTACTGCACAGGCGGCATCAAGGTCAACCTCAACGGCGAAACATCCATCAAAAGGCTTTACGCGCTGGGCGAAGCGTCGTGTACCGGTCTTCATGGAGCCAACCGCCTGGCATCGAATTCGCTCATCGAGGCGCTCGTCTACGCAGACCAGGCCGCGCGCCACGCCGCACCTCTTTTGAGTACGGTCGAACTCCAGGACGGCATCCCCGACTGGAACGATGAAGGTACGGCCGCTCCCGAGGAGATGGTGCTTATCACCCAAAACGCCAAGGAGATGCAACAGATAATGAGCAACTATGTCGGCATCGTGCGCTCGAATCTGCGTCTCGACCGCGCCATGCGGCGTCTGGAAACCATATGGTGGGAGACCGGGGAACTCTATACGAAAACCACACCGAGCAAATCCCTGTGCGAGCTTCGCAACATGATAACCGTCGGATATCTGATAATCAAGCAGGCACGCCTGTTAAAGGAGAGCGTCGGGCTGCATTACTCAACCGACTATCCGGTGGACGAAAGCAAGTAACTCTATCCAAATATGCGCCATACCTGCACTTCACTGCTGCTATTGGTTTTAGTCTCATGCTTGTTTGCGCGTTGCGGCGGCGGCCCGGACGATCCGTACGAATCCGCAGGCTGCGAGCTGGAATCGTTTTCAATCCGGGCCGGACAGAGGACGATAAAAGCCGACATCGACCACCATAGAAGTGCTGTCACCATCAGGATGACCGAATGGCTGGAGAGTGCAGGAGCCATAGTACCACAGTTCAGCGCCTCAGGAACAGTCACGGTCAACGGCATTGAACAGGAGAGCGGGGCGAGCGCAGTCGATTTCCACACCACGGGCGGCAGTGTTGTCTACACCGTCATCTCGGATACGGGCCAAAGCAGGGAATATACTGTCACGATAGATTCGCCAATGTTTTCCGGCCTGCCGACAATCAGTATAGATGTGGACGGCGGCAGGGAAATAACACAAAAGACGGTCTATACAGGCGCACGGATAACCATCGACAACCCCGGTGATCCGCGGCAACGCATATCTTCAGAGGTGGGGATACGCGGGCGCGGCAACTCATCATGGCTGAAGCCTAAAAAACCGTGGCGCATACATTTCGCTGACCCGACTGCCGTACTGGGCCTGGATCCCGCTCGAAATTGGGTGCTGTTGGCAAATTGGCAGGATCCCACACTCATAATGAACGAGGTGGCCTTCGAAATGGGACGTCGTTTCGGGATTCCGTACACGAATAACTCGCGCTTCGTAGAGTTGTGGATCAACGGCACTTACCGCGGAAACTACCAGCTCACAGAACAGATACAAGCCGGAACCGGCCGCGTCGCCATAGACGAAGACAACGGAGGCTTTCTTGCCGAACTTGATACATATTATGACGGGGAACCGAAGTTCCGTACCTCCATTTTTAACCTTCCGATCATGGTAAAAGACCCTGAAACGGCTTCCGTTGTAAATGTAGAACCGGTTTTCGAAGCTCTGGAAACGGCATTGAGAAGCGGCACCTGGCAGGACTGCGCCGACGAAGATTCGTTCATCGACTATATGCTCGTTACCGAGATAGTGCGCAACCCGGAGTTAAGCCATCCGAAAAGCCTGTTCATATACCGGTACGATGCATCGTCCAAACTTTGTTTCGGGCCGCTATGGGATTTTGACTGGTCTTTCGCATATGCGGCCGATGGCAGTTTCGATTATTTCCGTCCCAAGGATCTGGCGGTCCTGTACGGTCCGCACCGCTCTGAAACCACAAAAGGCATCGGCTTTCTGAACGCTTTCTACACCGATTCGCAATTCAGGGCACGGTATAGGACACGGTGGAACGAAATGATGGATGCAGGGCACATCAAGGGGATAATCCCGTTCATCGAGGAGTTGTCGCAGAGCCTCATGCGATCGCAGCGCTACAATTTCGAACGGTGGCCGAACGGGAAGGATTACGCACAGCAGATCGGCCTGATGAAGGCATGGCTCTCCGCCCGCATCGAAATGCTCGACCGGGAGATAAACAAGTTCTAACTGTACACTGGTTACTTCGTGAAAATCTCATCGACGAGCCACTGCGCTCCGCCGACTTTTTCGATCACAAACATCACGTAGCGGATATCCACCGAAATGTTGCGGCATATCTCGGGATCGAACTCTATGTCGCTCATCGTGCTGAGCCACGTGCGGTCGAAATTCAGTCCCAGAAGTTCACCGCGGGCATTTAGGATCGGGCTTCCGGAATTGCCGCCCGAAGTGTGGTTCGACGCGATGAAACAGACCGGAACAGTCCGCTGTCCATCCACTATCGTAGTCCAGCGCCCATAATCGCGCGCCACATATAGTTCGCGCAGACGATCGGGAATATCGTAGTCGTAAATGTCAGGATTGTCTTTTGCAATAATGCCGTCGATGGTGGTCACGCAGTCATGCCACACGGCGTCCTCATAGCGATAGCCCTCGATCTTGCCGTATGAAATGCGCAGAGTGGAGTTTGCGTCGGGATAGAAGCGGCGTTCTTTATCGAATTCCATAAGGGCTTTCATGTAGGTGGTGTACCAATGGGATACGGACAGGATCGAACTTAGCTGCGGCCATGACGTATCTGTCATAGGACGCAGCACGTCCAAGGCCTTATGTGTAACCTGCAGTAGAGGCTCCGGGTAATCTGAATAAATAACGCCAAGAAGCGAGCTGTCACGCAATGCCTCGAAGAATTTTTCGCGTGTGGCGAATACACTGTTGTCGAAAATCCAGTCGGCAACGGCATCATAACCGCCAAGCGAATCTGCAAGCTGCTTGATATAAACTTGTTCCGCATCGGAATATTCCACCAGGCCCTTCAGCATTTCAGCTGCAACACGGCGGTCGATCACCTGCTCATAATCTTTGTAGAATACCTCTGCAGCTGCTATATCTCCAGGAAGCAAACCTTTGAATTCATTATCAATTTCATTTTTAATAAGGGTACTTCTGATGCTTCTAATGAACGAATTCAGTTCTATTGCATCGAGAGTCTCCCTGAACAACTGGGCGCGGTAATATCTGGGGATCGCATCGACGTAAGCGGCCCTTATTTTGTCGAGACTATGGGCGTATTCAGGTTTATCGGTGGCCCAGGCGCGGAATTCGGATTCATAGGCCCGTTTTTTTTCGACAGTACCAAGGCGTTCGAGGCCCCGGCTTTCGCCCTGCCATTTTTTCCAACTATTTGCTATGCCTGCCTGCTTCGAAGCGTATTTTATGCGCGTGGCTGGGTCGGCATCACTGGCTGCTTTTATAATATCGAGCCTCCTGGTGCGCATGTCGATGCGCATAGGGTTCGATTTTTCGAGGATGTAGCTGACGGCGTCCGAAGTGACGTATTCCTGCGTTGTGCCGGGAAAACCATAGACGAAAGTGAAGTCGCCCGGTTTGAAACCTTTGTCGGAAACCGTGAAGTATTTCGCCGGACGATACGGAACGTTGTCTGGGGAATAATCGGCCGGACGGTTATCCGCATCGGCGTAAATGCGGAAAACCGAGAAGTCGCCCGTGTGGCGCGGCCACATCCAGTTATCGGTGTCGCCCCCGAACTTGCCTATCGACGACGGCGGGGCGGCAACGAGTCTTACATCGGTAAACACTTCATAAACAAACAGCCACTCTTGGTTGCCATAGTACAGGTATTTAATCTCGGCTTTGTAGCGCCCGCCCTGTTCCGCTTGCGCGATTATCTCTCTGTAGCGTCCGGCAGCGACAGCCTCGGTCACATCTTCCATACGTATCATTATCTTCACCGTGAGTCCCGGGTTGGGAAGTTCCTCGTCCTTGCTCATGGCCCAGAAACCGTTGGTCAGGTAATCGTGCTCGATACTGCTGTGCTGCTGTATCTGTCCGTAACCGCAATGGTGATTAGTGAGCAGCAGGCCTTCTGCCGAAACTATCGCACCCGTACAACCGCCTCCGAACATCACTATCGCATCGCTCAGCGAAGGTTTTTCGGCGCTGTAAAGGTCAGTCGATTTAAGTTTGAAGCCCATTTTGCGCATCTCTTTGATTTGCCCCTCGATCTGCGACGGCAGCCACAGGCCCTCTTCGGCAAAAACAGGAACGGCGAAAATGACAATAAAAACAAGTGTGAAAAATCTTTTCATATCTATTGGTCCCTTTGATTTACAAATTTGTCCAGGTGCGCGTAGACCGCCTGCATGGGCATCCCCATCACGTTGTAGAACGATCCCTCGATGCGGCTCACGCCCACATATCCTATCCACTCTTGAATGCCGTAAGCGCCCGCCTTATCCATCGGATTGCAGGTGTCAACGTAGTATTCTATCTCCCCGTCCGACAGGGCGCGAAACCACACCTCGCTTTCGACGCTGAATTCGTCGCGCCTCTCCACACTGCGCAGTACAACGCCCGTAATGACTTTATGCGACCGCCCCGATAGCTTTTTTATCATTTCCACAGCTTCGCCTCGGTCATGCGGTTTGCCGAGAACTTCGCCGCAGCAAACCACTATGGTGTCGGCCGTAAGCAGAATATCGCCGCCCGCAAGATGGCATGGATACATCGACGACTTGAGCGAAGCAAGGTACGCGGCGACCTCTTCGGCAGGGAGTCCGGCGGGCCATACCTCGTCAACTTCGTAAGGGTCGGCGAGCGTGAATGGCAGCCCGCTTTCGGTGAGGATACCCCTGCGGCGCGGCGAATGCGACGCAAGTATCAGTTTCCTATCCTTTAATTTGTCCTTGAGCAACATCCTACTTTATCTGAAAATCCAACAACTCTTCCCCTTCGAGCGTGGCTGACAGCCGGTCGCCGGGAGCGACAGGGCCTACCCCGACCGGAGTTCCCGTATAAAGCAGGTCGCCCATCTTGAGCGTCACGAATCGCGACACATGGGCGATTATCTCGTCGACCGTAAATATCATTCCGGAAGTGTTCGCCTTTTGGCGCACTTCGCCGTTGAGCGACATCTCGAAGTTAAGGTCCTGCACATCTCCTCCCAGTTCTGCAAGTTGCAGGAAACGCGGCGACAGCGCCGCCGAACGGTCGAAGGCCTTGCATATCTCCCACGGCAGCCCCTTCGCGATACATTCGCGCTGGATGTCGCGGGCGGTGAAATCTATCCCCAGCCCCACTTCGTCGTAGTAGCGATGGGCGAATTTCCGCTGGATGTGGCGGCCGACGCGGTTTATCCTCACCACCAGTTCGCACTCGTAGTCGACCTGGCGGCTCCAGTCCGGAACGTAGAACGGATCGTTGTTGCGCAACAGGGCCGTGTCTGGTTTCATAAAGAATTGAGGCTCCGATGGATGCTCCGGCGTATGGTCCAACTCGACAATATGCGCCGGGTAGTTGCGGGCTATGCAGATTATTTTCATTTTCAGTTGCATTTTTGCGTCATCCCCGAGCGAGCCGAAACTTTGACGGTATATCGGGTTGTTTGTTAATTTTCGGCGACGAGGGAACTTCCTTATAGTAAAACCCGCTTCCGGCTTATTGATATTTTGTAGTTTACTCCTCGACGACAGACCATTATACCCGCGTTAAGCATCTGCATCGTCTTCGTTCGGAATGACATTCCCTGCAGACTCTTTCAGCAGTTCTGCCATTTTTTTTCCGAAGCGGTCGGATGCTCCCGGACCGCCGACAACAGTGCGCAGTTCGGCGAAATCGGCCAGCATTCGTTCGCGTTCCTGCCCGCCGGGCAATATCGCCGCCAACTCCTGTTCTGCGCGCGCAGTATCCATCGATGACTGCACCAGCTCGGCTATAGACTCCCGCTGCAGTATAAGGTTCACCAGCGAAATGAACGGAACTTTCAGAAAATATGGCTTCAGGGCCGCGTATATGGGGTTCGTGCGGTAGAAGACCACCTCTGGAACATCCATCAGAGCGGTTTCGAGCGTCGCCGTGCCCGAAGTCACGATCGCCGCGACCGAATTTTTCAGCACGGCATATGTCTGATCGCATACGAGCCTCACATCCGTACCGGCAAGCAGTTTTTCATACTCCGCACGGTCGATCCACGGCACTCCCGCGACAACGAACTGGTACGACGGGAATTTCCGCGCCACTTCGGCCATCAGCGGCAGGTTGGCGGATATCTCGCCTCTGCGGCTCCCTGCCAGAAGCCCCACCACAGGCCGTTCGTCGAGGCCGTTGGCGCGCCGGAATTCCTCCGGAGAAGGCAGCGAGACGCTCCTT
>JAVBRB010000038.1:0-39758 GCA_031548515.1 Rikenellaceae bacterium | reverse complement strand
ATAAATTCATACTTTTAAACGCCTCTTGTGTTATGAACAAAAAGCGTTTTTTGTTGGCGGCTATGACGCTGATCGCAACGATTTCTTTCGCCCAAACGCGCGAAAATTCAAATCCTTATGCTATCTTTGGTGGTGAGCCTCTCATTATTGGTGCGCAATACGACCAAAACAGCGTATTTGTAGTCGAGAATATATCAGAGATTGTATTCAAAGACATTGGTGGCGGAATGATAATATATGATGAAAATCTGGGTGATTGGGTGATAGGTTTTCGCCCACCGAGCGTGAGATTTATAGTTGATTCCATTTCAGCAGGCTATATAAAAGATTCCTTGAAACTACTTCCATCAGACTTAAATTATGTCGATAATACGATTGTCGATGATGGGACAGAGGTGGAGTGGATGGTTGTCTATGATAATGGAACTCTTTATGAGGGCAATTACAAAACTCCTACAGAAAATTATGCACGGTTGGCTGACTATCTTCTTGGTTTAACGCAAAGACAACATTCGGACAGTCTGACCATAGAGTATGTGTCTAAATTACGACGAAGACTAATGGCCCTTATTTAATGATTACGAGCGATGAGATAGTATTTCACCTCCTCTCGCTTAATGATATAGGAAGTCGAATTATTAGAGGAACAACATTACTAATAAATGTCAATGAAAAACAAATAAGGAGTTAAAAACCGCGAAAGCCACTTTGCACGGTTATTCCAAGACAAATTCGCAACGAAATCCATGCCAATGCCTGACAATACAGGTGTTGGCTTTCTTTTTTCAATTATATAGTCGGACTAGAGTGACTTTTTCTTTTTCAGACAGACTCTTCAGAACACGCTCTGGAACATATCGTAAAAAGAAAAAACCGCCCCATTCGGAGCGGTTTCCCGGTAAAGCCTTGTCCTGACTACCTGCCTTCGGGTGTCAACTGTATGCAATCCAATCCGAAATAATATTTTTCACCCTGCGACGACCTGTTGCTTCCCTTGGTTTCCACCCTCAGGGTTATTTTTCCGTCCTTCGGAGTGAAGGTGCCGATATTCACGGGGCCGGAATTCCTGACCTCTATGCTGTATCCGTCGAAGACCTTTGCAGTCTTTCCATTGACGGCAAAGGAGATAATGCCGTAATTCCTGGCCAGGGTTGTATATGCCGTCATTTGATACCTGCTAGCCTCCAGGTTGTCGAATTCGAATTCGATATAGTTGCCGATAGCCTCGCTGCGGCCCAGCAGGTGTTCCGCACGGCTCCATTTTCCTCCGGGAAATCCCGCCATGTTTTGTTTTTCCACACGGAGGGACGGTGATTTGGCAACCGGCGTCAAGGTCTCGAATTCTATGCTCCCGGCTATCTTATGATCTTTTGGATCGGGCGGTGCAGGCAGCAATTCCACTCCGGCCTCTTCGACGCCGGAAGTACCGACGGCCCTGGTGTCGGTGTCGCCGTACCAGTAGGTGGTGGTGGAGTAATCTGAAAAGCCCCTCTGCCAACCGATCATCTCGATATCGAACACGAATTTATGTCTGAATGGAATGCCGTCGAGATTGCGGGTCCGGAAAAATGTATTGTATCCGTGCGAGCTATCCAAATCGGCCCTCGGAGCACCCCCGAACGGAGTATGGAACACAAAAACCGGCGCCCAGGAGCTGTTGTAGTAATCCTCCGTTCCGGTGCCGAAATGAGAGGGGAATGTGTCGTCGTCCACCCATATTTTTTCGTCGCCCTCTCCGTACCAGCGTTCGGCGTGGTTGAACAGGGAGAGCACGTCTCCTTTGAATACGCCGCGCCCTTCCATCGTGGCGAAATTCCAGTCCGCGCAGTTTTCCGGCTCGTCGTATTTATGGACAGGGATCTGCCTTTCCTGCCTCCAGGAACTGTGGAAGTACAACGACTTGCCGTTCCATTTCAGGGGGGACACGTTGACTTCCATTTTCACGTCCGCCGGAGCGGCCGATATGTTCACCAGTTTCAGCATCCCTTCTTCTTTATACGGCATCAGCCAGCGGCTAGTGATATTTCCCTTTCCGTCGGTGTCTAGATACCAGCTCTTGACATACGGTGCTCCCATTCCTCCGCCCGAGAAATCGCCCAGCGGGACCCAAACGGTCTGTTTGTCGTCGAATTCGGCGCAAAAAATCAAGCTCCTCATAAGTTGCATGAAAACTGCGGTATCCTTGACACCCACGTTGAATTTTATTTCATATACGGCGTTCTCTCCTTTCGGCAATGTGATTTCCAACGATTCGGAAGCGGCCAATGTTTTGCTTTCAGACAGTATCGTCCCGGTTTTTGCGGGAGGCGGGTTCAGAAGCAGGCTGTCGACCTCTATGATCTTCTTTTCGGCCCTTTTCAGCACTTCGGGTGAGAAGGTTTCTATTTTTGTTTTTGGCGGATACTTCCGGTAATTGATCCCGTAATATTTCGGTGTCGGCTTTACGCCGGGTCCGTCTTCAAAAGTTATTTTGCACCCTTCGGCGTAGGGAATCGGGAGGAACAGCGTGTTTCCGCCTTTACCGCTCTCTACCGGGGAGTAGCCGGTGTGTGGCTGGAGCAATCCGCGGCCCAGTCCGGGAATACCGATCTTCATAAGATCGTAACCATCTACGATCCATCCAGGCTCCGCCGCTCCGTCGAAATAGAAGCGCCAGGTTCCCCTTTTGTCAAGGGTGGTGATCCATATGCGTGTTATTACGCCGGGACCTGTTTCGTCGAACATCACGCGTTCGATCCTTGCTCCCATGGTGTCTATCCTCATGGCGTCGAAATCGTCCGTCATGAACCATCCCGGAGTGCCTGGAGTGACGGAATGCCTGTTGTAGCTGCTTTCCTGACGGCTCTCATAATACGGGTCTGGGAAACGTGACATATCTTCCACGGATACCATTTCGTCCAGAAGAGATTCCATCGTGATGACATTCCGTTTGCAGCTTGGCAAGCTCGACAGGAATAAGGCGAATACCGCCGTCAAAAGGATAGGTTTCAGTAGTTTCATGGTTTTTTATGTTTGATTATTAGCAATTCATTGCCGTATATGAGGAATCCACGCGCCTGAAAAGGAGCATACGTGGGCCGCGGCATTGACAGCCATCGAGTGCGCTTCTTTCACTCCCCTCCCCTTCAGCAGGGATGCGACCAAAACCCCGGAAAAACAGTCTCCGGCGCCTACCGTATCGGAGACATTCACTTTCGGGGTTGCAATGGTCGATGTCTCTTCGGCGGTATATATTGAACTGTATGAAGCTCCGGCCGTGAGGATCACCAGTTTCAGGCCGTATTCCGACATGAACCGGCGGCAAACCGCTTCGTCGTCCATGTCGATGGAGAACATCTTTTTTAGCACTGAGACCTCGTCATCGTTCATTTTCAGAGCATTCGCGCGGGACAAAGAGCCTTCTATCAATTCTTTCGAATAAAAATGCTGGCGCAGGTTGATGTCGTATAATTTCCAGGCTCCTGGCTTTGCGGCATCGAGCAGCGCCGCTATCGTGTTTCGGGAGACGGTACTGCGCTGGGCCAATGTTCCGAAACATATGGCGTCCGCCCGCGATGCCAGCCGTTCCATCTCTTCCGTAAGCGGAATATGGTCCCATGCGACGTTTTCATTTATCTTATATTGCGGAATGCCATCCTTCAGCGTAACCTGAACGGTACCTGTTGGATATTCCACTCTTTCTATCAGGTATCCGATCCCGTTGCCGTCCAGTTCTCTTGTCAGTTCGTCGCCCAGGGCATCGCCGCCCAACGCACTGACGGCGCAGGCGTCCGCACCTGCTTGTGAAGCGTGGAAGGCAAAATTAACCGGCGCTCCTCCGGCCTTTTTGCCCGATGGAAGCATATCCCACAGCAGTTCGCCGACACCTATGATCAAAGGTCTTTTTTCTGTTTTCACAAAATGAAAGAGATTCGTTATCTAACAAAGGTAAATAAATAATTCCGTATTCCAGACCCGATATTGACCAAATGATCGGGACTGGAATAGTTGTTTTCGGATATGAAATATTCTATTTGTGAAAGTGAAGGCAGTCGTTTGGCTCGATATGCGAAAAATACGATATTTTATTTGCGGAATACGGAAATATATGATTACATTTGCGCTGACAATCACGCCGATACCGGCTGCAGAGCAAATACGGGCGAATATATGGCAAAAGAACTCACCCCTTTCGAAAAACATGTTATCATAGACAAAGGCACCGAGCCACCTTTCTCCGGGGAGTATACCGATTTTACGGGTAAAGGCGTATACCACTGCAGGCAGTGCGGCGCCCCGCTCTACCGTTCGGAGAATAAATTCCATTCCGGTTGCGGTTGGCCCAGTTTCGACGACGAGATCGCAGGGGCTGTAAAACGAACTGCCGACGCCGACGGCCGACGCATCGAAATAACCTGTGCGGCATGCGGCGCTCATCTCGGGCACGTATTTACGGGCGAAGGATTTACCGACAAGGATACGCGGCATTGCGTCAACTCGGTTTCACTGCAATTCATACCTGAAAAACGATAAGAAGATGGAAGAAAATGTAAAAGCGGAAACCGCCATATTCGCAGGCGGTTGTTTCTGGGGTATCGAACACCTTATGCAGCAGGTGAAAGGCGTTCTAGACGCAGAGTCGGGTTATATCGGCGGCAAAGTCCCGGATCCGACGTACGAACAGGTCAGGACGGGCAAAACAGGACATGCCGAAGCTGTAAAGGTGGTTTATGATCCGTCGGTAGTGACATATGAGAGTCTCGCCAAATATTTCTTCGAGATACACGATCCGACGCAGGTCAACCGCCAGGGGCCGGATGTGGGGACACAGTACCGCACGGAGATCTTCTACCTCTCTCCGGAACAGAAAGCCACAGGAGAGAGATTGATAGGGCTGCTGGCCAAAAGGGGTTACAGGGCTGCGACCAAAGTGACGGAAGCTACCGAATTCTACCCTGCGGAGGAATACCACCAGAATTATATCGCCAAGATAGGCAGGGAATCCTGCGGAATGTACACCAAAAGGTTTTAAAGAAGAAACGGCCTGCATTTCTGCAGGCCGTTTCTTCTTTGTCATCTACGGATCATCCGCATGAGGTCGTCTCTGTTTTTCTATTTACAAAAGGAGTGGTTGAGTGAATAGACATTGCTTCCGTCCGTTTAGAATGTTGCAGTATTTCTTTAGAATATTTGCAATTCCGGAAACATTAGTTTATATTTACAAATACTTACTAACCATATTACTGTATTCATGAAAAAACGATTACTTTTCCTTGCGCTGCTTTTGGCGGCGGCGGACATTTGTGCGCAATCCCCCGATTACAGCCGGAAATTCGGCAAGGTCACCGACTATGAAATGCAAATGTCGTCATACGCCAGGGATACATCGGCCGTAGCCGTATACCTGTATGAAGATACCCAGGTTTGTTATATCATCACGCCCTCCAATCAAGGCAACATGATCAAGCAGAAGCGCGATTATTATGTGAAGATAAAGGTGTTGAAGCCCGAAGGCGTATCTCTGGCCGACGTTTCCATCCCGTTCCATACATTGTCGTCGACGGGAAGAAAAGAGGTGGTTTCCGGAATCTCGGCGGCAGCGTACAATAATGTTGACGGAAAAATGGTGAAGACGGCGGTAGGTCCGAAAGAGATTATCACGGAACAGGTCTCGGAAAATATCCAGCTTCAAAAATTTTCGATCCGGGAAGTACGCGTGGGAACGGTAATGGAATACAAATACACCATCCTGTCGGATTATTACTGGACAGTAGATCCGATAGAAATCCAGCACGAATATCCGGTCGTATACAGTTTTGCGGAGGTCGCAACGCCACAGTATTTCCGTTTCAACATCAACACCCAGGGATATCACCAGGTGATAGTAAAGCAGTCTCAGCGTAATATGGACGGTTACTATGACGACGTCCGCACATGCGTGGCATTGGATATTCCCGCCTTGAAGGACGAGTCGCATGTGTGGGATATGGACGATTTCAGGACGAAAATAACCTTGGAGTTCAAAGCTCTCGAAATAAACGGATATGTTGAATCATATACATCTACATGGCAGTCGGTCAACGAAAATCTCGATAAATCGGATTTCGCACAGGATCTCAAGATGACAAATCTGCTGAAAGACGAGGTGGCGACGATAAAGGCCGAAGGCGGAGATCCGGCGGAACAGGTGCGGAAAATCCTTAAACTCGTCACTTCTCGCATGAACTGGGATGGAAGATACGCGATTCTTGGTAAGAATATCAGGCAGAAACTGGGCGACGGAGCGGGATCCAGCGCCGATATAAACTTCGTACTGAACAGCGCCCTTCGTGATGCAGGCTTCAAAACTACTCCGATATTGCTCAGTCCCCGCCAGTATGGACGCCTGCCCTACACCCACCCTTCTCTGGACAATATCAGGACATTTATCCTGATGGTCTATCTGCCTGACGGTTCCCGGGTGTTCGTAGACGGGACGAGCCGCAATAACGATTTAAACCTGATTCCTACGCAACTCATGGTGGACAGAGCGCGTATTCTAGGCATTTTAGACGATGAAGGATGGATAGATCTCACGAACCTTTCCGATAATTCGCAAAGGATAATGGTGAGATGCCAGATCGACGAAAACGGACTCATTACCGGTTCCATGGATAACAAGGTCGGCAACGCCATGGGGGTTTCAATGAAATCGAGATACCGCGCAGCCGGATCTGAAGAAGAGTACATAGAGAAACTGGAGTCGGAAAACGACATGGATATCTCTTCTTACGAGGTCTCCGGATTGGATGACGCCTCCGTGCTGGAGCATATGGATTTCTCGATGAAGACCGAGAACGGAGGGCAGCATACTTTCGTCATGTCTACGGTGGTGCCGTTCATAACGAAGAGTTCTTTTACACAGCAGGAACGCATACTGCCTGTGGAATTTCCTTATCCTGCCAGGATCGAACTTACGGCTGTTCTCGTCGTCCCCGACGGTTACGAAGTCGAGGAGATGCCAGAACCGCTGAGGATGAGCGCTTGTGAAGACGGTTTGAATTACATGTATCTGACGTCTGTTGCCGGCAATACCATAACAATCCGTGCGAAATATTCTCTCAACAGGTCTGTTTTCACGGCAAAGGAGTATCCCGACCTGTATACGTTCATGGGTACGATGATAGAAAAAAACAATTCGCGTATAGTACTTAAAAAGAAGATGTAGGCGATGGTTTGCAGAGGTTTCAGATTGTTGGCATGCCTTTTTGCGGCTGCCGCGTTGCCGTCTTCGGCTTTAGCACAATTCTATCCGGCAGCGGCCATTCCCGAACAGGTGAAGAAAGGGAGCAATGCCGTCGTAAGATACAGCGAAACGGTGTTCGAATATGTAAATCCCGCGTTATCTAAAGAACGCAATGTGTTGGTGGTAACGGTGCTCGGTTCCGGAGGGGAATCAGTAGGCGTCTTCAGTGAAAGCACCGACATGTTCAGTTCGCTGTCGGGTTTTTCGGGTGAGATTTTCGATGCCGCCGGCAAACCGGTTCGCAAGATCAAGAACTCGGAACTGCACTTTTCGGATTATTCCGGTTCGAATCTGGCTGACGACAATCGTACGCATTACTGCGTTCCCTCTACCCCGGCGACGCCATATACCATAAAATACGAATGGGAGATAACGACGAAAAATGCCGTGTGGTGTTTTCCGGTGTTCGTTCCGCAGCCCGCCGAGTCCGTCGGCGTCGAGAAAGCCGTTTACCGCCTGGAAGTGCCCCAGGGTACGAAATTTTATACAAAAGCCTATAATTTCGACGGCAAGCAAATGAAAAATGAGGACCCGAAGAAAGAAATTTACGAGTGGAGCGTAGAAAACCTGCCGCCCGTTACGTCCGAGCCTTTCGGGGTCCGTTCCTATGAGCAATTTCCTTTAGTGTATTTTTCACCCGACTATTTTATATACGACGGAGTGTCCGGTTCCATGAAAGATTGGGAATCCTATGCTTTGTGGCAATGGAAACTTCTGGACAACAGGAGTATTATGCCTGCCGAACTGAAAGCCAAGGTCGCCGAACTGACGGCGAATGCGGAGACGGATATGGAGAAAATACGCATATTGTATGATTACCTTGCGGAAACTACGCGCTATGTGAGTATACAGATAGGTATCGGAGGTTTTCAACCCATGTCCGTCGCCGAAGTGTACAGGAATAAATACGGCGACTGCAAGGCCCTGTCGAATTATATGCGGTCTATGCTCGAAGAGTGCGGTATAGAATCTTATTATACGGAGATAGGCATGGGCCGCAGGAGCATACCGCGCGATTTCGCCAACCCTGCCATGAGCAACCATGCGATCGTGATGGTGCCGATGGCCGCCGACACCCTGTGGCTGGAGTGTACCAATCCCGAGCTTCCGCTTGGCTACCGCCATAATTCGATTGTCGGGCAGAACGGTCTGGTCTATAAGAACGGGACCGCCGAGGTAATCACGGTGCCGCGCTACGACGACTCGCTCAATATCTCAATCCGCAGGGCAGATGTAGAAATGGCTGCGGACGGAAGCGTGAAAGCCCGCGTAGTGACTACTAACCGCCTGCACTGGTTTGAAGACCATTATTCGTTCGGAAAGAAGAACGCGATGGAAAGGATGAACGAGATTAAATCGCAGATAAACATTCCTGTCGCCATCGTTTTGAATACGGCATACAGCGAAACAAAAAGTCCGGAACCGGAATCGGTAGTGACATATGATCTCGAAGCGGCACTGCTCGGCTCACGTACAGGAAACAGGCTGTTCCTGAACGTAATGTCATTCCGCAAACCTGCCTCTGTGAAATTCGGACGCAGCGCACGCAAAGGCGATATACAAATCGCCGAAGGGTATTGCATCAGGGATATAACCAATATTTTACTTCCTGAAGGGACGTTCGAGATCGAAAGCACTCCCCCGAGTGTGGCGCTGGATAATAAATACGGAAAATACAGCATGACGGTTGTGCAAACCGGAAATGTATTGACGATCGAAAGAAGCTTGCTGTTGAGGACCGGCACTTACGGCAAAAGTGAATTCGATGAATTCAGGGGATTCATCGAAAAAATCGTAAGTTATGACGACGGCAAGATCGTGATGAAAAACGGGCAGAATTAATTTCTGCCCGTTTTTCGCTACATTTGTGCTGTAGAAATACCATAAACAAAAAGATATGGCTGGAATGCGAAAACTGCGGAATGAGGAACTCGGCAGGCCTGCGGCCGGAGATGTCGCAGGCCTGCCGAAAATGTCTGTGACCGTAGTGTTGGATAACATACGCAGCATGAACAACGTGGGGTCTTTTTTCCGCACATGCGACGCTTTCGGGGTAGAGAGACTGATACTCTGTGGAATAACCGGTGCGCCGCCCAACCGCGAGATACATAAAACCGCTCTCGGTGCTGAAGACACCGTTGTATGGAGTTATTTCCCCGATACGCAAGATGCCGTCAGAGAACTTCGCGAAGCCGGATATACCGTTGTCGCCATCGAGCAGGTCGAGGGAGCGAACCTGCTCGATGCTTTCGCACCGAAGCCCGGTATTAGATATGCGCTTGTTTTCGGCAACGAAGTAGACGGAGTGCAGCAAAAGGTGGCTGACCTGTGCGACGATGCCATAGAAATTCCACAGGCGGGAGCCAAACATTCGCTCAATGTTTCGGTAAGCGGCGGAGTCGTCCTATGGGCATTTTTTTGCGCCTTTCGGAAAGTATTGTAAATTTGCCTCTCAAAACTTTATTGCGATGTCTATAGAAGGTAAACTGAGGCCGGTTACGACGCACCGCCTGATGGAGATGAAACAGCGTGGTGAGAAGATAGCCATGCTGACGGCTTACGACTACTCCACAGCCAGGATCATGGATGAAGCCGGGATGGATATAATCCTTGTTGGCGATTCCGCAGCAAACGTGATGGCCGGTTTCGACTCGACGCTTCCCATCACCCTCGACAACATGATATACCACGCCAAATCGGTCGTAAGGGCTGTTAAGCGCGCGTTGGTTGTCGTGGATCTGCCATTCGGCACATACCAGGGCAATTCCAAGGAGGCCCTCGCGTCGGCGATCCGCATTATGAAGGAAACCGAGGCAGGTGCTGTCAAACTTGAAGGCGGCCTGGAGATCATAGAGTCGGTCCAGCGCATACTCTCGGCCGGCATACCCATAATGGGACACCTTGGCCTTACGCCGCAGTCGATCCATAAATACGGCACATACACTGTCAGGGCGAAAGAAGCGGAGGAAGCTTCGAAGTTGTTGGACGATGCGCAACTGCTCGAAAAGGCGGGATGTTTCGGCATCGTGCTCGAAAAAATACCTGCCACTCTCGGCGGGAAAGTTTCAAAGGCTATCCGCATTCCGACCATCAGCATCGGTGCGGGCCGCGGGTGCGACGGACAAGTGCTTGTGGTGCACGACATGCTCGGCATCACCAATGAATTCTCGCCGCGTTTTCTGCGTCGATACGCCGATCTCTATTCTGTCATGACCGGGGCTTTCACCCACTATATCGACGACGTGAAGAAAGGTAAATTCCCCGACGAAAACGAACAGTACTGACAATATGAATAATTGGAAGTACCCTGTCGGCGCGGGGTGCTTTTTTATATGTATGTGCGTTGCCCTGAAGGGCTGACGAACCGGATATGATAAATATAAACTTTTAAATAGCTGATTATGAAAAAAAACATTACCATTTTATCGCTGTCGTTCATGTTGGTCGCGTCTTTTGCTGTTTCGGCTCAGGTCGGTCCGATGAAATCGAAAGATTTTACAATCAAAGCCGTCGATAAGGACGACTCCAAGACAGTCGAAGACTCGCCATGGAGCAAAGGCGGGGTTGCGGGCGCTACTCTGTCGCAGGTGAGCCTTGTGAACTGGTCAGCCGGGGGCGACGGATCCGTGGCTTTCGACCTTATGTTCAATTATAGCATTAATTACAAGAAAGAGAGGCATTTGTGGCAGAATCGTTTGGAGCTTGCCTACGGGATGAATTACTCGCAATCCAAAGGTGCGCAGAAAACCAACGACAAGATATATCTGGCTTCGATGTATGGTTACGAACTGGGTAAAAACTGGTACCTTTCGGCCCTTATGAACTTCAATACCCAGTTTGCTAACGGATATGACTACGGTACCGACCCAAAAACTTTCATGTCGCAATTCATGGCTCCCGCCTACCTCAGCCTCGGTGTCGGCGCAACGTGGAAGCCGAAAACGTGGATCACGGCGACCTTCTCGCCCGCCATGTGGAGAGGAACTTTCGTACTTAACGAAGAACTGTCGAATAAAGGCATGTTTGGTGTCGACCCCGGGAAAAGTATACTCAACCAGTTCGGTGCCGACCTGTTGGTTGAACTCAACTACGACATAACCAAGAGCGTCAATATTTACAGCCGCCTCGACCTCTATTCCAACTATCTGAAAAATCCTCAGAACATAGTCATGAAGTGGGATATAATCCTTACTGCGAAAATGACCAAGTGGCTGTCGGCCAATCTGACACTCAACATGATCTACGACGATAACGTGAAGTCGGTGAACAAGGACGGTTCGCTCGGCGGCCCGAAGTTCCAGGTCAGGGAGGTTCTGGGCGTAGGCCTGCAGGCTTCATTTTAATCTTATACAGGTCTGATGCCTTCCCCTTATCTTAGGGAATATGGACTTCATTTGATATTTTGCAGACTGCCGGAGAATCTTTCCGGCAGTCTGATTTTTATGGATGGTCGTGTGTCCCCCAAAATAATTTGTATATATTTGCACCGTTATTCCGCGGAAATAGCTCAGTCGGTAGAGCATCAGCTTCCCAAGCTGAGGGTCGCGGGTTCGAATCCCGTTTTCCGCTCAAAAACAGGAGGTCTGAGAAATCAGGCCTCTTTTATTTTTGAAGTTTAGCGGTTTTGGATTAAATGAAATCTTTCGATTGCATTTTGTTTTCTGTTGCCGGAATAATGATTACCTTTGGCCGTCCTTTTTTGACAGGTTATGTTTGTGAGGCTGCTACAATTTATCGTCTGTGCTGTTTTTGCAGTTACTGCCGTGGTCTGCGGCGGAGCACACTCTATCGGGAACGGTTGCGGGCGTGCCGTAAGTGCCGATACGGGCTTCTCTTTTTTACAGAATGACGGCGGCTCATATGGCGAATCCGAAGTGCCTTTGCAAAATCAGGTTCCACCGGTGTATGAGGACAATGAGCGCAATGATCTCAGGCAAGTTTATAAGCATGGCCCCGAATCCTGCGGTCAGGTGGCAGCCTTCGTTTCGAAGACACTCTCGGGGCAATATTCGGGAACTTCTCTTATACTTGCAAATATCCGGCACCAAAGCCCGTGCCGTCTGCTTTATTATATAGGCCGGCTTAATACCTAGTCTGGGATCTTCTTTCCTGCGCTTTTTCGTTAAATGGTGCGGTTTTGGCTGTGTCGTGTTCTGCGTTCAGGTTTATTCTACATAATTATTTCTGATATATGAGTAATTCTTCGGTATTTCTTGTCGTTCTCATCACTGCATTCGTGCTGGTGGGTGCGGCTTTGCTGATAGCTATGTGGCTTGCGCCGCGTTCATCGAATGCACAGAAAGGGGATGTGTATGAATGCGGCATCCCCACACGCGGAACATCGTGGATGCAGTTCCGCGTGGGGTATTATCTTTTCGCGATACTCTATCTGGTGTTCGACGTCGAAACCGTGCTGTTGTTCCCGTGGGCCACGGTTATGAAAGACCTCGGTGTGGCAGGGCTTATCAGTGTGTCGTTTTTTATCGTTGTCCTGGCGCTGGGACTTGCCTATGCATGGAAGAAAGGAGCTTTGAAATGGAAGTAAGCAGGAAAACACGCATAAAGAACATGCGTTACGAGGATTTCAACGATAACGAATACCTCGAAAAATATGTCAAAGAACTTCAGGAAGGCGGCGCCAACGTTGTGGTGACGACGCTCAGCGACATTATCAATTGGGGACGCTCCAATTCTGTGTGGCCGCTGACGTTCGCCACCAGCTGTTGTGGCATAGAGTTCATGGGGATGAGCGCCGCACGTTACGACTTCGCCCGTTTCGGCTGGGAGGTCTACCGCAACAGCCCGCGCCAGGCAGATGTGATAATGGTTTTCGGAACCGTAGTACACAAGATGGCGCCGGTACTGAAGAGACTCTACGACCAGATGGCCGAACCTAAATACGTGATGGCCATCGGAAGCTGCGCCATCGGCGGCGGTCCTTTCAAAAGTTCGTATCATACCGTCATGGGGGTAGACAAGATAATCCCTGTGGACGTTTTCGTTCCCGGCTGCCCTCCCCGACCCGATGCCATACTGTACGGCATGCTGCAGCTCGAACGCAAGATAAAAGTACAGAATTTTTTCCGCCTGCCCGACCAACCGGCGGTACATGAAGATGTTCCCAACTTATTAGAAGCAGAAGCAGATGAAACAGGAACTGACAGATAGATTCGGCTGGTTCAGGCCAGAGTTTGCCGGCGGCGCCGACGGACGCGAGGTCTTTACCGTTCCCGTTGAAAATGTGCGCGAGGCGGCCGAATTCATGAAAGAAAGCGGGTTCGATTTCCTAATCGATATCGTGGGGATGGACTGGGGTGAAAGCCTCGGCGTTATTTATTACATCTCGCGCGGCAACCTGACGGAGACGGTCGTTCTGAAAACCTCGACTGCGAACCGCGAAAACCCGGTACTCCCCTCTTTGTGGGATGTGTGGGGAACTGCCGGGGTCTACGAGCGCGAGGTGCATGACTTTTTCGGCATCCTTTTCCAGGGGCACCCCGACATGCGCCGCCTGTTTCTGCGCGGCGACTGGAAAGGCTGGCCTTTGCGCAAGGACTACGATGCAAGCCCGGAATTGAATCCGGTTCCACTGGAAAACGAAACCCTCGAATCGATGGATGCTGTTCCCTGCGAAGCCGAAGGTACTGAAGGACGTACATGGAAAATGCTATATGAAGAGGATGAATATGTCATCAACTTCGGTCCGCAGCACCCGGCTATGCACGGCGTGTTGCACCTGCGCGTTTCGCTCGATGGCGAAATAGTGCGTACCGTGGACCCGCACTTCGGATATATCCACCGCGGTATTGAAAAAATGTGTGAGAATTACACATATCCGCAGATGCTGCACCTGACCGACCGCCTCGACTACCTTTCGGGTGCGATAAACCGCCACGGACTTTGCCTTTGCTGCGAGAAGGCGCTGGGAATGGAAGTTCCCGACCGCGCCGTGGTCGTCCGTACCATTTTCGACGAGTTGACACGTATCGCTTCCCACCTTCTGGGCTGGGGTTCGATGTGTATGGATATGGGTGCGGTAACGGCGTTCATATATGGTATGCGCGACCGCGAGAAGATTATGGACATATTCGAAGAAACCGCCGGAGGACGCCTGATGGTAAATTACAATGTCATAGGCGGCGTCGCTAGCGACATCCATCCTAACTTCCAGAAGCGTGTGGGTGAATTTATTCCCTATATGCGCAAGATGATGAAAGAACACCATATGCTCTTCACCGGAAACCCTATTGCGACGGGCCGAATGAAGGGCGTGGGATACCTGTCCCGCAACAAAGCCATTGCGCTTGGGATCACCGGTCCGGCCGGAAGGGCTTCCGGATGGGCCAATGACATGCGTAAAGCCGAGCCTTATGCAGCCTACGGCAGGGTTGATTTCGAAGAGGTTCTGCGCACTGGCGGCGAAACTTTCGACCGTTACATCGTCCGCCTCGATGAGATCGAGCAGTCGCTTCGCATCATCGAACAGTTGGTGGACAACATTCCCGCAGGGCCATACGCCGAGAAGACAAAACCGGTAGTGAAACTGCCCGAAGGCGAATGGTTCCAGCGCGTCGAGAACGCGCGCGGCCAGTTCGGGGTGCATATCACCAGTACGGGCGACAAAAGCCCGTATCGCGTGAAATTCCGTTCGCCGTCGATGACACTCGTGGGTGCGCTCAAGGAGATCGCAGTCGGGAACAAAGTAGCCGACCTTATTATGCTGGGCGGCTCGCTCGATTATGTGATACCATGTATCGACAGGTGATTGATAATTTGAAGATTGCCTTTTATTAACTCATAATTCATAACTCATAACTAAACTATGTGGAGTTTTGAAAATTTAACCGGAAGGATCGACATCGCGCTTAACAGATGCATGAGCGAAACCTGGGCGCTGTTCGTCGAATTCGTGCTCATCGGGGTGGTTATCCTGGCGGCTTATGCAGTACTGGCGCTTATTCTGATATGGGTAGAGCGTAAAGTATGCGGATTTTTCCAGTGCCGCCTCGGTCCCAACCGCGTCGGCAAATGGGGGATATTCCAGTCCGTCGCAGACATGATAAAGATACTGCTCAAGGAGTTGGTACACATAAACAAGTCGGACAGGGTACTGTTCCGCATGGCGTCGTTTTTCGTCATCATCGGTTCTGTATGCACCTTCGCCGCCCTGCCCTTCGCGAAAGGACTGCAGGCTATTGACTTCAATGTGGGGGTATTCTACGTATTGGCGGTCTCGTCGCTCGGTGTTGTAGGCATCCTGCAGGCCGGATGGTCGAGCAACAGCAAATACTCGATGATCGGCGCGATGCGAAGCGGCGCACAGCTCATAAGCTACGAAATTTCGGCGGGGTTGTCGCTAATGGTGATAGTCGTATTGAGCGGCACCATGCAGTTGTCGGATATCGTGGCACAGCAGGCCGACATGTGGTTCATCTTCAAGGGACACATTCCGGCCTGCATAGCTTTCCTTGTCTACCTGATAGCCGGGCACGCCGAAACGAACCGGGGACCGTTCGATATGCCTGAAGCGGAGTCGGAACTTACTTCGGGCTACCATACCGAGTATTCGGGCATCCAGTTCGGGTTCTTCTACCTGGCCGAATACCTCAATATGTTCATCGTTGCGGCGGTCGCCACGACGATGTTCCTGGGAGGGTGGCAGCCACTGCACATACCAGGCTGGGACGGCTTCAACATGGCGATGGACCACATCCCGTCGTTCGTGTGGTTCTTCGGCAAGACCTTCATCTGTATTTTCCTTGCTCTGTGGGTACGCTGGACTTTCCCGCGCCTCCGCATAGACCAGTTGCTTGGTCTCGAATGGAAGATATTGATGCCCATATGCATACTGAACCTCATTTTGATATCCATCGTGGTAATACTGTAGCGATATGAAAGAGATATTTGAATATATACGTGACATCGTGGCGGGCGTCTGGCATCTGCTGCAGGGGCTGTATATCACGATACTGAATTTTTTCAGGCCGAAAATCACCGAGCAATATCCGGAAAACCGCGGCAAACAAGTCTACTTCGAACGTTTCCGTGCCCTGCTGACGATGCCCCACGATGAAAATAACCATCATAAATGTACGGCTTGCGGGATCTGCCAGCAGAACTGCCCCAACGGGACTATAACGATCATCAGCAAGATGGAGGACAACCCCGAAACCGGAAAGCCGCGCAGGGTACTCGACAAACACCTCTACGATCTGGGTAGCTGTACGTTCTGCGCGCTGTGTACCCAGACGTGTCCTTTCGGAGCCATAGAGTTCGTCAATAGGTTCGAACATTCGCTATTCACAAAGGAGCGCCTGCTGAAGCAACTTAACCGGCCAGGTTCGTCTCTTGCACCTAAACCAATCACGGCGGTAAAACCTGCAGAAACCGCAGCCTCACCGGAAACAACCTCTAAAACAACGTAAGCCATGGGAGAAACAGCAAACCTTGTAATCTTCTATATCCTTGGAGCGGTCATAGCCGCAGCTTCGATATTGGCCGTAACATCACGCCGTATGCTCCGTGCCGCGACCTATCTGTTGGTCGTCCTGCTGGCGACGGCCGGGATCTACCTGCTGCTCAACTACCATTTCCTGGCCGTGGTGCAACTTTCGGTCTATGCAGGCGGTATCCTCATACTGTTCATATTTGCGATCCTGTTGACCAGTTTGCGGGGCGACCGTACCGAACCGCATGATAAACGGCGCGTCTTCGCGGGAATTGCGGCAGGCATTGCAGGAATAGCCATCATTTCATTTGTCGTAATGAAGCACAAATTTCTGTACGGCGGAAACACGACCATACTTGGCGACCAGGAGATAAACGCAAAGGAGATAGGGAACGCGCTGATGGGAACCGGTAAGTACCAGTACCTGCTTTCATTCGAGGCACTGAGCATACTGCTGCTGGCCTGTGCCATCGGCGGCATACTGATAGCACGCAAACGGTAAAAAAAGGAATTATGATACCAATGGAACATTATCTGATCGTCAGCTCGATCATGTTTTTCGTAGGCGTCTACGGGTTTATCACCCGCAGGAACCTTCTGGCGATGCTGATCTCGATAGAGCTGATACTCAACTCTGTGGAGATCAACTTCAGTGTATTTAACCGTTATCTCTATCCGGAACATATGGAAGGGATGTTATTCAGTCTTTTCGGGATCGCCATTTCGGCGGCGGAAACGGCAGTGGCCATTGCCATTATTATAAACGTATTCCGTGTGGCTAAGAACATCGACGTACGCCACATCGACAAACTTAACCATTAGGAAGCTATGGGATTTACTGCTTTTATAATTCTCGTGCCGTTGGTCATGTTCCTGCTCCTCGGATTGGGAAGCAAATGGCTGTCGCCGCGCGCAGCGGGTATAACGGGTACTCTCGGCATGGCCGCTTCGGCTGCGATGTCGTATGCAGCGGCCTGGAAATACTTCTTTGAAGGCGGACTTACTGGCTGCGGATACGATGCCGTGACAGCCGTGTCGGCCGAGTGGCTGCGCTTCAATGACAAACTGCATATCGACCTGGGCGTGCTGTTGGATCCTATTTCAGTGATGATGCTCGTGGTGATCACGACGGTTTCGCTGATGGTGCACATCTACAGCCTCGGCTACATGAAGGGTGAGCGCGGGTTTCAGCGCTACTACGCTTTCCTGTCGCTGTTCAGTTTCTCGATGCTGGGACTGGTCGTCGCGACAAATATTTTCCAGATGTATATTTTCTGGGAACTCGTGGGCGCTTCATCCTATCTGCTTATCGGGTTTTATTACACGAAACCGTCGGCCGTGGCGGCATCCAAAAAGGCTTTTATAGTCACCCGCTTCGCCGACCTGGGCTTCCTTATAGGCATACTGGTACTGTCGTTCTACACCGGAACGTTCGATTTCGGGATGATAACGGCTAACGACGCTTCTCTTGCCGTCACTTCGATGGCAGGGAGTTCGTTCCTGGGACTGTCGGCGGCCACATGGGCCGGCGTGTTGCTGTTCATGGGAGCGGCCGGTAAGTCGGCCATGTTCCCGCTGCATATATGGCTTCCGGATGCCATGGAAGGTCCGACGCCGGTTTCGGCTCTGATCCATGCCGCCACGATGGTGGTCGCCGGGGTGTTCCTCATCGCCAGGATGTTTCCCGTGTATATTTTCGCCGCGCCCGATGTACTGACCCTGATAACATATGTGGGAGCCTTTACAGCGCTGTTCGCTGCCGTGATTGCAATAACCCAGACCGATATAAAACGCGTGCTGGCATTCTCGACCATTTCGCAGATAGCATATATGATGGTCGCGTTGGGTGTTTCCGGCATGGGCGGACATGCAGGAGAGGGCTACACCGCGTCGATGTTCCACCTCTTCACCCATGCGTTCTTCAAGGCGCTGCTGTTCCTGGGAGCGGGTGCGGTAATCCATGCCGTCCATAGCAACGAAATGGAGCAGATGGGCGGACTGCGCAAATTTATGCCCATAACACACGCGACATTCCTCATAGCCTGCCTTTCTATCGCGGGTATTCCGCCATTCTCGGGATTTTTCAGCAAGGACGAAATACTGTCGGCGGCTTTCCACCACGACAAGGTGATATTCGCGACGATGTGGATAGTGGCGGGCCTCACGGCTTTCTATATGTTCCGGCTGTATTTCCGCATATTCTGGGGTGCCGACCGCAAATACGATCATACACCGCACGAAGCTCCGGCCGCGATGACCGCACCGCTGATCTTCCTTGCAGTGTTGACCTGTGTGACAGGCTTAATCCCGTTCTCCAGGTTCGTCAGTCCCGACGGAATCCCCTACTCCATTCACATAAACTGGTGGATAGCAGGTGCGAGCGTCGCTATCGGTGCGATCGGGATATTGGTAGCTATGAGGTTATATAAGAAAGAGAGCGACCTTCCTGCACGCATGGCGGCAAAGTCTGCCGGTTTCTGGCGTGCAGCTTCAAATAAGTTCTATATCGACGAAGTATGGCAGTTCGTCACCAAAAAGATAATTTTCCGTTTTGTGAGCGACCCGATAGCCTGGTTCGACAAGCGCATTATCGATGGCGGGATAGATGCTCTCGGGACCGGGACCGAGAAGGCATCGGAAGCGCTCAAGGTCACGCAGTCGGGCAAGGTGCAAACCTACGCCATTGTGTTCGTCGTTTCAGTGCTCATCATCACTGTCGTAATGTTGTATCTGTAAAACCTGAGGGAATATGAATATACTTTCAATATTGGTTATAATTCCGCTTGCAATGCTTCTGGCGCTGTTCGTAAGCCGTAACCAGACGTATGTGCGGACGGTGGCGGTCACAGGTTTCGGACTGCTGCTCGTGGCGGTGGCTGTGGTGACGGCGATGTTTCTGCAGCAGCGGGCTGTTTCCGGCGAGGCTATGCTTCTAACGGCCGATGCGGTATGGTATGCGCCTCTCAACATTCATTATGCGGTGGGCGTAGATGGTATTTCGGTGCTGATGCTCATGCTGTCGGCTGTAGTGGCATTCTGCGGGGTATTTTCGTCATGGAACATGGAGCGCGACTTTTTTGCATGGTACTGTCTGCTGGCTATAGGCGTGTTCGGTTACTTCATTTCGCTCGACCTGTTCACCATGTTCATGTTCTACGAGGTGGCACTCATCCCGATGTTCCTGCTGATAGGCGTTTGGGGTACGGGTAAAAAAGAGTATGCCGCGATGAAGCTGACGCTTATGCTCATGGCCGGCTCGGCCCTGCTTCTGACTGGCATTCTCGGTATCTACTTCGCGGCGGGCGGCACTACCATGAACATCATGGAACTATCGCATCTCACCATACCGCTGGGACACCAGTACTGGATCTTCTGCCTTGTATTTATAGGTTTCGGGGTTCTCGGGGCGCTTTTCCCGTTCCACACGTGGTCGCCCGACGGCCATGCCGCCGCTCCTACTTCGGTATCGATGCTGCATGCAGGGGTGCTGATGAAACTGGGGGGGTACGGCTGTTTCCGCGTTGCGATATTCCTGATGCCTCAGGCGGCGCACGAATTGTCGTGGATATTCCTTATTCTGACCGGCATAAGCGTTGTTTACGGAGCTTACGGCGCGGTGGTACAGACCGACCTCAAATACATCAATGCCTACTCCTCCGTGAGCCACTGCGGGCTGGTACTTTTCGCCATACTTATGCTCAACGAAACCGCTACGACGGGTGCTGTGATGCAGATGCTCTCACACGGGCTTATGACTGCGCTGTTCTTCTCGCTGATCGGAGTCATCTATAGCCGCACCCATACCCGCGATATCCGTGAAATGGGTGGACTGATGCGCATTATGCCCATAGCGTCGGTGTGCTACGTAATTGCCGGGTTCGCTTCGCTCGGGCTTCCGGGACTTAGCGGTTTCGTTGCCGAAATGACCGTTTTCATAGGTTCGTTCCAACACGCCGACCTGTTCCACCGGATACTTACCATAGTCGCGGCGACATCAATTGTCGTTACGGCGGTCTACATACTGCGCACGGTGGGCAGGATACTTTTCGGTCCCGTTGTGAATCCCGAACACCTGAAGCTCGGCGACGCAAGATGGTACGAGCAGGTAGCGGCGGTCGTGCTCATTGCGGGCATCGTGACTATCGGAGTGTGGCCTTCTGGCGTGCAGGAAATAATCTGGGACAGCCTGAAACATATAAATATTTTTTGAGTTATGGACTTTGGTAATTTCTTAATGATAAGGCAGGAACTGGGGCTGCTGGCAATCTTCCTGATCCTGCTCGTTTACGATATATTCGCCGGCAATACGACCGCTATGAAGTGGTTCAGACCGCTGGCGATAGGACTGATGGCGATGCAGACCGTGGCGGGATTCATGTTTCCATGTTATGGCGAGGCTTTCGGCGGGATGTACGTCACAAATGACCTTACGACTCTTATGAAGAACGTTCTCAACGTGGCCACGCTGGTAGTGTTCCTGCAGGCTGCAGGATGGCTGCGCAAGGAAGAGAACAGGATCCGCGAGGGTGAATTCTATGTCGTGGCAATGGCGACGCTGTTCGGAATGTACCTGATGGTTTCCGCCGGCAACTTCATGTTGCTGTACATCGGCATAGAAACCGCTTCGCTTCCTGCCGCATGCCTTGTGGCATATGACAAATACAAGGAGAAATCGGCCGAAGCCGGAGCTAAATATATCCTTATGACGGCCCTTTCTTCGGGAATCATGATGTTTGGTATTTCATACCTGTACGGGGCGACCGGGACGATGTATTTCACTGACATGAGCCTTAAGATAGCTGTCGAGCCTATGACTGTTCTCGGTTTCGTGTTCTTTTTCTCTGGGTTGGCGTTCAAGATTTCCCTGGTGCCGTTCCACATGTGGGCGCCCGACGTCTACGAAGGCTCGCCCACTGCGACAACAGCGTATTTGTCGGTCGTGTCGAAAGCCGCCGCAGTGTTCGCTCTGATTGTTACGCTGCACCATGTTTTTGCCGACCTGGAACGCATCTGGTATTACATGCTATGGGCGCTTACCGTGGCCACCATTGTTTTAGGAAATATCCTCGCCATAGGCCAGAAAGATATAAAGCGCTTCTTCGCTTATTCGTCGATCTCACAGGCGGGCTACATCATGCTCGGTGTCCTGCACGGCACCGAAGCGGGGCTTACCGCCACTGTCTATTTCGTACTGGTTTACGTATTCTCGAACCTCGCGGCTTTCGGAGTGATTACAGCCGTCGAGAACCAGTCGGGACGGACTGACATCGCCGCCTGTAACGGCCTCTACAAATCGAATCCGAAACTGGCGCTGGTGATGATGTTGGCGGTATTCTCTCTTGCAGGTATACCTCCTCTCGGTGGCTTCTTCAGCAAATTTTTTATCTTTGCCGCCGCCGCGCGCGAAGGAGACTACATACTGGTCTTTATCGCGCTTATCAATACCGTGGTTTCGTTGTATTACTACCTGCGAATCGTCAAGGCTATGTTCATCACCCCTGCGGGAGACGATGCGGTCGGGCATTTCAAAACCGACGGCTACAACCGCGTGAGCCTTGTGATGTGCGTCGCGGGTATGTTGGCGATCGGCGTCGCGAGCGGGGTATTCGATTATATTTCGAGGATCGGGTTCTGATATCCGCACGAATGAAAAAAGATCAGGGAGTCCCGTCCGGAGGACTCCCTGATCTTTTTAGCGGCTTTTTTCAGGATGTTGCTCAGATGAAAATCCGGATCAGGTAGTAAATCCCTGCGGCGAGCAGTGCGCTTATGGGTATGGTAATTATCCATGCCCACAGCAGGTTGACTGTCACACCCCAACGCACGGCCGACATCCTCTTGACGGCCCCTACCCCTATGATGGCGCCCGTAATAGTGTGAGTAGTGCTGACCGGAATCTTGAGCCATTCGGTCAGGAACAGCGTCAGTGCACCTGCGGTTTCAGCCGCAACGCCTTCCAGGGGAGTCACTTTTGTAATCTTCGTGCCCATGGTTTTGACTATTCGCCAGCCGCCCGACATCGTGCCCATCGCTATCATAGAAAAACATGCCAGCGGTACCCAGACGGGTATGTCGGTTATGCCACCGGTGGTGCCCGACACAAATAGTGCGGCGGCGATTATACCCATCACTTTCTGCGAGTCGTTCAGACCGTGTCCGATGCTGAAAAGCCCCGATGAAACCAATTGGAGCCGTTTGAACCACGATTCGGCCTTGTGGGGATTTGCCTTGCGGCATATGTTCATTATGATGATGGTGATAATGATAGCCATTACCATGCCGATCAGAGGGGCCAGCAGGATAAATGCGGCTATTTTGAGCACCACCGCCGCGTGTATCGCGTTGAACCCGCCGTAAGCTATAGCCGCGCCAGCAAAACCGCCTATGAGCGTATGGGACGACGACGACGGGATGCCTTTCCACCATGTGAAAAGGTTCCAGATTATCGCAGCTATTATACCGGCCAGGATCACGGGCAGGGTTATGAATTCTTCGTTGACCGTCTTGGCTACAGTGTTGGCGATTCCGAATTCCCCGATGACGTATTTGGCGATAAAAAAGGCCACGAAGTTGAACATCGCAGCCCACAATACGGCGAGGAAAGGGGATAATACCTTGGTCGAAACGATAGTGGCTATGGAGTTTGCGGCATCATGGAAACCGTTGATGAAATCGAACACCAGCGCCAGGACAATTATGACTATCAGCAGAGGTGTAATCATCAGGCGTATTTTACAATGATGGTTTTCAACACGTCCGCCACACGGTATGCTTTGTCAGTGGCATTTTCGAGCATCTGCATGATCTCTACCTGCTTTAGCAGTTCTATGGCATTTTTTTGGTTACGGAACACATCGATAATGAAATTTTCGTATACGTCGTCGGCACTGTTCTCGATTTCATGCAGGCGGCGGCAGCATGCCCTGATCACTTTAGGGTCGCGCTTTACCTTGTCCAGTTCGTCGACGGCCTCGCGAATTGTTTCCGCATCTATTTTGATGTGTTCGGCCATTTCGACCATCGCTTTCGGCATCTCATCGGGCTGGTACAGAACCGTTCTCTTGGCCGAGCCGTTGATAAGGTCGAGAACATCGTCGAGCTGCGACGCCAGGGAGTGTATATCCTCCCGGTCGAACGGCGTGATGAATGATTTGTTGAGTTCGTCGAGTATCTCTTCGGTGATGCGGTCGCAGTGGCTTTCGACCTTCTTGATCTCGGCGTAGATTACTTTCCGGTCCTCGTGTTTCGGCGTTTTCGTGAATTCGATCAGCAGGTCCGACGCTGTGAGTATATCGTCGACCTGGGCGCGAAGGAGAGGAAGGAATTTGGTTTCTTTGGGCAGGAAGAACTGGAAAATCCGGCTAATGTTATAACTCATTATTGAAAGATTGTTTTTACGACGCGAAGATAATATTTTAACGCGAATTTCGGATAAATATTAACTTAAATGTATCTTGTTTTTATATTCTTGCTTTTCGCCACGGCATTTGTTTATTTAGCAAAACAGCCTGTCTCATTCTGCTTTTCTGTGATTTTCAGAAACAGACAGAGACAGGCTGTAGCTGGAAAGAGGGCATATGTCTCTATTACAAAAGGAAATTCATCGATTACAGTCCGGAAGTCTTGTCTGCATCAGCAGCTTGAACAGGTAGCGCGATGCGGGCACAAATTATTCCGTCATCCCGTTTTTTGTGAAAGAAATACCTCTGAATTGTTTTGCGCAGCAAAACAATCACCGCCCGAGCGCCTATCATCGGCCGCAGGCCGGTGGAGGCATCATGCGAGGGAGGTAACTGAAAGGGTCCATTCCCCGAAGTTCTGCTTCGACAACACAAATTAATTCCATCCGATACCTCGTATCTTTGCTGCGAGGAGGTTTATTTGTAATCCGTAGCCGGGACGAATGTGAATGAATATTTGCCGCCATTGACGATATTCTCCCTGTCCGTGACAACCGTAGCCGTCGTGTTGGCAGGAACAGTGACTTCGAGTATTACCTCGTTACCTTTCCTCTTCCATGACGACGCAATCGGCCCGTTCACCGAATTGTATTCGGCTTTCACCCATTCTAGTCCCTCGGGATATACGGGGGCGATAACAAAGTGCTTAAAACCGGGGACGGTTTCATCGAAACGGATCCCTGCCAGGTAGTTGGTCATCCATGCCGAAACATCGCCGAAGAAAACATGGTTGAGCGACGCGTCGGCGAAATTCTCAGCCATTGTCCACGTTTCGGGCAGTGTCGTATGCCCCTGCCGTATCCAGTAGCCCCATGACGGAGCCTTATCTTGCGTTATCATACGAAAAGCAGTGTCGAAATAGCCGTAGCGGGCAAGCGCACGCGGTATCATTTTGCTGCCCATCACGCCGGAGTCGATGAAATAACCGTTCGTCCGTATCATACGGGCGAGATTGGCGGCCGCCTCCTCCCGGTATTCTTCCGGGACGATGTCGAACATCAGCGCAACGGCGAGAGCGTTCTGCGAACCGTTGGAGTACGTCAGTTTACCGGCATCGAAATAACGTTCGTTGATGTAATTGCGCAGAGAATCCGCTTTTGCGTCGTACTGCGAACCGTCACGACCGAGGATCCCGGCGAAACGCGACATAAGCACATTGTCCCAGTAATAGAAACATGTGGAGGTATACTCTGTAGGGGTTTTCGTCTTCCACGGCAACCAGTCGCCGATCCCATATGTTACGGTTCCGTCAACTTCGCGGTCCCGGAGATAACCGAGATATCTTTCGCATACGGGATACATCATCCCTATCCCTTTGGCATCCCCGTAATAGTTGTACAGAGCATAAGGAATGATGAACATTGCAGCGTCCCATACCGGCCCTATCCAGTCGGCATAGCCCCATGTGTCGGTCGGGATTATCCCCGAGATGCTTCCGTCGGGGCGCTGGTTGTCGATGATGTCTGTGAGCCACTTCTCGTAGAATTTGATGCCGTCGTAGTTGAGCAGCCCGAGGTCGACGGCAAGGTAGGCGTCGGCCGTCCATCCGTTTTTTTCCCTTTGCGGGCAATCCGTAGGTATACTGTGCAGGTTGCCGAGGTATGAGCGCATCGTGGCTTCGTACACCTTGTTCAGCATGTCGTTGGAGCAGCTGAAAGTCCCGACGCGTTCGACATCCGTATTGATGAACAGTGCGGTGAGACCGTCTTTCGATATTTCCACAGGCCGGTCGCTCTCTACCTCCACATACCGGAAACCCTTGTAATTAAAGCTAGGCACGAAGACCTCTTCTCCGCCGCCTTTAAGGTAATAGACGTCGGACTGGAAAACCTCATTTGCAGGATCTGCGGGATGGAAATAGATATTTATATTGCCCGGTTCGAGGCGTCCGTCGGACTTTATCATTTCGGCGTATGTGAGTCTCACCTTCGTACCGGCTTCCCCTTTCACCTTCAGGCGGCAGAAACCTGTCAGGTTGACACCGAAATCGTACACTTCGATATTACCCGGAAATTCCCGTCCGGAGACAGGTGCGATTTCCTGCGTTATTCTCATCGGCGGCATCATTTGCGACTGAAGCCGTTCGGTCGGAGAAACCGCTTCCACGGCCTGGCTCCATACGCTGTCGTCGAAACCGGCATCGTTCCAGCCGTCTTCCAGAAGCCGTGCATCGTAGATATCGCCGCTGAACATATTATTAAAAAGGTATGGCCCTGTCGCGGTCTTCCAACTGTCGTCGGTAACCACTGTTTCGGAAGATCCGTCCGCGTAGTCGATCTTCAGCTCGCATATCATCCGCGGCCGGTCGCGCCAACGGGCACGGTCGAAATTCCATGTCGACTGCGACTGCCAGTTGTAGAATGAATTGCCGAGTACCGCCGCAATGGCATTGTCGCCGCTGTCCAGCATCTTAGTGACATCGTAGGTGGAATAAAGGATTCTCTTGTCGTAATGCGTGAATCCCGGGTCGAGGTATTCGTCCCCCACCCTTTTGCCGTTCACAAAAAGTTCGTAGAATCCCACTCCCGTTACACATGCATATGCCTGTTTCACTTTTTTCCCGACTGTAAACGACTTGCGGAACATGGGCGACGGACCGTAATTCATATCGTGTCCGTCGGTTATCCAATGGGCAGTCCACTCAGCCTCCTCCATTTTTGCGGTACGGAACGATGCGACCGGTGACAGCAGTTCCCTGCCGTCCGGATCGAAAGTACGGACCTGCCAGAAATATTGTTTTCCGGATTCGAGGGTTTTACCCGGAAATGCCGCAAAGGAACGGCCGCTCTCTATCCTTCCGGATGACCAGACATCGGCCTTTCCGGAGGCCAGCAGGCCGGACGAAGTGGCGATGCAAAGTTCGAAAGATGCTTGCGAATAGTCGCCGGCATATATCCATGTAAAGCGGGGCGACAGTTCGTCCACGTTTACAGGTTGGGTGGCATACTCGCATTTCATGCCTGTAATGGCCGTTTGTTTCGAACATCCGGCGGCGACCATTAGAATAAGGATGGGTGTGAGTTTCAGAAAAGTTTTCATGCAGCACGGGTTTTGGTTTTATGCAACAGCCGTTCATATTCCGCAAGGCGGAACGGCAGTGTGCCGTAAAGATAGTGATTTAAATGCTCGCACCCTCATTCCCTGCGGTATTTTATCAACAAAATACCTTTCTCCGCCGGTAAGTGGAATTAGCCGGACCTGTGTTTGTGGTGATGGAATCCGTCCGGCTGATGGATGCATTTTGCGAGGGAGGTAACTGAAAGGACTGATTCCGCTGCTTTCAACGGGCAGTTCATTTAAAAACACGGGCAATCAGGATGCGGCACATTCATTGATATGTTTGCAACTGTCCAAAATGCCTGTAAATATTTTGATTGCCCGAATATCGAACGGACCGGCTTTACGGAGCGGTCGTTTTTGGTATGATTGCAGAAATATTCTTACATTTGCAATGATGTCGAGATGAAAAAGATCCTTTACATATTATTTGCCGCAACACTCCTGTTTCCCGGTATCCTGCCGGCCCAAAAACAGGACGATCCCGGACGCAAAAAAGTTGCCGTCGTGCTGAGCGGCGGAGGTGCGAAAGGAGTCGCCCATATCGGCGCCCTGAGGGTCATCGAAGAAGCGGGGATACCTATCGACATGATAGTGGGTACGAGTATGGGGTCTATTATAGGAGGATTGTATTGTATCGGATACACGCCAGACCAGCTCGACAGCATGGTAATGAGCCAGGACTGGAATTTATTGCTCAGCGACAGATCGGAACGCCGTTACCGGACTTTTTCACAGAAAGAAACAGACTCCAAATACCTTGTTTCGCTGACGTTCGGCAAGCGTATGGAGGGCTTCGGCGGACTTATAAACGGCGCCAATCTGGAAATGCTTTTCAATGATCTGATGGTGGGATACCATGATTCGATAAATTTCAGGGACCTTCCCATACCGTTCGCATGCGTTGCGGCGGACATTGTCGACGGCAAGCCCGTCGTGTTTAAGGAGGGGGTGCTGTCGACCGCCATGAGGGCCAGCATGGCCATTCCGGCGGTCTTCTCGCCGGTTTACATAGGCGACATGGTTCTTGTCGACGGAGGTATGCTGAATAATTTCCCGACTAATGTGGCGATGGATATGGGGGCGGACATAATAATAGGCGTCGATGTCCAATCTGAACTGAAGGACAAGGACGAACTTACGGGAGCGGCTGCCATATTGACTCAGATCGTCGACCTGGTAATGCAGCAGAACACTTACCGCCGGAACATAAGCCTCACCGATGTCTACATGAAAGTGAATGTCGAAGGATATTCGTCGGCCAGTTTCAATCTGCCTGCACTCGACAGTCTGATACACCGCGGACAGGAGGCCGCACTGGCCGAGTGGGACAGCCTTCTGGATCTTAAACCGGCGATAGGGATAGCCGACGATTTCATTCCCGCGCCGCACGGGCCATACCTTTCGCTCAACGAAAGGGGGGATTTTCATGTTTACGACATCAGTTTCGATAAACTGGAGCCGCGCGAGAGGAATTGGGTGATGCGGAAATGCCGCATGAAGCAGGACTCCGACACGAACATAGCCTCATTGAACCACTGCGTGTCGATACTGACGGCCACCTCGACATATTCGAACGCATATTACTCGCTCAGCGATACGCTGGACGGATATAACCTGCATTTCCATCTTGACGAAAAAAGGAACAACTCGCTGAATATCGGCGTGAACGTTGACTCCGAAGAAATCGCTTCGGCGATCGGCAACCGCACTTTCAGGTTGGGTGAAAAAATCCATATGGAGGCATCGCTGACGGCCCGCCTGGGACGGAGGATAATGGCGCAGGTTGATTATTCGTTCTTCACCTCGCCGCTAAGTTATTTTAAATTCGATTATACGTTCAACCACAACAATATCAACATCTACGACAACGGCAACAAGTACTTCAATACGACATACGACCACAATCTTGTCGCCGCGAGTTTCAACGACATTAATTTCCTGCGCCAAAACCTCAAATTGGCGCTCGGATTGAGATACGAGTATTATTCGTTCCGCCATCTGCTCTTCGATCACGAAGGCGAACCGATGCAGTTGGAGCCGGAGGGAATGATAAGCTATTATGCCAGTGTCGACTACGAAACGCTCAACCATCCGTACTTTGCCCAACGCGGATCGGCGCTCTCGTTGGGTTTCGATATGTATACCGATAATTTCGTGAAGTACAACGGCCACATTCCGTTTTCGGCGATCTCATACTCTTGGATGACGGCGATACCCCTTTCAAGGCGTTTCTCATTGATTCCCAGCCTTTACGGCCGCGTACTCCTGGGAAGCGACATCCCGTTTCCCATGTTGAACATGGTCGGAGGCAAATTTTTCGGCAGGTATCTTCCACAGCAGATGCCTTTCGACGGAATAAGCTACATGGAAGCCGCGCCGCACATATTTCTTTCCGCCAAGCTGCAGGTTCGCCAGCGCATAGCTTCGAGGCATTATGTTTCGGCATCATTCAACTATGCGCTCTCCAACAACGATTTTTCAACGCTGTTATCCTATGGAGACAACTTTTTCGGAGCGTCGATAGACTACGGGTATGATTTCCGGCTTTTCCCGGTCATGGCGTCGTTCAGTTGGTCCAATGTAACCAAGTCGCCGGTGTTTTACGTGCAGGCGGGGTATATGTTCTGATCTATACAGAATATAAAAAAGCCTCCGAAGAGGCTTTTTCTTGTTTATGAATCATGCCGTTACGAATTCATCGTGACGAGCAGTTCTTCGTTGTCGCGTGTGTTCTCCATGTGCTTTTTGATCTCTTCCATAGCCTCCACAGAATTCATGTCGGAGAGGTAACGGCGCAGGATCCATGTCTTTTGCAGCACGTCCTTGCTGAGCAGCAGGTCTTCGCGGCGGGTGCCGGATGCGACGACGTCCACGGCCGGATATATGCGCTTGTTGGCGAGTTTGCGGTCCAACTGGAGTTCCATGTTGCCCGTACCCTTGAACTCCTCGAAGATCACTTCGTCCATCTTCGAACCGGTATCGATAAGTGCCGTTGCAATGATGGTCAGCGAACCGCGTTCTTCCGTGTTTCTCGCGGCGCCGAAGAACCTCTTGGGCTTGTGCAGCGCATTGGCGTCCACACCGCCGGAGAGAACTTTGCCTGATGCCGGCTGGACGGTGTTATAGGCACGCGCGAGGCGGGTTATCGAGTCGAGGAATATCACCACATCCTGTCCGCATTCGACCATGCGTTTTGCCTTGTCCAACACCATTTCCGCAACTTTGACGTGGCGCGAAGCCTGCTCGTCGAATGTCGAGGCGATCACCTCGGCCTTTACGTTGCGGGCCATTTCCGTCACTTCCTCCGGACGTTCGTCGATCAGGAGCACGATCATATAAACTTCCGGATGGTTGTCTGCAATTGCATTGGCGATGTTCTGCAACAGCACGGTCTTACCGGTCTTCGGCTGAGCGACGATGAGTCCGCGCTGGCCTTTGCCTATCGGCGAGAAGAGGTCCACAACGCGCGACGAAAGGCTATTGTGGCCGTTGCCGGTCAGATTGAACTTCTCATCGGGGAAAAGCGGCGTCATGAACTCGAACTGTACACGGTCGCGCACCAGGTCGGGATGCAGGCCGTTTATCATGTTGACTTTGACGAGCGGAAAATATTTCTCGCCTTCTTTCGGCGGGCGTATGACACCCTGTACCGTATCGCCCGGTTTGAGGCTGAAAAGCTTTATCTGAGAGGGAGAAACGTAAATATCGTCGGGAGAATTGAGGTAGTTGTAGTCGGCCGAACGCAGGAATCCGTATCCATCTGGCATTACCTCGAGAACTCCCTCTCCTTCCACATTGCCTGTAAATTCGTCGCGCGCCTCACCGTGGGAACGGATATTGCCGTTTTTCTGCTTGTTTTTCTGATTCTGTTGCGGTTTATTGCGATTGTCATCTTTGCGCTGCGGTATTTCCCGGGTTTCCGCAGGCACTCCTGTATTATTGCCGCCTTCGGCATTTAATGCCCGCTTTCCTCCTTGCTGCTCCGCAGCTACGCCTGTGTGCGGCCGAAGGGTTTCAGACATCGAATCTGCATCTTCGGCGTTCTGTTCCCCGGATTTCTCCATCCGGGTCGATTCCTGCCCGATGCGTTTGCGTCCGCGTTTCTTTGGCCCGGACGGTTCTGCTATCGGGATGCCGCCTCCCTCCGCTACGTCGGCAGCGCCTGACGGTTGGCCGGGATCTCCGGTTTCTTCCTTTTCGCCCGGGACATGCGGCAGCGGTGGTTCTACAGCCGTTCCGGCGTGTGCGACGGACGGATGCTCCACCGATTCTATGCGGTTATATCCTATTTTTGGACGCCTTCCGCGACGCCTGGGTTCTTCCTCCTCGACGGCTTTTTCTTCGATAGTATCATTAGTCGGCAAAGCCGCTCCATCTTCTATTATACGGGCTATGAGTTCATCTTTTTTGAACTGCCCCTTAATACCGAGAGCTTTGGCTATGATGCGCAGTTCGGACAAACTTTTATCCTCAAGCGCTTGAGAGTCTTGCATAAATGTATGAAATGAGTATGTTTTATCTGTGATTGAAGGCCGTGGGCAGACAGCCTGCGAGGTGTATTTCGAAACAAATATATGACTATTCGGCTTTCCGGCCAAATAATTTCAAAAAAAAATCCTGTTGAGTTTGATCGGGTGCCGCGGCAATGTTTTCAGCATCCCCAGTCGCGAGGTCATTATCTCCAGCTGCGAAAACATAAAAGTTGTGCGAAAAATGGGGATATTTCAGTGGAAACGGATAATTTTGCAGCATGGAACAGAAGATTACCGGAATATTTTCGGAACTGGGCCGCCGGCTTGCACTGTTCGGAACGGACGCCTGCACCAGGGATACCGTACGGCGTGCAGCCTTGGCAAATCCGTGGTTCCTGCCTGCCGAAATAGAACGCGCCGCCCGGAATATAGCGGAGTGCATGCTCTCCGCCAATGCTTTGCAGACGTGGCTTTCCGCCTGCTCCGGCATTCCCGTGGACAAGCCGAAAAATGTGCTGATCATCATGGCAGGCAACATACCGTTTGTCGGTTTCCATGATTTGCTGTGTGTGCTTGCTGCAGGACACTGCGCTGCCGTGAAACCGTCGTCGAAGGACAGCATGCTGATGTCGTATATCGTAAGCGAACTGCTCGGCATCGCACCCGGGCTTCCCGTTTCGGTATACGCCGGCAGCGAAACGCCCGATGCGGTGATCGCTATGGGCGGCGATAATACGGCAATGGCTCTGCGAGAGAGATACCGGGAAATACCTGTACTGCTGCGTGGAAGCCGTTGGTCGACGGCCGTGCTCGACGGGACCGAAACCCGGGAAGAACTGGCTGGCCTTAGCGGGGACATAATGTCGTATTCGGGTCTTGGTTGCCGCAACGTGAGCCTTGTTTTCGTTCCCCGGAATTATGACATCCACACTTTGCAAAACGTCCTGTCTGCCAATGCCGCAGAGATGAATCCGAAATACCTTAACAATTACAGGCAGGTTAAGGCTTTGCTTGAACTGAACGGGCAGGCATTCGTCGATTGTGGGATCAATGTCCTGGTCGAGGGTTGCGAATTCCCGACCACAGTAAGCCGCATAAACTATTCATTCTACGATAACCCATCTGAAGCGGCGGATTGGATATCTGCACACGACGGAGAAATACAATGCGTTGCAGGGAAGATAGCCCATCCTCGCGCTACCTGTTTCGGCGAAACCCAACGGCCATCCCTCACGGATTATCCCGACGGTCGCGACACTATGGAATTCCTCGCCGGGATATAAACTATAGGCACGGCTATCTGTCGCGCCCGCAAATAAACTACCTCGCAGTAAGCTACGAGGTATTCAATGGAATAATTTTAGATATATCGAAGCAAGTTCCGGGGAATCAGCCCTTTTGATTATCTCTCTCGCAAGAAGCCTCCTCCGGCCTGCGGCCGACAGTCGGCGCTCGGTCGGTGATTATTTTGCTTCGCAAAACAATTGAACATTCGTAATTTACTTCAGCCAGTTGCTTCCGAAGGTTACGTAATATCCCCAACTGCCTTTGGGTCCGCCCGCGATGTCGAGGCCCACACGCAGTTTGAACTTGCGTGCTATGAGATATCGGAATCCCGTTCCATAGTTGTAAACCCAGTCGGCTTTCCCGAATTCGCTCCATTTGTCGAAAGCCTTGCCAGTGCCTCCGAAGCCGACCACGCTCCATCGCGGAACTACATCCCATCGTATCTCGCCCTCTACCAGAATATCGGCGTTGCCCTGGTATTTGCCTGCAGGAACGCCACGCAGATCGATATGCGGCAACATATAGAAGGGTGTGTCGCCGAAGCCCTGCTGCCCGTCGATGCGCAGGCCCCCTATGATATTGAACCTGAATGGCTGGTACATGTAGGCATAATAATTCAGCCTCCAGTAGTCGAAGTCGCTGCCGATCCAGGTTTTGCTCATACCGCCGTCCAAATGGAATTTTATACCGCGATCGGGAGTGAATGTGTTGTCGCGGCCGTCGTACTCGACTATCATGCCCAACAGGCTTATTATCCTGTCTGTGTCTATCTGGCTGGCGAACTCGTCCGGCAGGGGATACGGCAGCGGGTCGCCGGTGTATTTCAGATTGCTGTACAGGAACAGGTATTCCAGTCCCGACTGCCATTTTGAATAGCCGAGCCGGGTCATAAGCGCGGCGTACACCGGCACGCTCTTTATGTTGAAGTCAAATTCGGTGTTCACCGGATCGGAGTCACCTATCGTTATATCGCGGTAGAAAGCCATGTTTATATTGATGTATCCGCCTCCGCCCCTGTACTGGAACCGTCCCTTGGCAAACGAACCCATTCGCCCTGCAATCACTCCCCAGCTGTTGTTGAGAGTCCAGAATCCGCCGACGGCAGTTACATCGGGCGCTATCGGCAGAACGAGGCGTTTGCCTTTTTTTGTCTCTCTGATTACCGGCGGCCGTTTGCGCAGGAATATGGGCGCCGCCCCCAGTCCGAAACCACCCAGTGCAGGCTCTGAAATAATGGTCATTACCGGAATGAAGCCGTTGGCATCTATCAGGAATTCGCTCATGTCGAATTTATGGTCGAGCGAGTCGCGGAATGAGATATCCCTGAAAGGAACACGCTCTTCTTTTTCCTTCGAATGTTTCTTTTCCTGCGCCCGGGAGACGGTACAGGAAAATGTTGCGCCCAAAATCAAAGCTATAAACAGGACCCTTTTCATATCCGGTATATTTTTAATAGGTCTTATCGTATTTCGGCCTTATTATCCCGAACCGGTAATTGGCCGAAAGCAATATAGAGTTGCGCCCGCCTAGGAATCCCGCCTCTACCCGGAAAATGAACCGGCGGTTGAGCTGGAACTGTGCTCCTGCGTTGGCGGTGAATTGGTGCGTGGGGCGTTTTTTAAGAGAATAGCTCACTATCGTCTTGTCGAGTTCGTCATTGATCTCGGGCAGGTTGTCGTAAAGCGTTTGCGCGGCCTTCTTCATGACCCCGTACTGTGCGACGCTCATGTCCGGATAGTCTGCTTTCGTGCTGTTGATTATGGTTTCGAGTTGGCTGCCGGTGAAGTCCGGAGCTATGTCTCCCAGATTTATGGTGCCATGCGTAGAACTGCTGAGGAATATGTGTCCGCCTCCTATCCAGAACGAAAGGCTGCGGTCGCGTTTAAACGGGATAGCGTATCCGGCCCGCAGCGACAACATCTGCGCTCCGACGGCTCCCTCTATTCCGTCAAGATATGACCACGAAGCGTTGAAGTCGAGTGCGGCGAAGAATCTGTTCACCCCGCTGGCCAGCGTCGCCCCCACCCCGAAAATATAGCCGTCGAATCTGACGGTGGATGACATGTCTATCGGACTGACAAGATGTATCTCGGTCTGTGTCCACGTCGCTCCGCCGATCCCGTAGATATTAAGGAACGGCAGCACCCACAAGTCGAGCCTCACGTTGACGTTCTGTATATGGGCCTTGCTGTTATTGAAGACGACTATACTGTCGAGATTGAACATCTGGCTGCCGTTGAACCCCACTTCCAGATCGGTTATGTTTATTTTCTGGGTGCCGATGAACGAGTTCACCATTATGCCCGATGGATACGGCAGCCTGAATCCCCGCGCCTGGGTCTTTTTGCCGAGGAACGGGAGCAGGTAAGGATATTCAGCCTGCTTAAGGCTGTCGCCTGCGTTTTCTGGTGTTATTTTAACGTCCGACCCAACTTGTCCATAGGCAGGAACGGTAAAAAGGAACAGTATTAAAACGATTGCCGGACATAGGGTTTTCAACATAATTATTTAGTTTGCGGGGGTTTCGTTACTTTCGGACGGTGCATTTGCCGCCGGCGCTTTGGCTCTTGTTATAGGTATTCCCAAGCCTATGTGAAACGCCATACTTCTGCCTTTCAGGCCCGTGTCGCTGCGGTAGATATTCACAACTCCCTGTTCGTACCGCAAATTCAACTGCAGTCCGTTGCCTTTCATCAGCCGGCACTGCACGTCGAAAGCGAATCCGAAATCGACCGTTGTGAATTTTTCCTTCATTTTCATTTTGTATGACAGGTTGCCGTCGTCCTCCTCGGCCGAATAGATGTCGTTCCCGGCCATCTTGAATCCCATATAAGGCCCTGCGCCGAGCGACCATGTGCGGTTAAAGCAATATCGCATCACGGGAGTTATCTGAAAATATGTAATGTCGCGTTCTATCATGTCCATGTTTGCCAGGATCTGCGGATCCGTTGTGAGAGCTTCACTGTCGACGTCCAGTCCCGAAGCGCCTTTGGGCGATTTGAAAACAAGGTAGTTCTGCAGCAGCCATTTGTCGGTCTTGCCTATTTTTATATCGGTGTAGGCTCCCACGGCAAACGAAAGATTAGGCCTGAACGCCGTGGTGTTTGCCCCTGTTATCATACTTCCCTGCTCTCCTATAAATAGCCCGAGTTTAAGCCTGTCTGTCTCAAGTTTCTTTCCGAATACCAACGCTATCAGAGCCTGGCTGTTTGCCGTGACGGGCGCCATGCCGGTCAACATAAGCAGAAGTAATATTTTTTTCATGCGATTGAGTTGTTGCATCAGGCTTCATCAAACTTCGTGCCTTTTTAGCTGGCTGGTTGTTTGACTCGCTTCAGAGGCGCTGTGGCGCAGTATTTTCACCACAAACTCGGCACAATGGAATATTTTCATTATCTTTGCTGTAACCCTTAATTACCAACAGATATGTCGATGATTTTCAGATTCCGGATGCTGAGCGATGAGAACGACTATTTCGTCAGGGAATATGAAGTTCCCTATGATATGGGGCTTGCCGAATTCAATGACTTCCTGTGTGGCGACCTTCGTTTTGACAAGGGCGGCATAACATCGTTCTTTGCGTCGAACGCCCTGTGGGAAAAAGGGCGTGAGTTCACCAGTGAAGATATGCGGGAGCCGGGCCGTGAAGATAACCCGGAGGCCCCCGTGCCAATGTCAGGCATGGTGCTGGGACAGGTTATACGACAGAACCGCGACCGCCTGATATTCCTTTTCGACGTATTCGGCGACAGGGGCCTGTATCTCGAGCTTACCGAAGCCAAAAAAAGTGAAGACGGGATCATATACCCGCGCGTGACGCTCTCCAGGGCAGACGCTCCGAATCAATACGATGCCGGGGAGAGTATGATCTTCGATGACATGATGAGCGAGTTCGACTCTTTCGAAAGTTATGAAACCGACAGCTTCGAAGATTATTGATCCTACACTTATAGTTGTTGCAGGCCCTACGGGATCAGGCAAGACCGACTTGGGTATTGCGCTTGCACGACATTTCGGTGCGCCGGTAATATCCACCGATTCGCGCCAGGTCTACCACGGCATGAAGATCGGCTCGGCACAACCTTCGGAGGAACAGCTTGCCGCCGTTCCCCATTATTTTATTGCCGACAGGGAGGTTACAGACCGTTTTACCTGTGCCGACTTCGAGCAGGAGGCGCTGGCATTGTTGGAAAAGCTTTTCTCAGAATACGACTATGTTGTCGCGGTCGGAGGTTCGGGACTCTATATCGATGCACTATGCAACGGTCTGGACGAGTTGCCCGATGTCGACAGCAAATTGCGCAAAGAATTGGCCGAAAGAGTGTCGCGGGAAGGGTTGGAAACACTGGCCGGGCAACTGCGCGAACTGGACCCTGATTATTACGAGGCCGTCGACCGGCAGAATCCTGCGCGTGTCGTAAGGGCTTTAGAGGTATGCCTGCAGACCGGTAAACCTTTCTCTTCGTTTCGCACAGGTGGAAGGACCCAACGCCCGTTCCGGATAATAAAAACAGGCGTCACTATGGCCCGTGCCGAACTTTACCGGCGAATTGATCGCCGTGTCGATGCGATGATGGAACAGGGACTCGAGGCCGAAGCCCATGCGCTCTACCCTTTCCGCCGCCTGCCGTCGCTGCAGACTGTCGGCTACCGTGAGTTGTTCGCCTATTTCGACGGAGAGTATAACCTGGCCCGGGCCATAGAACTCATCAAACGCAACTCGCGCCGCTACGCCAAACGCCAGCTGACGTGGTTTCATCGCGATCCGAATATCCGTTGGTTCCATCCGCAGGAAACAGCCGCAATAATAGCCAGCATCGAGCGAAACGGTAGTCGTTAATAACGCGGACTAAGGACAGGCGAAGCGTATGCCTGACCCTAAGCTATTCAGAGGCGGCTGCGATCGCGGCGAAACCCTCCCCGGCTGCTCCCACGTTATTTTAATGTTATCTTTAAACGGCGGAACCGGACGCGGACGAGCTAAAACCATATCTTTGTTCCTTTAATATAAAATCCAATCTATGAACTGGAAAGAACACTATAAAGAAAGGATCGCCACCCCGGCAGAGGCGATAAGCGCGATACACGACGGAAACTGGGTGGTCTGTTCCCATGGCGCTACAAATCCACAGCTCATAATGCGCGAACTGGTGGCGCAAAAAGAACATTTCCACGGTGTGCATATATTCCATGTACTGCCGCTTGGATACGGCGAATACCTGCTGCCCGAAAATTCGGAGCATTTCCGCCATATGACCATTTTTGCAGGAGGCGCTTCCCGCCAGGCGGTGAACGAAGGGAAGGCCGATTTTCTGCCTGCTTTCTTCAAAGACCTGCCCGGACTGTTGGGGAACGAGATCCCGGTCGACGTGGCGGTTCTCAATGTATCGCAGCCCGACGAAGACGGATTCTGCAGCCTGGGGCTTGCCTGCGATTACACCAAGGGAGCGGCCGAGAAGGCAAAGATCATCATCGCGCAGGTGAATGCATGCATGCCTTATGTCCATGGCAAACAGAATCTGGTGCATATCTCCAGGTTCGATTACATCGTTCCATGCGCCGATCCGATGCCTGAAATCCCTCTCCCTGTCATTTCCGACGTGGAACGCGAGATAGGCCGCCACTGTGCTTCGCTGGTCAACGACGGCGATACGCTGCAGTTGGGCATCGGTGCCTTGCCTGACGCGGTGATAATGTTCCTTGGGGATAAAAAGGATCTCGGCCTGCATAGCGAGATGATATCAGACGGGACTATGGGGTTAATCCGGTCGGGCATCATAAACAACAGCCGCAAAACGCTGCATCCGGGAAAAACGGTCGTCACGTTCCTGATCGGCACGCGTGCGCTTTATGATTTCGTAGACAAGAATCCCGACATAGAAATGATGCCTGTCGATTATGTGAATGACCCGTGGGTTATTGGAAAGAATGACAACATGGTGTCGATAAACTCATGTATAGAAGTAGACCTCTTGGGCCAGGTGAACGCCGAGAGCATCGGCCTTAAGCAATTCAGCGGCGTCGGCGGACAGGTCGATTATGTTCGCGGCGCGGCGCTGTCGAAAGGCGGGAGGTCTATTATAGCCATGCCCTCGACGGCGGCGAAAGGCAAGGCTTCGCGCATCGTGCCGCTGCTGTCCCAGGGAGCTGCTGTGACGACGTCGCGCAACGACGTCGATTATATTGTGACCGAGTATGGCGTGGCGAAACTGAAAGGTAAAACTCTGATACAACGCGCCCAGGCGCTTATCGCTGTCGCGCATCCCGATTTTCGCGGGGAACTGACAGAAGAATTCGAACGCCGTTTCGGTCAAAATAAATAGCGTCCGCAGGTAAGTTCACAAATATTTTAGTATTTTTGTGACCGCCTTTAAGGCATGCCTCAATACGCGTTACCCGGAGCAGCCAAATGGCTGCGACAAATTCCGCCCATATTTAGGGGAGGATTTAGGAGGGGAAACAACGCAGCATAACGGCTTTTTAAAGCCGTTAATAAGAGTTTTAGGCAATAAATTCTCTCGTATCTTAAAATATTAACAAGGATCATTGCCTAAAATTCTTGTTAATGCCCGGATGGTGGAATCGGTAGACACGCCGGACTTAAAATCCTGTGGGCAGTAATGCCCGTGCCGGTTCGATCCCGGCTCCGGGTACCTAAATCCCCTGCAGATCATCCTGCAGGGGATTCTTTATTATTTGTCTGTATTATGTCTTTTCTTCATCCTTTTCGTCTGAAGATAGATTTCCAAAAGATTTTCAGATTATTT